>NZ_JBVVPN010000088.1:0-12721 GCF_055811035.1 Bradyrhizobium sp. MI1.10
CGCCACCACCGCTCCCGTGGCCGAAGGCCTGCGTGACTACGGGAGGAGTAATCAAGGTCATCAGCAACGTTGCTACAACAGTAAACTTGATCGCCGATCTGAGCACATCTGCCTCCAATTGCATCAGGCAGCGCGAAGCTCGCTTGTGTATCCGCGCGTCTCAATCCGCGATTAATCGTGCAGGTGCCAACGCGCGCGCATCTTCCTAGGCCCGTATCGTCGCGTTTCCTTGCGTGTATCTCGGCTCGATCCTCTGCTCAGCCTGATGCACTCGTTCGCGAAGGGCTGCCAGTTCGGCGAGCTGAGAAGCTAACGCTTCTAAACGGTGACGAAGAACAACGGCAGCAGCAGCCGCTCCGCAGCATGAATTGCCCGCCGCTGGCTCATTGGCTGCCTTGAAGAGATCGGCCCGCGGGGCCACCGGGAAAGTCTGGGTATTATGGAGGCCACTCATGGTAGACTCTCCCTGTGGGCCTATGGCGGCGGAAGGGGCGATTGAGCTGCGCGTTCACTACAGCGATTTCGTCCCAAGAAAGGTGGAGCCGGGTTGGCGACCCAGATGATTTTGGCATCTCAATTAAATCACCTGAGGGGATTAAATAAATTAAATTATGTTGCACAAGTTCAATCACTAAATATAACAAGATGCGGGCGATAGTGGACCTGACCCGTCCGTTTCGCCAGACGTGGTTGCGATGGCGTCCGACATTAGGCGGCGTGCACCTCACTAACCACCATCCGTCTGCGAGGAAATCGTGGAGCACTTGGTCGAAAAGCTCACTGAGCTTTAGCTTAGTTTGGCGGCGCGAGAAGTAGCCAACAACCAGAAGCCGTAGTAGCACGAGGCATGATGAGCAATCGAGACTGACAGCGGGGTGTTTGCTGATCCCATCCCGCTGCCCGATGGCGGCGGTCTGAACACACCTTGATCACGACGCTCTCGACGCGCGAGCATGTTGCGCCGGAATGGTGCCCCCTAGAGATTAATGCTCCTAGATCGACAAACGAAGCGCAGAATGAAGGCGCTCTTCCGACCACCACAAGCCCCCAAGGTCGGAGGCGCTTACGGAAGTGACGGCTCCAGTCCGATGACTGGAGCCGTTTTTGTTTACTCTCGAAAACTGTAATCTGCTCACCCGAGCAGGTTGATCTGCATGCATGTTTGCAGACTGGCGTTTCAAGGTGTTCCAGCAAGCGCACCCTCTTCCATTTCAGAACTGCAATTATAGTTGTGAGGCGGCGCTCGTTGGATGATGGTTAGCTCGTGAGCACTCCGGCGGAGCACGTTTGATCCCGATCTATTTTGGCCCGGTGCCTTGCACTGAAAAGACCGCCTTCGGGCGGTCTTTTTCCGTCTCGCCTCCTTGTTCTCTAGCTCGACCTGACGAATCGACCAACGAAACAGCGCGGACGCCTAGAGCGAGCGGTCCCGAGCGAGCCGTCCGTCACTGCAACGACGTAGACATCAATAGCCCGACACACGCGATCAGCGTTGCCGTGCTCAGAGTCACTACGACAAGAGCTTGGCCCGTGCGGGCTTGCAGATCGTGCTCGTCCATTGCTGTTAACAACCAGTTGGTTCAACTGGTTTCGAGCCACTCAGATGGAATTTGCTCGAATGCCAACTCGCAGTGCGCTCGCACCGTCCTAATGGGACATAAGCTCTGACAGATTTGACGCTCGCAAGCGGGAGCCAACGTGCAGCTTTAAACGTGTATGGGCGTGGACCGATCTGAAAGTGATCGACATGGATCGAACCGAGCGCTTCTTTGCCGGAATGACCGTCGTGGGCACCTGCCCCTGCGCCGCATTCACGATGTGGATACTCGTTTGAGCCGCCACTCATACCGCAAACGGAGGCGCCCTATTTCGGTGGCTGCCATCTTGGCAAGGTCAGCCACTCGGTTATGCGAGACGTGATTTCGTTCTGCCGCCTTCCTAAGCAGACTGTCTCGCTTGTGTCCTGGTGGGCATGACCGGGATTCATCGTGTAGCTGTTGTGCTTCTAGGTCAAGCCGGGTCTTTAACGAGGCTTTTCGTATGAACCGCAGGCGCTTGATGACGCATACCCATCTCTACGAACCTACCCACCTGTGTAAACTCGGACCTCGGTATGTTGGTTCTTAGATGGACCCCTCTGGGTTCGTAATCCGTTCGTTGGGGCCATGAATAAGGCCCCGACGCTCGCGTCCGGGCCTTTTAGATCATCGGGCCGGGTACATCCGCCGTGTCTTCTGATCATTGATGTCGCCGATTACCGCATCCGATCTGGTTCAGAATGTGGCACGGGCTGCGGCATCAAGCGGTTCACATTCCGCCCGAAAGCGCTCGGCCTCTACCTCGGCCTTGCGCCACTCAGCGCGGCGCCGATGCTCAACCGCCAAAGCCTTACGCGTCTCCACATCCAAAATAATCTCGTCGATCTCGGCGGCATCCAACGAGCGCTTGATGCGCAAGACGGTAGACAGCACCATCATACGATCGCCATAGGGCAACAGCAAATCGCGCGCCGCGATGTCGCAGTACGTGAGGAACGCCGCGATTGCTTCCTCGCTCTTGCAGATAAGCAGCGCCAGCTCGCGGGCCTGCCGCAGATCGTCGATGGCCGACCGGCTATCGTCATCGCCCAAAGCATATGCTCAGCAGCCCGACCCGCTGCCAGCTCGATACAATGGCCGTACATACTCGCAAAGACATCTGAAACCGAACTGATATCCTGGCCCGGCTTGGGCATCACAGGAGCGATGGCCTCCCGAACATCGGAGGCATCGCCGCGACCTTCCGCGAATGCCTCCTCGTGCTCCTCACCCCAGACGCAGCCTTCAAAGCCCGAACCCGGGTCCACCGTGGCGCCGCCCAGCGGGTGGTCCTGTAGGCGCGCAGCAACAATATGGTCCGCCTCGTGAATTGCGACCCGGCAGTCTTGGTCGTAAGAGCGGCCGATTTTGGCGAGCAGTCCGTCGTATTGATCGACCTGCGCATTGGGGTCGCTGCCATTGTCGCCACCATCGACACAAGCAGCGACCCCCAGGGCGTCGAGAGAGGTCGCAGGATGGGCGGGGCCTTTCTCGGACGGAGTTCCTTCAGACATCATCAAATACCTTCCTTGGGCGCGCGAACATGGTGCGCCAATAGCAGGGACAGCAGGTGCGGCATTCATGGGTTACGGTTGCGGGATAGACTGCCGACCCTGACGGATCGCATCGGGCATGCCCTTCAGCTCGCGAGAGTGAAGTTGGCAGCAATTTCGATTTGCCCCATGGTGTTCTGGACGAAGCCAGATCTGGCCGCTCTCGAAATGCCAGTCGCCGATCTCGGAGAGGGCATCGGTAAGAGCACGTGACTGCTCAAGATAGCCCGGCAAGGCCACCTCGATGGCGGCAACTGTTTGTGCAGCTTGTCCGCCGCAGCCGCGCGCGCACCGCGCTCACGTTCGGCGGCGAGCTGTCGCTCGGCTTCGGCCTTCTGCTGCGCGAGGGCGTCAAGCGCATCATCGATGCCCGCCAGCGTGGATGCTGCCGTGTCCACCCTGCCCTGCAATTTGTCGAGGGCCCGCTGGTCATCGAGGTCGCCGCCCAGAAGCGCCTGCTGACGGGTCTTGATCGCCTCGTTCACAACGCCGCCCGCGCGGTCGCGCATTTGGCAGAGAGCTGTTCGCCGCGCTTCGTGAGCGCGGCGATGGTGGTTTCGAGGTTCTGCATGGTGTTTTTCGGAATGGGTTTCTGTGCGGCAAATCTAGAACGGCACCGCTGATTTGCGCAGAGCTGGAGCGTGGTGCGCTCCACGTCCGAAGCCGCTTGATAAAGCGCAAATCGGAGGCGCCGTCGAATCTGCCAAATTTCGTAGGCTCAAAGCGCGGAGAGCCCCTAGCGCCAGTAGCCGTCGATAAACTGCCGGCGAATCCAGAAGGCAAACGCCAGCCCCGCGTCCAGGGGAGGAGCGATCGATAATCCCCAATTATCGAAGCCAGATGATATCCACTCCTCCAACCCTATTTTACTATCGATCTGATCTTACAGCGTTTTCTTCGGACATGGCGGCATTTCCCACGCTTCAGCTACGGTGGTGAGCTACGCTTTGTGATCAGGCGCAACAGCCCACGGCTCGCTCAACCGCGATATCGCGTGAGTAGCGCGCATACGAGACCTCCGGGCCGAAGGGATGAGACTCCTCAAAATAGGTCGGACCGAAGCGCTCCTCGGTTCGTTCGATCATGGTCTTTGCTGCACCGACCTCGGCCTGGCGAATGGCGCGGGAGGCCTCGACATCAACGATGACGCCGAACTTCACGTCGATGAGATAGTTTGTCGGAGTACGCGAAGAATGCCGGCCCCTTGTGAGCGCCGGTCCACTGCGCTGCCGGATCGGACGGCGAAATAAACTTCGGGACGAAATCGCTGGCGGCGCCCCACGCCGTATCGTTGAGGGTCGCCAGATACTCCTTCACCGCGCGGCTAGACCTGGCCGGATCGCGATCCCTCCGCCGGTCCTGACCTGCGATCGAGCGCCCCGATGGGGTCGTGTATTCCCTTACGCCACCGCTCCGTGAGCGCAGCCTCCACGCGGGGCCTGCGACGAGTTGAAGAACGAGGATCTGCATTTTCATGACCTGCGACACGAGGGGACTAGCCATCTTTTTGAAGCAGGGCTCACAATCGAGAAGTTACGCTTGTGACCGGCCACAAGGATTGGCAAGCACTGCGGCGTTACACCAAGCTGAAGCCGGAAGAACTCCACAAACTACAAGCCGCACCACAATCACCGTCGGGGGTTGGACGAGAGGTGGAGGTCGCGGCGGCGCTCAGGCAGGGCGGATTCAATGTCGCGGATTGAAGCGGCGGCGCCGAAAATGCCGAACCGGTTCGCCGAGGACCGCGTCAGTTCGCGACGCGCTCCTCCTCCTTCTTGGTCACGTGCCAGATCACGAAGTGGTAGTGCGGGACGTCGACCCCGGGATGTCCCGGGTTGAAGTAGATGTTGACATGGTCGGTCGCGCCGGCGAACGCCGGCGCCTCGAACGCCTTGTGATCGTCGATGTCCTTAATTGAAACCATGTATACGGTCGCCATCAGGCGGTCCTTACGGTCGAAGCACAGGAACGGTCCGAGCGGCAAGGTTTGGGGCTTCACGAACAGGATGCCGAGACTCGGAAAGAACTTCGGGAAGTTCACCAGATCGCTTACCCGCTTGTATCCCTCTCCTTCGGCGATCTTCCGTTGATTCTGCGTCGGACGAACGACGTGGTGTTTCGTGTGCGCGGGACGGGCTCGGCGAACAGTCCTTCGAGGAGGTTCGGTCCTCCGAGGAGGCTCGGTCCTCGCCGCCGGCCGCGATACGGCTGGGGCGAAGGGATCCGGCATCCTCTGCGGCGCGGGCTGTTGGAACGGATCCGGCATGGTCCCCTGCGGCGCGGGCCCCCACCCTTGCAGGGTCGGCTGCGCGCCAGGCGACACGGGCACGACGGTTAAGGCGAGCAATGCAGCCAATCCCGAGGCGGCCAACCGATGGCGCATCTCGCAATCTCCCTTTGTTCACTTCTCCTTGTTGCGCTCCCGCCAGCGCAGGAAGTCCCGGAATAGCGCCTCGCGGTCCGACTGATCGTTCGTTGGATGCTGCTCGAGAAAGCGGTCGAACGCTCCTTGCAACGCCTGACGCTGGATCCAGCGATCCGCAGGACGAAAGCGCTGCCATCCGGGGAGCGGTTCCGCCAGGTTCAGCTCGCGCCATCTCGGGTGATGGCCGTCTCCGAGAAATTCGGAGAAGCGCGAGAAGAATGTCTGCACGAATGACTCGAGCAGCTGGTAGCGCTGGTCGCGGCTCGGCCAATTGTAGGCGAACAGGGCCGATTTGATCGCGATCGTGTCGACGCTTTCGTCGATCCCGAGGACCGACGGATAGTCCTCGTGATGCAGGGTCGAAGGCAGGTAGTCGCGCCGCAGCGCCGAGGAATAAGGAATCGGCAGGAAGCGAACCGCATTGAACTGGGCGTAGCTCGCCAGCGAGGCGACCGGCTTCGCCGAAACCAGCAGGGCGGCCGAGAGCCGCCCCTTGCGCATCTCGTCGAGCGCCGCTTCGAGGCTCAGGTTCGCTTCGTCGAATTTCGCGCCCAGACTGTTGAGCACCTCGCGACCCAAGACAGCACCGGCACTGCCTTCTTCGCCCAGATTGATTCTCTTTCCCGCAAGGTCGGCCAGCGTTTTGATCTCGGGCCGCGCGATCAGATGGAATTCTTCGCCAAACAGAACGGTGATGTAGACTAGCTTATCGCGGATGTCGCCAAGGGGCCTGGCGTCCCGGAGGCGATTGACCAGAACGACAGGCGCGATCGCCATGTCGGCGCCCGCCAAAGTTAGGACGTCGACGACGTTGCGGACGCCGCCGTTTCCAACTAATGGCAGCACCCGCAACGCCATTTCCCCGTGTGGTCCGGTCTCCTGACCGGTGGCCAGCGTGGTCGCTATTTCCTGGGCTATGGCGAATTCGGTGCTTTGCGGCATGCCGGTAACCAATCCGGTCGTGTAGCGGCTCTCCGATATCATCACCCCCTTATCGCCGCCGGCGCTCTGCTTGCGCGGAGGCGCCTTCGCGGGCTCGGCCAGAGACGTCTGCGCCGCGCACCGATCGACCAGTTCGCCGATCCAAGCCGTTGCGATCATTGCGGTAAACAGGCCGATCCGAATCGCTCTGCAGACGCTCATTGCTGTAAAACCTGTTCGGTCCGGATCAGCCCTCTTCTCCGCCGGAGCGGCGCCGTACCGTCACCTCGATAAACAGGCAATTCCGCCAGAGCATGACGGACGGAATGGATTCGTCTTGTCCCTCCAACGCATCCAAACCAGGGCAGTTCCTGCACCCGCAGGCGGCGTGCGCAAGGCGCGGGCCGAGGCCTACGCGACTGCCCCGAGAGTCAGATAATGGTGATGCTCGGTTAGACCGATCCGAGATGCCGGCGCATCACATCGCGCAGGCAAACCGGGACAAGCTCGGCACGAAAGAAGATGTGTTTTCTGCCTATGGGCGACGCGAAAAAAGTCGCAACGATGGCCGTCTTTGGCTCGGAGGGCGGTCGCATTTTTAGCGATTTCAATGACTTGCCGAGATGGGTAAGGAAACTAGGTGCATTTCGTGCCTATAAGTGCCTTTCAAGGCGAACGCCCAAGCTGGTACCAAGTGGTGTGGCTCCCCTTCTCTAACCGCCAGCGGCATAGAGCCCTGCCTCCGAAGGCAGAGGTCACACGTCGATCTGGTTCGGGTGCGCCAATTTCCTTATAGAGGGCGATATGCCGCCGAGGACGAAACTCCAGCTTTGCCTCGCTCGAGCGAGTAAGCAATCTGGACGAGAGTCGTGCCGACGTTGTGTGCTCGGCAAGGGATGACGTCGGTCGAAAGCTCGCCGGCCTAAGGAGAGCGATCGTCCTTGGCGGCCGATCTAGACTAGCGACGGGCCGCCGCTCACGCCAATCTGAGTTGGATGCACGGCGACACAATAGATGCGCAGGCCTCGAGTTGTTGTGCGCAATGGGCTTACGTGGTCTTACGATGTGCCACGATCACCTTCGCGGGATGCGATGAGGCACCCTTGCTTTGTCATTTTAGCCGGCCGGCTGGGAAGGTCGCCTTTGCCTCTGAGAGCTGGCGTTCTCATTGCAGTGATGATCTTCGGCTTAGGGCCAAGAGGCGACATGAAAGGCCGCGAACTGAGGTGGCCTCTTCGAGAGCTAAGAGGCACTGGTCTTTCTAATAAGCCGAATAGCGTTGATGCCTATCGTAACGAGAATGATGACGATAACGCCAGCCAAAATAATCCACTCACTGTCGTTGCGCAGGGCTCTCTCAAACGCCACAATGGCAAGGGCACCGGCGGCGAACGACATAAAGAGCAGTGCAAAGAGCTGTGTGCCTAGTCCGTTCAAAATGCTTTTCATCTCCAGCTTTCCCCGTGGTGCCGCTCGGCGTCCGGCTTAGGCCTAAGGCGCGACCGCTTCTGTTCGAGCTTCTTTTCGTGCACAGTTGACGAGAAGAGCAACCCACGAAAGCGGAAGGCCAGAAATGACACAAGCTGAAATCGAAACCGAGTTGCTCGCGCTGCGTTTAGAGCTGGATGAGCAAGCTACCAGAGCCAACAAGCGTGACATAGAATGGCGTCGCCTCGGGTTGATTGCTAAGGCGAGCAAGCCTGGTCGGCGTCGCGGCGGGCGAGGATCTTTAGGCTGATGAAGTAGCCGCTTTTCCTGGATTGAGCTCTGACGGAACGCGTTCAAATGTCATGGGCATGGAAGGGAAAGGCAGGAAAGCTGCCTTCGTTCCTCATTTTTCCGGTATCACTAGGATCGGCCGTGGTTCGACTGACGCTGGGCCCCTCTCGCTTGCTTCAGAGACGTGCAGTCCGCTCCAGGGTCAATCGCGGCGGTTTCCTGCTGGGCAACCGACTTCCGGTCCTCCTCAGCGTCCGGACATGTCGCTGCACTGCGCCCACTAACGCTATGGGCCAGAAGTCGTCATGCCAATAAGGTCGCCTCAAGCGCGAGATAACGGGCCGCATGTCCGCTGTGCTGACAGGCCCCAAGACCATGCTAGGGCATGAGCGACGCCGTATAAGCGGCCAGTGCGATCATGTCCTCGATGCTGAGATTTTCAACAACTGGTTTCATGAGTTCACTGTTCGCGCCCTTGCGCGCGCCAGTCTTGAAGTCGAAAAGCTGCCGGAACGCATACGTCGGCGAACGGGCCGCGATCCTGGGCGCCACGGCCGTCCCCTTGAACTCGGCACCGTGACAAGCGGCGCACTGGACGCGCGGATTGCTGCTCGCCGCCAACGCCCGCCCTTTCTCAATGCTGCCTAGGGGGACATAGGCGATGAAGCGCGCGCGCGAGTCCCGACTGACAAAATATTCGACGTTCTCCGGAATCTCGATGATGCGTTGGCCGATTGGCTCCTTTTCGCCGTCATCGATCCGAGCCAGAAACAAGTCCCTGACATGTGTCCTCGGGACGGTATCGGTTTCTGTGACCGCAATATTCGATCTTGGCTTGATTGACGCAAAATAGTCCGCGGCTTCCCTGAGTTCCTGATCAGTCACCCCTTTCGACGCCTTGATCATTAGGTCGGTGGCGACGCGCGGCACCGAGTTCGTGCGCAGGCCCGTCTTGAACTCCACCGTTTGCTGGATGATGTATTCTGAGGACAGACCAAACAGGCTGGCATTCTCAGGGCCGCCCGGTCCGTCGACCCGGTGACAGACGCCGCAGGCCAACACGTCAGGCTTTCTGCCCGTTGCCACGATCGCCGGCATTGGCGGATGATCTTCGGGATGCCAGTCGGGCGCGGCGAACAGATCGCGCAGTTGCGTGAGCGTAAAGCCGATGGTGCTGTCCGGGACTTGCCTGATCGCGCCATCATCGGGTGCGCGTTGAAAATTCGGCGGGTTTACCGGGTAGGCCCACGCCGGTGGGCTGTCTTCGCTGTGAGAGGGCGACGCCGCTGCGGCAAGCAACAAGAACACAAGCGTCAAAGGCGCGCTGCAAACTCTCATGGCCCTCGACCTCCAGGCGCATCGGCGAAGCCACATTTGCCTGCGAAGGCAATGTTCTTGCGAAAGCGAAGATCGGAGGCGGCGGCCCAACGCTCGCGAGGCGACGGACACCGCACCTTCTCCGGCCTCATTCCAGAAGAGCATTCTGGCGCTGGGGGCTCGATTGCGTCAAGAAGCGATTCAGCCAAGGTCGTGACGATCCTACCTATTGCTCGACTCGGAATACGTTCCATGCACCCGGCACACCCTTGAGCGTTTTTGTCCCAACATCGGAGAAGAGCAAACCAGATCCGGCCACAAGATCTTTCACGGTGCTGGACACCAGGATTTCGTTCGCCTCCGCGAGCGCCGCGATACGTGCGCCGATATGCACGGCGATGCCACCGACGTCGTCTCCGATTCTCTCGCATTCGCCAGTGTGCAGGCCACAACGCACCTCGATTCCGAGCGAACGCGTAGAATCGATTATCGCGCGTGCGCATTGCACACCCCGGGCCGGGCCATCGAATGTGGCAAGGAAGCCATCACCTTGGGTGCCTATCTCGCGGCCTCGGCTGCGGACAATCGCCAGTCGGACAACGGAGTTATGGCTGTCGAGCAAATCGTGCCAGCGTCGATCACCGACGGTCGCAGCTTTTTGGGTCGACCCCACAATGTCGGTAAACAGCACCGTGGCGAGCACGCGGTCGGGTTCGGCCATGGGACGCACGCCGGTCAGGAACTCGGCGATCTCCTCGAATGCGGCATCGGCATCCGCAAGCCAGGGCAAGTGATCGGCGCCAGGAAAGTTCCACCATTTTCGCTCCAGAGATGCGTTCAGCCATATACCGTGCATCACGTATGTCGACGCTCTGGTGCTAAGATGTTGGAGGGTTATCCACGCGGCGCGAAGGCCGACCCAACGAGGCCCTATGTGATGTGCCTGGCACGCAATACGAGCATTTGATGCTGCCGGTCCGCTAATCTCGCGATCCTGCGTCCGCGCCCGTGCTGCGCCGCGGTCAGGCGAATGACGCCGTCCTGCACGTTGGGCCAGCAGAACGAACCGGTCTCAAGCCGCTTGGCGAACAGGCACACACCCGTGCCGTCCCAATAGATCAGCTTCACCCGGTCGGCGCGCTTGGCGCGGAACACATACACGGCGCCGGAGAACGGATCGGCCTGGATGCTCTCACGCACCAGGGCCGCGAACCCTTCGGCACCCTTGCGGAAGTCGACCGGCCTGGTCGCCACCATCACCCGCACCGCGCCCGTCGGACCGATCACGTGCAAGTCTTCAGCGCATGGATCACCGCCGCAACCGTCGCGGCATCCGCGCCGCGGCCGACCCGGACCGCGACGCCGTTGATCTCGAGCTCGATGATGCCACTGTTCTCGGCGCCCTCGGGCGCCTTCCGGAGGCGTCGGCGCTGCCGCGGTGAGCGCTCCGGCGGCGTGGACGATGGGGTAACGACAGCGGGCACGAACGTCTGCGGCTCGGGAGCCACAGGGATCGCAAATGGCTGTCGCATTTGCCGGCGCCACGTAAACAGCTGTTGCGGCGACAATCCGTGCCGCCGCGCGATCTCCGATACCACGGCTCCCGGGGCCAGCGTCTCCTCGACAAACCGCGCCTTGTCGTCGGCCGAGAACTGCCGGCGTCGGCCGCTCTCGGTGATGACCTCGACCCGACGAACCGAGGTCCTGGGCTCAAGCATATGGTCAAACTTAGACACAAGCCGATCTCCAATCAGAGATCGATCATTCCTCGCTCGGCGTCTTCAATGGAAGGTGGGACCGAAACAGCGCTTACTGCTGATCAGCCTGCATAAAGGATAACGAGTTCCCGCCGAACAGCGGGAGCGAACGTCCCTGCCGGGACGCTGGCGTTGGTGAGATCGCCCCTGGCTTTGCGGTGCTCGAAAGGGCAAAGCGCGCTTCACACATTGATCCGCTAACGTCATCTTACGCCATCATGCGGAGGGCGCGCCCCTACCGAGGAGAGAACCATGGACCCGGCAAGGATGTTCAAGGAGAGCTTGACCTCACTCCCGGAATTAGAGAACAGCCAGGGTCACGAGCTGCCCTGACGGCAGGGAAATGCCGCTTCCGGTCTGCACTGAAAAGCGGACATCACCGGATCGGCCCTTCAGTTTCTTCGGTCGCCGGATATAGGATCACCAGCGGCTCCACCGCACCGAAAACGTCACGATCACCGCCTGCCTGGCCACCGCCCGGCTCTCGTGCGGCTCGGTGCTCATCGCGAGGGGCAAGCACGGCTTTCCGGTCGCCGCGTGACAGCTTGATGCCTTGGACTCTCGAATTACCTTATGAGTGCGACGGTGACAGTCCACCGCGTCGGGCTGCTTGACTTCACCTCCATTATCGAACGGACCATCCCCGCGACGAGCAATCCATTCAACATCACTATCGCCTTTTCGCCCCGATATTGGGCATAGCGGCAGCGTCGGGCCTCTCGCGGGTCAGTAATTTCGATGGTTTGCATGCAACACCAATGACCAATGGCCGCGGTACGCGATACGGTTCCGCGACGATGAGCACCGTATCAGGGAAGCGTTAACCAAAATTCCTTCGCCCCGAGCCGGTCGCGCGGTCTCGTTCCCCATAGGCTTTGTTCGGCCTGTCCACAGCAGGCCAACTAGGACCTGACCTAGGCTGTGAACCCACAATCCGCAGGGCTGACGCTGCTATGGCTAGGTAACTGACGTGCTGCATACCGGCACAACGACGCTATGGGTCAATATCAGCCATACATTTGATTAAGGCCCGTGAACAAGCGATTTCGCGACTTCCCGCGTACAGTTGATGAAGGCTTCAACCGGGGGGCTGAGCGTTCGATTTTTCAGGAATACGATCTCGGCCGAAATCCGGGGACCAGCGGTTCTTAGCGGCAGAACTTTTAACGCGGCCCGGTGCGCGCTCAGTGCCGCTACCGATGCGGGAAGAATTCCGACGAATTGTCCGCTTGCAATCAGCGATACCGTGAGCTGAATGGCGATAGTTTTGACCCGTGGCTTCGGTGGTGAAAAACCATTGGCTCGAAATACCTCGCCGACGATGGCGCCTGGGGCGCTGTCATAGGGCGGCAACACCCAATTGCCCATGATGATGTGTCGCGCGCCGTGGCAAACTGCCCCCTCTGCGTCACGAGGAATTGCCCCTCCTCGAATAGCTGAGGAGAGAGTGAA
>NZ_JBVVPN010000089.1:0-12503 GCF_055811035.1 Bradyrhizobium sp. MI1.10
CCCAGCCCGCCCGCAGCGAATACCTGGGGGCGGCTGAGTTGGATGAAGCCGTCGATCTGAACCCCGGGTGTCGCCTGCAAGGCCGTAAGGATGGTTTCTGATGCCATTGGGGACAGTCCCGCCGCCTGCTTGGGACCGATAATGTACTGCTTCCGACGTGTCTTGACCTCTGCAGTTGCCTCCTGTGCGCCGTCCCCTGGCTCCGCGCCTGACAAGGGTGTCGAAGGTTGCCGCGCCGTAGTCGTGCGTGAGGGATTCCGCGACATGGACTCACTCCTATCCTGTTACAACTCCAGCGCCGGTGTTGCCGCCGAGATTAAGCGGCGCGTTCGGGTCGAGCGACCAGTTTGCGTCAAGCAATGCGCGGGCCGCCGCTTCCTGAGACGTGGGAAGCACCACGGTCGCGACATTCGCCAGAGTTCCAATTCTTACGAGCTGCGCTCCTGGGATCGCTTGCACGAGGGCCTGAGCAATCGGGGAAACCGGACCTGCTGCCCCGGTGGAGTCACGTGGAGTGATTGTGAAGCTCTTGCTATCCGAGACATCAGCCATCGTACTGTCTCCCGAAGGCCAGAACACGGCCCGACCAAGGTGTTGCTCGGCCGGGACCGAAACGACCTAATGCATGAAGCCTTGTTGGCCAAAGCCCTGCGGCATCGGTTGTCCAAAGCCTTGCTGGCCCTGGAAGCCTTGCATCGGTCCCTGAGAGCTTTGTGGCGCCCATTGGCCCTGACCGGCTTGGACCTGCGGCCCCTGAGTAGAAGCGACCGCAAGAAGGGTACTCGCGATCATTGGCAAGTTTGGAACCACGTACTGCGTGACCGCTTTGCCAATCGTGTCGGCTGCGCTCTTGAAGAAGTTGGCGAAGTCGAATTGCGGCGCCAAAGCACCGCCGGGTCCCGCAGATTGAGCGTGGACTTGTTGGGTATATTGCGCGAACTCGGGTGACGCGGCCAGACTCTTCAGGAGGCCACCAATCATCCCGGGCAGCTGCTGCGCGACTTGCTGACCAACTCCCTCGAGGATTTGCCTGCCTTCGTGGCCAAGGAAGCCGGTAATATCGCCCCATAGACTCTGAGTTGACAGTGCTCCTTGTCCCGGCTGAGCGCTATTCCAGCCGACCCCGAAATTTCCGACTGGAGTGCTGATGCCGAAATTGAATTGCGGATTAAGGTTCGGCCCTGCGGAAGCAGGTGACGTCCCGGGCATCGAAGCCGTCGCGGGTTGGCGGCGGTTTAGCTCATTAAGAACGGCTTGAACGATCTGGTTGACGGTCGTACCAGGCGGGACCATCACGTCCGCTGACTGCTGATAACCAGACATTGTTGTTCCTCCATACTTTGACTTCTGCAGCGCACTAGCGACGGAGGAGGTTCGTCCTGTCTGATTAAGACGGCCGAACCTCCCTACAATAGTATCGCGTATGTTTTGATCGAATAGTGAAAACCAGCTATCACAACCTCACGTTCGCGTGGTGTCAGTTGTGCTGACGAAGTCAGCCGTTCTACCAGTTTCATTTTAGTGCCCCTGTTCTCGCTCATTGATCGCTGCACGAGCAAACAAGTTGGGAATTGCCCCACCGAATTCATAACAAATTTCCGACAAGGCGGACGCTGCTGGTCGGGCACTTTAGCTCGCAGTCAAAGTGCGTTGGATCCGGCCATGCAGACCGACTTTAACCCTGCAACATTGATGCTCGGCATTGTCCGGCTCGACCCGCTTTCTAACCACCGCATGTGCGATTACCCCTCCAAGCAAGCAACCAAGGACGATGCCGACGTGGTGCTGGTGGGTGTGTCCCGCACCTCGAAGACGCCCACATCGATCTAGCTCGCCAATCGCCGCATCCGCACGGCCGGAGAGGCTCTCTAGGTGTTCACAGCACGAGCGCAAGTGGTAAAGTGGATGGCTTTCAGTGCGGCAACTTCTCCAAACAACCCGGGTCGTCAGCCCATGGAGGGAAGGACGATGCGTTCTGACCTCAGTTGTCATTGGACATCAGTGATCAGCCGTAACCGCAGAATCGGTCTGCATCGCAGGACAATTTCGGCTTGAATGAAGTAAAGCACCATTGTCATTCATTGAGCTTGAGCAGGCGTCCGACGCGCCGCTCTCGTCCTCGTTCGTCTCATAGCTGCACTCGGTACCTCGCGTAAGCGCGCCCGCATGCACGCACTGATTGGTGCTGCTCCAACCATTCAAGCGTTGGACTAGTGGAAGGTTAGCGTCAGTGCGGTGCAACGGCCAATTGCTTGCTGCAGTGTGTCTTCACTCTGCCATGCAACACATCTCGGAAATATCGGTATGAAACCACCGTCAGTATATAAATCCAGGACGTGCAGGAACACGCCTTATCCGTTTGCGGTTATCGAAAACACCGCTGTCGCCGCAATCGGCGACGCATCGCCGAGACACCTGTGACTTTGGAACGTTTGCCGACTTTTCGTTCCTCGGCTTGCTCAACCCGGCTGCGAAGGTTCTGAAGCTCTGTCAGCTGAGATCTTAGAAACCCAACGCGTTCGTGCAGAACCGCCATGCGGTTGTGCCCCTGACCACGCCTACTCATCAGCGCCCCTTACTGTGACTATTTAAAAATCACTGTTGCCGGGCCAAAGACATAAAATCATCTATTAAGTTCAATTAATAGTAGCTCAGGTCCATGAAAGTGCTGTGAAATACCTCACTCTTAGGAAAAGACGCATCCTTGAGCGGTTTCATCCGCTTATAAGGTTGGGCATCAAACGTCGCGGATTAACCACGCGGTCCGGTCTAATTTTAATGAGACAATAATACTGCTTGTTAGCGTAGGCCGTGCAGATCAACGTGCAGATATTGCCGTTTTCCGGGCTCGGCGGGAGCGGAAAACTGACTCCATAGAGGTGCAATCGCGATCGCGGCGATTACCTCTTCGTTTGGAGAGTCTCGCCATGGTCGAACGTCGCGCAATGAAGCGGATACCGGTCAACCGGCCGGCGCGGCTGTCGTTTGGTGGAATGCGTGGGACCCATCCATGCGTGGTGCGCGATATCAGCGCCCTGGGAGCCTGTATCTCCACGCCGTACTACATATTCGCCAGCGAATTTGCGCTATCATTCGACGGCCATTCCGGAACCTTCACCTGTCGCGTCGTGTGGAGGAAGGAGACGCTTTGCGGCGTATGCTTCGTCCTGCGCCGCAGCTCGCCAAAATTGGCCAATGATTGCAGCAACACCACAAACGTGGCGCGGCTTGACCACCAATCATGTGCTGCTGCCCTGGGCGTCCTTAGCGCAGATGTGTCGACATAATTCCCGAAAAGCGGCCGAACGAGCCGCCGGCTCGATTCATGGGGTGCCGACAATTGCGGCCACACGCCAGATAACTTAACGCACGCTCCTGTCGACCGAACTACCCTAGATACGACACATCCTTCGCCCTCGACGCTAGTTCGCCTTCAACCTTGTCGATTTCCGCTTGATTGCGTTCGATGAACGCTGCGAGCTCATCGCGAGACATCTCAGAAAGCGCCTTCTGTTGCGATGATGAGTCCTTGCGAGTGGGCGCGATATGCCCTGCCCGGTCAAGGACCTTGATCGAAAGGTCCGCCCGCACACGAGCACTAACACTCGCATCCTGCAGCAGTGACTTCGCCACCCTATAAGCCAGTGGTGCCCCAACCACAGCAAGGTCGAGCTGGATTGATTCCGAAATCGCCGCGGCGACTGCTGGCAGGCGCATCGTCTTGTAGACCGACTTCGGATGATAGCCAGCGAGCTCTGCGGCCTCCTCGGGTCGCTTACCTTCGTTCACGATAAGGCGCACTAAAGCGCGTTGCTGTTCGCTGAGATCGTAAGCTGCGATCGCTGGCATCTAAGCTCCTTAGTTCTCGCGCGACGCGTTCGCGGCCGCGATGAGGCGGCGCAAGTCAATGTTGTACTGCGCCACGTTCGGATTTTTCACCGGTCTCTCGAGCAAGTAGGCTGCAACGTTCGGATCGAACCACGCCATGTGCACGATTTCATCCGCATTCTGCTTGCTAGACGGGAGCATCTCGAGCAGCAGTTTGAATCGCTTTATCAAGCCGCCGCCGGCGAGATCACCTTTGAAGTGGCGTACCGCCAGCTGAGCCCAACCGGGGATGTTGAGCTTCTCGGCAGTATCCGACCCAACGGTCGCCCTCTTCTCCGCCTCCTTGAAGTACGAGAGGATCTTGTGCGCCTGCCGGAGATTGTTCATCTCTTCTGGCGAGAACGTCTTTGCAAGCAGCGCTTCATTATCTTTGAACTCTCGCGCCAATCTGGCAAATTGAACTTCAAGCGTCTCGCCCACCTGCCGAGTGCCCTGGACTTTGTCGGCGAGGACCTCGGATACAGCAGCCTTCCAACCGCGCACCGCTTGGGGATCGTTCTTGATTAGCGCGTTGATCTCGTCAAGCTTGGCGCCGGCGTCGTATTTGCCGCCGAGGAGCTTCTGCGCGACGTCGCGAGGATCCTCGCGAAACAAGGTACCGACAGCGGAGCGATCAATTTCAGCTTCTGTCACGTCGCGGGCCGCGCGAGCAGCATCAAGATCCGATCGCGCCTGCGCGGACATCTGTTCCCCACGACGTGCGGCGGCGGCGATTTCGTCGAACTCGCCCCGTACCGCCGGAAATTGCGCCAACACGTCCGCATTGTTTCGCCCCCAAGCGTTCGCGCGGATCGAGTTGACCGTGCCGTCATTGTTGAGGGCCGACTTGGCGAAGTCCGCACGAAGATAATCGCGAAGCGCCGCGTATCCGGCCGGAGCCGCCGGTGACCCATCGAGCGTGCGGGTCAGGCTGGCTGCTTTCTCCGGCGCCGCCAAAAACCGATCTGCCGTAGCGCTCGGAGGCGTTGAGCCCCTGTTGAGCTCGCCGTCAGCGTTCTGGCCGCCGCGGTCGAGTTCGCGGGTGAATCGCGCTGTTTCGTCATTGCGCTCGGGGCGGAAGCGGTCTGCAAACTGACGATAGTTTGCATTTGCTTCCGAATAGCCGGGGGCATCTTCGATCGTTCGATTCACGGCGCGCCGGAGAGCCTGCAGGTTGTCAGCGAGGTCGAAATTGCCAGATGACTGCGCGCGCTCGATAGCTGGAGCGATGAACTTGCGCAGATCAGCCAGATCACCGCCGAGGGCTGTGCCGGGCCCGCCAGTATTGACGAGCTGCCCGCTCTCCGGCGGATGCTCGACCATCCGCGGCCGAAGGGCATTCAGCCGCCGCATAAAGTCTTCTGGCAGCACGCCTGGGGCCAGCCCGCTCGCCTGACGCCGGACGCGATCGATGGCGCCGAATATCTCGTCTGCGGGGAGCTCCTCGTGGCGCCCGGCCGCCGTATCAAACAGCCGGTTCTTCTCGGCTCGAGCCGGGATGTAGGTACGATCGACGAGGGCCTCATCTAAGCGCCGCGAGGCGTTCGCCTTGACCTCGCTGTTGGCCAGCACACCGAGCGGCTCTCCTTGATCTGCCCGGATTTGATCAACAGCGCGGGTCGCATCTTCCCGTTGGAGGATGTCGTTCTCCGCGGCGCCAATGCGCTCGTCCCGCGCTGCGGCGGCGCGGCGCATCACGGCCCCGAGGTCAGCCTCCGGATCTCGCGTGGATTCAACACGCTCGGCAGCGGCAGCTTTCACGTTCTGGTCTCGCTTGACGAAATCAGGTGAAGACTTGAGGCGCGCGCCCTGCTCCGCGGCGATAAGACCGGGATCGCGTGAAAGGAGGCCGGAAGTCGGCATGGCCGAGGCTTGCAACGGCTCGACTCCTGCCTCAGTCGGCTTCGACAAGGCTGCCGCGTTCTCGCGGATGTCCTGCGCCAGCGCACGGGGCGAGCCAGACGCGGTGCCTTGGATCTTGGCGGCTGCCCGGTCAACGTCAGCGCTGCTGTACGGCGCCTTGCTGTTCGGGTTGAGCGGGATCGGCGCAGAAGCGGAACCAAAGGACTTCGTCGCGATGTTTCGGATCAAGCCTGCAAGTCCCTCCGCAGTGCCCTGGAGGCTGTTCGCGCCGACGGCTCCGATTACGGGCGCAAGCGCGTTGGCAATCGCCTTTGGCCACGTATCCCCCACGACAGCGTGCTCGGGGACGTAGTTGTCCGCCGCGTTCACCGCTACGCCGGAGCCCATGCCGCCGATCGTATCCCCCACCAGTGTCCGCGCTGGCGCGTCCGCGTATGGCCTGGCCATGTGATCCAGCACACGCCCGACGGGCGTCTCCGAGCGCGTTGTCCCAGCGGCGACGATCGGGGCGCGCTGCGCCAGCATGGCGCCGGTGCCGACGGCTTGAGTACCGAACCGGCTGACATCGTAAGCGAGCTTCTCGCTCGACGACATCGTGGCGGGATCGATGCCCGGCAGGACCGAGGTGGCCTTCTCGACAAGCTTCGACGCCGGGATCGCCTGCGGGATGTTCGTGCCGGCCAGCTTGTTGATGCCGCCCGTGATGAGGTTCTGCGCGCCGGCCGCGAGGTCGAACGGGCCGGTGACGATGTCGGTGAGCCCCTTGCCGACGCCTTGGGCGCCGACCGTGAAGTCGCGCACGGCGCCGCCGACGCTGCTCGGAAGCAGCGACGCGGGGCGATCGATGGGCTTGGGCTGTTGCGGCACGTCGGCGGGCGCCACGTAGATGCGCCCGCTCGGCGTTGTCACCGGGACTGCCGTGTCAGGAGCGGCAGGTGCAGCCGCGGCTTGAGCCGGTACGCTCGCGAGCGCGCGCTGAATGTCCGCCGGCGTGAAGTCGTCGGGGAATTCGTGCTGCTGACCTTCGAAATCGACTAGCTTCGGCATTGATCACTTCATCTCGCAAAACGGTTATTTCATCACGTCGGTTTTGAGCGCGCCGAGGGTCTCCGAAACTGGTTCGATCTGGCCGGTCATCAGAAACTAAACGTCCCGCTTGAGTTGAACGTGTGGATTGTGTTTCCGCCCGAGCTGGTGACCGTTCCCCCGATCGCGCGCTGCGCCCCGGGGTAACTGATGATGACGACGCCTCTGCCGCCCGCAGGGCCCGCGCGAAACGTCGGGCCGGCGTATCCCCCGCCGCCAGAGCCGCCGGCCGCTCCCGCCACGGCGTTGCCGCCGCCGCCGCCGCCGCCGGTAGCGACAACTCCGTTGAACGACGAATCGCCGCCATTCGTGCCGTTGCTACCGAAAATGGTGCTATTAGCGCCCCCCGCTCCGACGACCACCGAGAAGCTGCCCCTTAGCAGCGTCGCAGAACTCGAGCGAACACCGCCGGCGCCGCCGCCGCCAAAGCCGCCGCCAGCGCCACCACCTACGACCAGATAGTTGGCGTTGATCGTCTGCTCGACAGAGAGAATTTGCATGAGAGCGGTCATGTCAGCCCTGAGCCGGAAATCATCCACTTCGTGGCCGAGATTTTCACGGCCGTGGCCATGCCGTTAACCGCCAAGGTGCGGCTACCAGTCAGACCCGAGCCGGCCTGCACCATCGTGTCGCTCGTGATCGCGATCGTGACGGTGTTGATCTCGTTTATAAACGTCAGCGCCGTTCCAATCGGATAGGCAACGTTCGCGTTGCTGTCGATCGTGAACGTGCGCGCATTGTTGTCCGCTGCGGGGTGCAGAATGTGCTTCTGCGCGTCGCCGAGCACCGTTGTGTAGGCGACCGACTTCATAACCTGGGGAATACCGCTGAAGGATTGGGCTTGCGTGGCTGAGTTCGCTGCGCTCGTGGCTGAGGTTCCGGCGTTGGTCGCGCTGCTTGCGGCGTTGGTCGCCGAACCGGAGGCCGCCGTCGCCGACGTCGAGGCGCTCGTCGCAGACGTTGACGCCGCGGAAGCTGATGCGCTCGCCGTGGACGCGCTCGCCGCCGCGTTGGCGGCCGCCGCTTCAGCGGTGGCAACTTCCTCGAGCAGCGCCTCAACGGCATCGGTGTTGCCAATGGCGGCTTTAACGGGGACGGTCAAATGGTCGAAACCGATTGCCCCGTTCATGATCGCGCCGTCAGAGCGAATAGATGTCTTGAGAAAGTTTACGATCTCGCCCGTCGAGATCGCCATCTGATTGAGATCGGCGTTGACCTTGTCGGCAGGCAACGGCCGGCTCGGGTTGGCGTTCTGGTACGAGACGTAATCGTATTGGCGCGTGTATTTGGTGGGGTAGGACATCTGCCGCCGGCGGGGTGAGAGGAAGAGCGCGGGATTGCGCGGTGGGTGCCGTCGGCGAAGCGGCTTAGACGTCCGTGGGATTGATTATGACTCTGGAGTAGTAAGCGGAAAGTTACGGCAACCGCCCGGCTCGCTTCGCCTAAACTGCCCCGCCTGCCCTCCTAAGCTTCAATCTTCGGCCTTCCCGGCTGCCAATTGGCCTAGCCACCAACCTTGGCCCGGCCCAAAGACCACTTTCCCGAACTGGCGGTTCGACGGTCGATTGTTGCCCCCGGCAGTCGAGCAGGCTTAGCGATAGTGCTAGAACGATCTGCCGTACATTTTTGCGACTATAGAAGGCTCTACTTGCGTTTTCCGATCTTTGCGCGCGAGACCTTACCTTGTGCCGGTTTGGGGTTCGAGGCCACCTCGACGAGGGGGCGACGATAAGTGTCTACGCGACGTAGCCAGCCCAATTCCCAAGGTTGATTAGTTGGAATATTGCGAACTCGTTGCAGCAAGAGAAACCGCGCAGCGTCAGCGTATTCAGCTAGTACCGCGTTTGGCTCGATCGCCGTGCCGTTCATCTTAAGAAGAACTTGTTTCAGTCCCCAGCCCTGTCGGTTGCCAGTCTGCTTATCGACCGCCGTCTCGTCTGGGTTGGTGCCCTCGCCCTTAAATTCGATGTAGTCAATGAGAGGATAGAGATCCTTCGAAGCTTGCACGATGCGTGAAAATTGGGTGACGAGATGCACTCGTTCGTCGCGGTCCGGCGCGGTTTGCAGGATCTTGCCCATCGCAGCCTGGGCGCGCACCACTAGATACTGCGCCTGACCGGCAACGGTTTTGAGCAGGAATTGTCGCAGCTCCTTCATCTGAGGCGAGTTGAAGTTTTTTTTGAAATCGGTACGGCTCGTCCATGGACAAGGCGGAATCGGCCTCTTGTCGACCCAAGAGGGCAGCTGCGCATGTAGTTGCCGCAGAAACTCGATTAAAGGAGGAAAACTTTCCTCGAAGGGCGCAGGCTTGCCCGCTGGAAACCAAAGAAAATGGCCAATGCCAAGTGAAGCAAACTCTTCGCCTACATTCCACGACGTGATCGCATCAGGGTTGCCATTCGTTTCATTCAGCCAAACCTTGTGGCCGACTTTTTGAGCCACATCATCCGTCAGAACAAGTTGCGGGACGACGAAAATCTTGTCTTCATCGCGGCCGTTGTCATCGGCCTTGCCCTTGCCTCTGTCCGAGCTGTGGGGAGCGACCACGTTCGTCTTTCGCGAATTGGACTGCTGCTGCGTGGGTATGTCGAGCTCTGGCTTTGATGTCTGTGAATCGGGCCACGACAGAGCCGTTTCTGGCTCTGATCTTTGCGTGTCAGGTATCGTTGCGACGGGCTCCGCTCGCTTCGGCTGGTCCTCAATGGGCGGCGTACCGGCGTTCGATGCAGGGGCTTGTTGCTGAGCGAGATCTTGGGTCTCAGTCTGTCCCAGTTTTCTTTGGGAGTCCGAGTTCAAAGGCTGAATCTGACGGGGCGACACTGCCCCGGTCAGCGTGGATGGTTGCGCCTCAGGCGGTGACGCGATCTTTTCCGATCCTGATTCGGTTTGCGCGGCTGAGGCCGCAACTGTATTCGGCTCCAAATCTGGTGGTGCTCTAGTAAGTGGCCAGACCGAACTGTCAGCTTCTGGCTTTTCAGTCGCAGCCAGGGACGCTGCAGCCTCTAACCTCTCCCTTGCGGCAACCAGCATCGCTGCGCCGCGTTCTCTCAGCCTTATTTGATGGTCGGCGACGTCCGCACTTGCTGGCGCGGCGTCTACAGTGGGGGACAAGCGGCGCATCCAAACGGTAGCGACGACCAAAACTAACAGTCCGCAGTAAATTATCCACCAGCGGGATCGCTGCGGCTCTTTCTGCAGCGCCCTCCTACCGCCACCGGCCAAACGCCGGTTGCCACCAAAGTTGCCGCTCATGTGTCAGTTCTTCGAAGGAGGCATTCCCTAGTGGCTCGATAAAACGTCGGTCTGACGCTCGACAATGCGTGGGCCGTAGCCTTCGATTTTTATACCAAATTCAAATCGGTAATTGCTAAGCTGCACGCTTCCATTGGCTTTTTGCTTGTAGCCGTCGATCTGCTGTGTGAGCACGCATTGATCTCCAACGCGACTTACTGACGATGATGTTGGAGTATACCTCTGCATCGGATATACTTTTCTGAAATCGTCTTCTTCCTTGATGACATCCGCCTTGGTCTTCCTGGCCTGCTTTCCGTTGACTGTCCAAATGATTCGATCATCGTAGACGGAACTGTCAAACGGCCGGTTGCCATAAATCCCGTGTTGGTCGAGCCAATCGATCATCTGGTTTGCCTGGCACGGTAAGCTTGTCCGGGATACCGGTTGGGGTGGCGGCGGCTTGAATATCGGAGGCGGCGGTGGATCTGCTCCGCTCGGTGCAATTTTAGCGACCAGTATTTGAAAGACCTGGAGCCTACAATTACTTAGGTCTTTCATTAGCGGCCCAACCTGTTCGCGCACAAGCCCTACGTATTCGTTGGTGGTAATGCTGCCGCTGTTTTGACCCCCAGTCGTCTGAATTTGCGAAGCCAATCCTCTCAGCTCGACGCTAACTGCACCTTGTGCGCCTGCGCTCGAGGCGCTGCCTTGGTCTTTGACAACCCCGCAGATGCGTTCTGCTGTGCTTGCGATCACAATGAGCTGAGCATCGCTAGGCCCCTGAGTTTGTGCCCCCGGTTGAGACATGGCGCTCAACTTGTCGAACATCTTGTCGAATACACGCTCTCTACATCCGCTATCTCCGCTAACAGCTTCCTGAGCAATATTCTCAAACTCCTGACGAGTCCCCTTAACCTTGGTGGAGCCTCCAACATCCGCAAACCTATCGAAAAAGGCTCCCAATTTGGCTTTCACCTCGCCTTCGATTTCAAGGCCGCTCTTGCTCCCTTTCTCATTTTTGACCGCATTACATATCGACGCAGCGGTATCCTTGATAATTTGAATCTGCTGCGGATCGAACTGTTGCGCAGAAACGACGGAAGCAATTGCGATTAAAGCGAATCCGGCAAACAAACTTCGGCTCATCTTCCAAACGGGCATTTCTTGTCCTCCCGATGGTTCCGTTCTATCTTAAGATGTGGGGTGCTTCCGATGAGCTCTTGATCCATGTCAAGCGATCCAGGAGGATTACGTCGCAAGGTTGACGATTGCCTCGCGCCGGACAGCTTCCCACCGCGCGGCGGCAGGCGCGCTTATCGTCGACGACCCTCAATGAATAAAGCCCTGGACTCTCCGGAATCTCAAAATTAGCGGAAGCGCCTGGCGGCCTTCGGAGACCAAGCCGGCGGCCCCCGCCGGGGGGTGGGCCGGACCGGGCGCCGGCCGGGCCTCGAGGCGCGATAGGCTTTAGCGCAATCATCCATTGCAGCTGCCGCCATCGCTTCAAACAGCGCGACGGCCGCATTTGCACTCCTCCAGCTCGGAGGCATGGTGGCTAAGCCGCTGACTCCAATTGATAGTTTCTGCGCAAAAGCTGGTTCGAGACAGGGCGATTCTTGTCGATTGATGCGCGGTTCAAAAACCCGACAAAAGCGCTGAAATCGATAAATGCGCGAATCCGAATAAGAGCTTAGCCGTCTGGTTTTACGTATTAGACTTTTCCAGACAGAATATTCGTTGTCGATTTTTCAGCTGAGCGCATCCTGATTGCCGGGTCGAAAGCCCAACACACTAGCCGATAGCCAATCCGGTAAGCGGCAAATCACAATTCTTGTCCAGGGGCCGCGCGCGTATGTCCAAGGCGCACGCCCAAAGGTGCGCGGGGCCGCCTAGTGTCGGTCATTTCGCCCCTGGACTCGCATCTTGCTCGAAAGGCAAAACACTATGCGCAACTCAACCGCCCTCCGCACCTCGACGAACTCAAATGAGCTCGGCGCCCTACTCGCCCGCCGTGGGACCGACCTAATCCTGGCAATAGAGGACGGTAACGCCCTGATCCGCTGCCACGTGAGCTCGGCGATCGCCGCGGCGATGCTGGCGCCACTAAAGGGAAAGGCGGCCGGCCACTTCCGGCCGCTACCCGGCAACCTGGTCGAAATCGACGCCGCCGTGACTTTGGCTGCTGCGATGAAAATGTTGGAGGCAAAGGCCGCCGCGGAAAGCCGACCGCACTTGAACTGAAAGAGCGGTCCTGGGCGGCGTAAAAGCCGTCCGAGGGCCCTAGAATTCGCGCTCGTGCTTCCCCGGTGCTTCCCCGGGGGTAGCGCGGGCGCAATGAACGTAAAAAGGAGAAGAAATGTCGCCGCAGTTTCAGCGGTGAGCGACCCGAGACATAGGTGACAGTTCGTACCGGACACATGGGTTACACTTTCCGCTTTTGTTCTGCGGGAGTG
>NZ_JBVVPN010000090.1:0-12355 GCF_055811035.1 Bradyrhizobium sp. MI1.10
TATGTCCCCGGGCCCGGCCCACACAAACTAACCCCGATTTGCGGCCCCAAGCAAACAAATCCAGACTGCCGCCGCGGAAAGATTCTGGATTGCTTCGCTACGCTCGCAATGACGATGCTGAAGCAGTTGCCTGCCGACACCGCGATCTCGTGCCCCGGACGCCGCGCAGAGCGGGGCCCCTCCCCTTCTTTGCATGCCGCTCCGCTCTTGTAACAAAACCGTCATGCAGCGAAACTAAACGAAGCCGGGGGCCGCGGTTGGCGGCCAAGCCGCCTCGCAGGGAGAGATTTTGATGCGCCGTTCACTGGTGTTGCTGTCAGCCGGACTGACAGTGTTGTCCGCCGGACTCTCGACCGGATCTGCCTCCGCCGAGAACAACACGCCCCGTAACCTGATCCTGTTCATTCCCGACGGTCTGCGGGCGCTGAAGGTCACACCCGAGACCGCCCCCGCAATGGCCGAAATCCGCGACAAGGGCGTCAATTTCAAGAATTCGCACTCGCTGTTCCCGACCTTCACCATGGCCAACGGCTCGGCGATGTCGACCGGCCATTATCTCGGCGACACCGGCGTGTTCTCCAACACGATCTGGACCAACTACACCTCGGTGCCCGCCGGCGACACCGTCCTCCCCTTCATCGAGAATGACGCCGTGCTCGGCGACATCGACGAGCATTTCAAGGGCGATTATCTCAACGAGGACACGATCCTGAAATTGGCTCGGGACAAAGGCTACAGCACGGCCGCGCTCGGCAAGCACGGCCCGACCTATCAGTTCGACCACACCGACAAGCCCGAAAAGACCGGCCTGCATTCGGTCGTGTTCGACGATGCCACCGGCGGCAAAAATGGCGTGGCGCTGTCAGACGAGGTCAAGGCCGCTCTCACCAAGGCCGGCCTGCCCCTCGCAACGCCGCCGCGCGGCGACAACTCCAAGGCGGGCGATGCCAAGACGCCCGGCACCACGGTGGCCAACGTCGCGCAGCAGGCCTATTTCGCCGACGTCGCGGCCAAGGTCGTGCTGCCGATGTTCAAGGCCCGCAACAAGCCGTTCGTGCTGGTGTTCTGGTCGCGCGACCCCGACGGCAGTCAGCACAACACCGGCGACAGCCTCAACCAGATCATGCCCGGCATCAACGGGCCGACCTCGATGGCCGGCATCAAGAATGCCGACAACAACCTCGCCCAGCTCCGCAAGGCGCTGGACGAGCTCGGCCTTGCAGCAAACACCAACATCATGGTCCAGGCTGACCATGGCTTCTCGACCATCTCCAAGGAAAGCAAGACCAGCCCCTCGGCCAAGCTCAGCTATGACGACACGCCAAAGGACTTTTTGCCGATGGGCTTTCTGGCGCTCGACCTCGCCAAGGCGCTCGAACTGCCGCTGTTCGATCCCAACGACAAGAACGCCAAAGTCGAGGGCAACAAGCATCCCAAGGCCGGCAACGGCGTGCTCGGCAAGGATCCGGAAAAGCCCGATCTCGTCGTCGCCACCAATGGCGGCTCCGACCTGATCTATTTGCCGAACAAGGACAAGAAGCTGGCGGCCAGGACCATCAAGACGCTGCTTGAGCAGGATTACGTCTCCGGCCTGTTTGTCGACGACTCGCTCGGCCGCTTCCCCGGCACCCTGCCGCTGTCGAGCATCAACCTGCGCGGCAAGGCGGCGACGCCGACGCCGGCGATCGTCGTCAACTTCCGCTCCTATGCCAGCGATTGCGGCGAGGCGCCGACCAACTGCTCGGTGCAGGTCGCCGACACCGTGCTGCGCCAGGGCCAGGGCATGCATGGCAGCTTCAGCCGCGGCGACACCATGAACTTCATGGCCGCCATTGGCCCGGACTTCAAAGCCGGCTATGTCAGCGAGATCCCGGTGAGCAATGCCGACGTCGGCATGACGGCCGCCCAGCTCCTCGGCCTGCGCAGTTCGCAGAACGGCGGCCTCGTCGGCCGCGTGATGTCGGAGGCCCTGCCCAACGGCATCATGCCGAAGGCGTACAAAGGGGGCGAGAAGTCGAAGAAGTCCGAGAACGGCCTGCAGACCGTGCTGAACTTCCAGCGCGTCGGCAGCCAGCGCTATTTCGACACTGCCGGCTTCCCGGGCCGCACGCTCGGGCTGGAGCCGGATACCGGCAAACAAAAAACGGCGGGGAAATAACCCCGCCGCTCAAATGCGTCCTCGTGAGAGGCGCAGAATTTACATGCCGATGTCGAACACGTTCGGCAATTGGCCCGCCAGAGGCAGCGCGGTGGCGCCCAGGAAGGTCGCCACCATCGCCATCAGGCGACGGTTGTTGTGGCGCTTGCCGCGCATCTGGCCGGCGATCCACTCCAGCATTTCGCTGTTGACCTTGGAGGCATAGGACGGCGCCCAGCCCTCGATATCGGACTCGGCCGACAGCGCGACGCTGCGCGGCGGTACCTTCAGGCCGGAGGCGCTGGCGGCATAATGGGCCACCGCCTTGGCCAGCAGGTCGTCGAACCGGCCGCCATCGGTACGCTCGGTCGCAGCTTCGTTGATCTCGAACAGCACTTCGGCCTCAGTGCGGCTGATCGGCTGGTCGTTGACGGCCGTGGCGGTCAGGATGCGGGCGCACCAGGCGGTGTCATCGGCATCGAGCGAGCGGGAGAAATGCACCCTTCCCTTGGTGGTCGGACCTTCGCCCGTGATCACGCCGTCGCGCACGATGGTCAGTGCATGGGCCGAGGTATCGCGGCAGGACGGTTCGAGGGACGGCGACTCAATAGACTTATGCGCAGCGGCAGACATAGTTCACTTCCAGATTTCTTCTGATCGGCCAGCATTTTCATGCCGGCGTAAAGGGGTGGTTAATGATTCGGTACGGGGGTCGCGACTTTTTGAGATGGTTGCCAATTGGTCGCTGTCAGGACCATTTCGGTTCTGGGAAGCGACGGGCGAGCGTGATGGAAGTCATAAAAGGCTTTCTCGGGGCAATCGCGCCCGTATAGCCCCGGTGGAGATGTTTCGCCGCAGGCGCGGCTGTAACAAAAAGGTGCTAGGAAATCAGGCCTTCAAAGAAGGAATTCACATTTTACTTGAAGCAGTTCAGTTAGCGTTCACTTGGGATCGTGGAGCCCCTATAATGGCCACCACGGTCCAAGATGAATTCGCAAGTAAATTCAATAACATGAGGTAGAACCATGACACTTCCGATCGGCGCCACCGCCCCCGACTTCGAAGCCGAGACCACCGAAGGGAAGATCAAGTTCCACGACTGGATCGGCAATAGCTGGGCGCTGCTGTTCTCGCACCCCAAGGACTTCACGCCGGTTTGCACGACCGAGCTCGGCGCGCTCGCCAAGCTGAAGCCGGAATTCGACAAGCGCGGCGTCAAGCTGATGGGCCTCTCGGTTGATCCGGTCGACCGCCACGCCAAATGGTCGGAGGACATCAAGGAGACGCAAGGCGCGGCCCCGAACTATCCGATGATCGGCGACACCGATTACAACGTCTCCAAGCTGTACGGCATGCTCCCGGCCGCGATCTCGGGCGATCCCCTCACCCGCACCGCCGCAGACAACCAGACCGTCCGCAACGTCTTCATCATCGGGCCGGACAAGAAGATCAAGCTGGTGCTGGTCTATCCGATGACGACGGGCCGGAACTTCCAGGAGATCCTCCGCGTCATCGACTCGCTCCAGCTCACCGCCAAGCACCGCGTCGCGACCCCGGCCGACTGGTCGCAGGGTGACGACGTCATCATCGCGGGCTCGGTCTCCAATGACGAGGCCAAGACGATCTACCCGCAGGGCTGGAAGGAGCCGAAGCCCTACATCCGGATCGTGCCGCAGCCGAAATAACGGAACTGTCATTCCGGGCGATGCGTCAGCGCCGCCCGGGATGACGATGTTAGCTCTTACGCCGCGCGTACGCGTTCGAGGAAGCCCTCGACCTCGGCCTTCAGATGCAGGCTCTCGCCCGACAACGCCTGGGCGGAGGCAAACATCCGGCTGGACGTCTCACCCGTCTCGTTCGCACCCTCGGCGGCCTGACGGACGTTGACGGCGACATCGGCCGTGCCCGATACCGCCGCGCGAACGCTGGCGACGATGTTTTGGGTCGCGCTCTTCTGCTGCTCGACCGCAGCCGAGATCGACCCCGCGATGCCGCTGATGCGCTCGATGGTCTGGCTGATCGCCTTGATGGCGACAACCGATTCCTCCGTCGCAAGCTGCATGCTGGCGATCTGGTTCGAGATCTCGTCGGTCGCCTTGGCGGTCTGGCCGGCCAGCGTCTTGACCTCCTGGGCCACCACCGCAAAACCGCGGCCGGCATCGCCCGCGCGCGCGGCCTCGATGGTCGCGTTCAGCGCCAGGAGATTGGTCTGCTCGGCGATCGAGGTGATCAGCTTGACGACATCGCCGATGCGCGCGCCCGCCTCGGAGAGCTGCGCGATGCGCTGATCGGTCGCCTCGGCCTGCCGCACCGCCTCAGCGGAAATGACATTCGATTCCTGCACCCGCCGGGTGATTTCGGAGATCGATTGAGACAGCTCGTCCGAGGCCGACGCCGCCGAACGCACGTGCTCGGAGGCGTTTTCGGAAGCTCCGGCCGACCGCGCGGACAGATCGGCGGTGGAGCGCGCGGTGTCGGTGAGCTGCCGCGCCGCGCGCTCGAATTCGCCTGACGATGTCAGCACCTTGTCGAGAATGCCGCCGACACCGCCACGGAACTCCTCGACGAAATTGCGCAGGTCGGATTTGCGCTGATCGGCGGCTGCAGCCGAAGCCGCCGCCTGCTCGCTGCGCATCCGCGCCCGCTCCTGCGAATTGCTCCTGAACACCGCGACCGTGCGGGCGATCTCGCCGATCTCGTCGGCGCGATCCTCGCAATCGATCTCGACGTCGCTTTTCCCTTCGGCGAGCGCGGTCAGCGAGCGCGTCACCGAGGTGAGCGGCTTGGTGACACGGCGGACGACCAGCAAGGTCAGGACCAGCACCAGCAGCGCGGCGAGCCCGGCGGCGGCCGCCATGCTTTCGATCGTCTGGGCCAGCATGCTCTCGAATTGGGCCATCGGGATGCCGACATAGAGGATGCCGGCGACCTTGCCGCTGGCGTCGGCGATCGGCAAATAGGCGGTCATGAAGGTCTTGCCGAACAGGGTGGCCGGGCCCTTGTAGGCCTCGCCACGACGCAGCAGCGCCTGCGCCGGGTGATCGGCGGCAAGCTGGGTCCCGACGGCGCGGTCGCCATTTTCCTTCTTCACGTTGGTCGAGCGCCGCACGAACTGCCCGCTCGCCTCGTCGAACACGAACAGGGTCGCGTTGCCGCCGACATAGGACACCGCGCGATCGACGATGGCGTGATCCCTGAAGTCCGGCATCTTGGGAATCTCGGCGCGCGCGACCGCGCCATCCTTCATCGTGATCTTGGCGTCGGGAACGATTTCGGCAAAGGCCAGCGCCAGCGTGCGCAAACTCACCTCGATATCGCGCAGCGCACGATCATTGAAAGCGGAGCTGAGCGACCAATAGCCGGCGCCGACCACGAGCGCCGTATTCATGGCGATCAGCAGCACCGCGCACAGGAGCGCCTTGGTGCCAAGTTTGAATTGCGGCAGAAACTTCGCCGTTGCTCGTCCGTACATGAATGGAATGACTCCTGTAATTCCTGCATATTCGTGCAATCGGCTTACGGTCGCATTAACGCGGTTCCCACCGCGACATGCTTTCCAAATCGTTAACGAAGACACCCTGACCACGCCCAGAACTACGCTAAGGACTACGCCAAGCGCTCCCCCCCATCGTCGTCTGGTTTCGCGACGACCTCCGCCTGTCCGATCACCCCGCCCTCCACGCTGCCGCCAAGGCCGCTGCGACGACCGGCGCGCCGGTGATCTGCCTCTATGTGCTCGATGACGCGGCCGGGCGAGCGCCGGGCGCCGCGGCGCGCTGGTGGCTGGAGCAGTCGCTGCAACCGCCCGGACCGGGAGGGGACCTCACATCTGTTACCGCATTTGAGGTTCGGCGAGCTCAGCCCGCGCCAGGTCTGGCACGCCGCGCGGTTTGCCGCGGCGGAAAACTCCGCGATCGGTCCCGGCGTCGACAAGTTCCTGAGCGAGCTTGGCTGGCGTGAGTTCTGCCGGCACCTGCTGCACGATCCTTGCCACCGAAAACCTGCAAGCGAATTTCGACGGCTTCCCATGGAAACCCGACGCCAAGGCGCTCGCAGCCTGGCAGCGCGGCCGCACCGGCTATCCCATCGTCGACGCCGGCCTGCGCGAGCTCTGGCACACTGGCGTGATGCACAACCAGGTGCGAGGTGGTCACCTGGTCAAGCACCTCCTGATCGACGTCCCGACCAAGCTGATCCACCAGCCCTGGCAGGCGATGCCGATCGAGCTTGCGAGCGCCGGCGTCACGCTCGGCAAGAGCTATCCGCAGCCGATCGTCGATCATGCCAAGGGACGTGAGCGCGCGCTCGCCGCCTACGCAAAGATCCGCAAAGGTTGAGCGTTGCTTTGACACAATTATGAAACGCGCTATCGTCATCGCTCCATGCAAACCGTGGGGGACGATATGGACGACGACAAGCCAATGACTGAACAGGCGATGGATACGATCACCACCGCCGTGGAAGCGACCAAGGACGCCGCTGTCACTGCGGTGAAGAAGGTCAGGAAAGCCGCCAAGAAGGCTGCAAAGAAAGTAGCGCCGAAGAAGGCTTCCAAGAAGAAAGCCAAGAAGGCTGCGAAGAAAACTTCGAAAAAGGCCGCCAAGAAGACTTCGAAGAAAGCTGCAAAGAAGTCGTCGAAGAAGGCGGCCAAGAAAGCAGCAAAGAAAACGGCAAAGAAGGCCACCAAGAAAGCTGCCAAGTCGAAAAAGAAGGCCAAGAAGGCCAAGCGCTGATCGCAAAGGCCGAGGTCTCCGGGTGTGGACGCGCCCGGAGACGGCTCCAGCGATACCCTACCCTCGCCGCTTGGCTGCACGCCGGCCCGGGTGATGGACGCCTTGCGGATCTCGGAATTCGCTGCGATGACCTCGCCGGTCCTCGGCGTTGAAGCGCCGCCGCTTCTCGGGCGAGCCGAACGCCTTGATCACCTTCCTGCCGTTGACCTTCTTGATGACGTAGCCGCCCTTGGTCATCGAGAACGGCTCTTTCAACGTTCCCTTGTGGTCGAACTTGGTGCCCGGGCGGTGCTTGAACGGTTCGAACCAGGAGGGATAGACGAAGTTCGACATCTCAAAGCCGGCCACGAAGAAGGTGTCCTCTTCCACGGCGTCACAGACCTCATAGGCATATTGGGTGTTCGGGTTTTTGTCGGCCCACAGATTGGCCATGGGATCGAGCACCATCTCGAACAGCTCGTGCGAGGCCGCCACGCTGACCGGCTCATCGCCCAGCGCCTTGACGAAGATCTTTGAGATCGGCTGGCGGCGATGCGTCAGCTCATGGCGGCCGAGCATGTTCTTGTGGGACGCCTTGTCAAAATAGACCAGCTGCCAGTCGCCCGGCTTCGGCTTTTCGGTGACATAGAGGTCGACCGGATAGCCCCACACCGGCAGGAAGTGCTTGTCGTAGCATTTCTGGAGCGCCGCTGTGAGCCTGGCCATCTTGCGGCCGCTGATCATCGGCTCCGCGTAGTTGAGGCAGGCAATCCGGACTGGCTTCAGGGATCTGCCGAGCAGTGCACGACGCGCTTTCTTCATGGAAATCACCGTGTGAAAGGGAGGCTGAAATGCCCCAAGCCTAGCACGACGCACGCCGCACGTCAGGGATGTATTCCGGCGGCCCGGCCCGCCGGTCCTAGAAGCGTCGATTGACCACGAACACCGCGGCCGCGCACATCACCATGCCCGCGATCGCCAGCGCATCGAGCTTTTCTCCGAACAGCAGATAAGCCATCAGCGCCGTCACGGCTGGCACCAGATAGAACAGGCTTGCAACAGACGTGGCGGCGGCGTGGCGGATCAGCCAGTACAGCAGCCCGATCGACCCGATCGAGAGCGCCACGGCGAGCCAGGCCAGCGCGAGCATGAACTCGCGCGTCCAGTGCACCACGCGGTCCTCGAACAGGAAGGCGCCGATCGCGAAGAAGATCGTGACGGACACGTACTGCACGAGATTGCCGGCCCGCCAGTCGATATGGTTGCAGTAGCGGCGCTGATAGAGCGTGCCGAGCGTGATGCTGATCAGCGAAACCACGGAGGCGAGCCAGCCGAGCCCGGCTTCGCCGGTCATGGGACGGCCGTGCAGGATCAGCACCACGCCGCCGAGGCCAAGCACGAGCCCCGCCCATTGCACCGGCGTCACCTTCTCCCCGAGCCAGCGGTTGGCGATGGTCGAGGTCAGGATCGGCTGAAGGCCCGGAATGAGCGCGGAGAGCCCGGCCGGAATCGAGTGCGCGATCGCGATTGCGGTGCCGCCGAGATAGAAGCCATGGACGAGAATGCCCGCGACCGCGCTGTGCGCGATGCCGATACGGTCCGGCCATTTCGGTCGGGCAACGGCGACGATGATTGCCATCAGACCGACCACGAACGCCATGCGGATGGCGAGGTAGGTCAAGGGATCGGCATTGTTGACGACGTATTTGGTGCCGATGAAGCCCGTGCTCCAAAGCAGGACGAACAGGATCGGCGCGGCGCGGGCGGTCAGGGCTTCTTGATTGTGGTTCATTGCCGCACTCATTGCCCCACCGGGGGCCAATGCGGCAATGCGAATTTCGGCCAATTCCGTTCAGACGATGCTGCGCTGCGACGGACGGGACGGTTCAGCCGCTCACCATTCGTCCGGACAGGGATCGATGATCTTCCAGAGCTCGACACCGTTCTTGATCTTTTTCATATCGGTGGTGAGCCCGCCATTGCGGCGGATCCAGTCCTTCACCGTGTCGGGGTAGTAGGCCATCAGGTCGGACGTCCCCTCCGCGCTGGTGACCTTGATGCCGAAGGTGAAGGCCTTGTCGTAGTAGGCTTGGTGGAAGCCGAGGCTGGCGCGCGGCGTCACGCAGATTTTGTTCATCGGCACGATGCCGAGCACCAGGGTGCAGGCCGAGTTGCAGATGCCGTCGATGATGACGCGCTCGCCCTTCTCGCGGACGCGCTTGTACTTGGCCTTGTACTCCTCGACATAGCCGCCGTGGTCGCGGGTGATGTGCAGTTCGGCGCGCGCCGGCGTGGCGGCGACGACCGAGAGCAACAGCAGGCTCAGAAGCGTGATGCGCATGGCGAGGTGACGGCGAAAGCCTTCAGGAATGGACCGGCCTATGGACCCCAAAAAGCCGGCAACAGGAGTCTTGAGCTAATTCTCTTTGGTCACACTTGTGTGGGGAATTCGTTAAGCATCTCGAAAAGGCCAAAAATGGGCAGGTCTGGACCATAGAACCGGCAATTCTGTCACACCCACCCGGGAATCTGCGGGATTGGCCCCGGTTTTCGGGCGGCAGACGGGTGCTCCGGCCGCCCGAACTGGTTATAAACGGCTGACCTATCCGTGCGGGTTCCGGAGATTCGAGATGAGCAAGTTGAAGCTTGTAGCCGCGATTGCAGCCCTGTCGGCCGCAATCCTTGCCCCCGGCCTCGCAGAGGCGCGGGGACATCACCGGTACCACCGCCACTACGCGAACCCATTGCCCTACCCGATCAGCTATCTGCACAATTACGGGCCCGGCATCACGCCAGGGACGTTCGCCTTGTACGACGGCCCGTCGACCAACCATTGCTACCAGAGCGCAGCCGCCTATGTCGGCCAGGACCGCCGCCGGCACCCCTGCTTCTGAGGAGCGCAGGCGCGTCCTCTGCGGGGGCAGCTATTTGGCGGCGCCCGACAGCAGCAATTGCTTCTCGATCTCGTAGACCGGCAGTTTGACGAGGTCCTTGCCGACCTCGCCCTGGAGAGCCTTGCGCACCACGTCCGAATAATCGGCGCGGATCATCCCAAGCGCACGCGGCGAGGCCACCAGGGTCAAGGCCGAGGTCTCGCCTGAGCTAACGGCGGCATCGAGCCGTCCGGCCAGGCCGCGCAGGAAGGCGCGCTCGGCCTCGTCGTGCCAATCAGTCTGCTCTACCGAGCTGCGCGTGCTGCCGGCCGCGCCATGGAGCCTGCCCGGCGCGTCGGTCCCTTGCGCACCGGTCGAGGGATTGGGCTGTTCGTGCACCTCCCTGGTGTGGAGGTTCGGAAACATCTCGTCGCCGAGGTTTTCCAGAATGAGCGCCTTGCGCCCGTCGCACACGACCAGCCAGTCACCCTTGTCGATTCTCATTTTGTCCATTGCACAGCTCCAAAGCGACCTCGCGAGCCGGCTCTTCGAAATGCTCGAAAGGCTGGCCACGACGCCAAGCTTAGGGGCGAAGCTGCACAGTTGGTTGCGCGGGATCAAGGATGGCGGCGATTTCCCGCGGAGCGCAACGCAAGCGCAGCATTGGTCAAGAGCACGAACCTGGGATAGTCTGGCGGAGCTAAAGGTCAGGCCTGCGGCGGGCTGGCTGAAGACCTGTTCATCAGCATTACATTTCGCTCCCGCCACAATTTGATCAGAACAAACTTCGATATCCCTGTATTGCGTAAGCGGAGAAAGACATCATGAAGCTTAGAATTGGCCTCGTCGCCGCGTCCCTGTTGGGTGCGTTGGCCGCATCGCCGGCGGCGTCTGCCATGCCCATCGCGCCAGCTCCTGCGACGCCGCAGGTCTCGGACGTCGAGCAGGTCCGCATGGTCTGTGACGCCTGGGGACGTTGTTTCTGGCGCCCGAACTACTATGGATACTACGGTGCCCCGGCCCCCTATTACGGTCCCCGATATGCGCCGCGCTATTATGGTGGCCCGCGCTACTACGGACCACGTTATCGCCGCTGGTGATTCTAAAGGGGCCCTCCGGGGCCCCTTCGCTTTTGCGAGATCAAGGATGTTGGTCTGGAGTCATTCCAAAACTGATCTAGATCAAAGACGAAATCCGCCACGCCATCATTCTCCGACGATGGTCGATTTGATCGTTTTTCGATGTCCCCAGACGGGCATGAATGTGCAGACACATCTTGAGAAGCAACAGAGACAGGAGGCACAGAGCTTTGCCTCCTTTGCCTGTCCCGCCTGCACGCGGCTGCATTTCATCGACCTCGCCTCCGGCCAGCCGATGACGCGAGACCGTTGACGACGACATCGATCCGCCGGGCTGCATGCCATGATGTCCGCAATACTACGGCCCGGAATCCGGTTTACTGAAACGCGATGTTTCGCCATTGATGGCGATGTTCTGACGTTCATTTGATTGTCATATGCGGCAGCCGGCCACACGCATGTTGTTCGACGCCCTCGCCCCATCATCCGCGCTTCGATTGATCGGCTTTGCCGACGTCGATGCGTTTCGGCCGATCGAGTCGATGGAGGATGCGAGAAGCATTCCGCTCGACGTCCGGAATTTCGCGGCGGCTCGCGCTGTCGTCTCCCTGCCCGGCTGCCGCATCGTCATGATGCGCTCGTTCGCGCGCATCCTCGACGGCGCCTATCGGATGCCCGGGGGGATGGTGATCCTGCCTATGACGGACGACCTTCAGGTCAATTCCAAGGGCATGGATCTGGACGCGCGTTTCTTCATCGCGCTCCGCGGCAGCGATGAATGCCATTTCGTCGAGCGTCGGACCAATCATCATGCGATGATCATCTTCTCACCCGGCCTGAGTGACCGGGGCTGGTTCGATCAGGCGGACGATTTGCGGGCCCACGGCGCGAACCGCCCCGCTTTGCTCCACGCACGGCAGCTCCTTCTCGACATTCTGCGAACCGCGTCGGTGCAGCCGGCCTTGTTCGAAACGACTGAGGTCGCCGCCCATCTCCAGGAAGGCTTGCTGCTCGCGCTCGACGATCTGTTTCGCATCGATCCACTCTCAGACCGGAGTGCCTCCGTCCAGGGCGAGCGGTCGATCAAACTCGTGCAGCGGATCGACGATTACGTCGCTGCACATCAGACTGCTCCGATCTATACCGCCGATCTCGCCGGCGAGTTTGGCGTCTCGATCCGGACGCTCGGCGGCGCCGTCAGCAAGGTGTGTGGCATGAGCCTGCACCAGTACATTCGCCTGAAAAAATTGTGGGCGACGCGGTCTCGCCTTCTCAAGGGCGGCGGCGCCACCGTCGCCACATGCGCGCGCGCCCAGGGCTTTCACCATTTGGGCGAGTTTTCCGCAGCTTACCGCGCGATCTTCCACGAAACCCCGTCCGACACGCTGGCACGAGGCCGGCAAGCGGGTCCGACGGCAGGCTGACGGGCCAGGCCGCTGCGACGGTCGTTGTTGTCAACGCCTCTTCGGAACATGTCTGAGCGACCCGAGACATAGGTGACAGTTCGTACCGGACACATGGGTTACACTTTCCGCTTTTGTTCTGCGGGAGTGT
>NZ_JBVVPN010000091.1:0-11661 GCF_055811035.1 Bradyrhizobium sp. MI1.10
CCCAGATCCTCTTCAGATGTCTCTTAGAGAATCGCAGATTCGCGATTTACGCAAAGCCCTCGCAAGCGGGAGAGGTGCACCGAGCATGCGGCTCGACTGTCTTCAATTCGCGCGCGACTGAGGTCCAAGATAATATGTATCAGTGGGATTTCGGCATCCTCTGGAGCTATCGCTGGCTCTTTCTCAACGGGCTCGGCGTCACCGTTGGCTTCACGTTGGTCATCGTTGTGCTCGGCCTCGTCTTCGGCCTGTTCGGCGCGTTCGGGACCCTGTCGCGCTTTCGCGCGGTGCGCCTTCTCGCGCTCACCTTCATCGAGGCGTTCCGCTGCACGCCGATCCTGGTGCAGCTGATCTGGTTCTATTACGCGCTGCCGATCCTGGCCGGCGTCGAGATGACGCCGATCACGGCCTCGGCGCTGGCGCTCTCGCTCTATGGCGGTTCGTTCTATTCGGAGATCATCCGCGGCGGCATCATCTCGATCGATCGCGGCCAGTCCGAAGCCGGCGCCGCGCTCGGCATGACCCCAGGCCAGAGCATGCGGCGCATCGTGCTGCCGCAGGCGATCAAGCGCATGATCCCGGCGCTGATGAACCAGTCGATCATCCAGTTCAAGAACACCTCGCTGGTCTCGGTGCTGGCGGTGCCCGACCTGGTCTATCAGAGCCAGGTCGCCGCCCATGACAGCTACCGTCCGCTGGAGACCTACACCGCCGTCGCGGTTGCCTATGCGGCGATCCTGATTCCCCTGACCATCATGGTCCGGCGCGGCGAGAAGCGACTGGCGGTCGGCGAATGAGCGACACCTCTTCCAAGATCGAGATCCGGGCGCTGCGCAAGAGCTTTGGCAGCAACGAAGTCCTGAAGAACATCAGCCTCGATGTCCCCAAGGGCGGCGTCGTCGCGCTGATCGGCCCGTCCGGCTCCGGCAAATCGACGCTGCTCCGCTGCATCAACCTCCTGGTGACGCCCGACGGCGGTAGCGTCCGCGTTGGCGACACGAGCTTTTCGTTCGGACAAGGCACAAAGCTGCCCGACGTGAAGACGCTGGCAGGATTCCGCGCCACCACCGGCATGGTGTTCCAGCATTTCAACCTGTTCCCGCACATGACGACGCTCCAGAATGTGATGGAGGGACCGGTCACGGTGCGGCGCATGGCCAGGGCGGACGCCGAGAAACTCGCACGAGCGCAACTCGTCAAGGTGGGCCTTGCAGAGAAGGCCGACCAATATCCGGCAACGCTCTCCGGCGGACAGAAGCAGCGCGTCGCGATTGCCCGGGCGCTTGCCATGGAGCCGGACGTGATGCTGTTCGACGAAGCCACCTCCGCACTCGATCCCGAGCTTGTCGGCGAGGTGCTCGCCGTGATCCAGCAGCTGGCGTCGGAGGGCATGACCATGGTGATCGTGACCCACGAGATCGCCTTTGCCCGCGAAGTCGCCGACCGTCTGATCTTCATGCGCGACGGCGTCGTGATCGAGGAAGGCCCGGCGCGGCAGGTGATCGACAATCCAAGAGAAGCTGCGACCCGCGCCTTCCTTAGCCATTTCCACCGCACCGGCGCATTGCCGCCGGCCACAACGGCATCGTGATGTCCGATATCAACCGCGTCTATCTCGTCACCGGCGCCGCCAGCGGCATCGGCCGCGCCACCGCAAGACTGCTCGCAACGCCCGGCACGGCGCTGCTGCTCCACACGCGCTCGAACGCAGAGGGTCTCGACGTCACGGCCGCGGAAGCCGAAGCGCAAGGTGCGATCGTCGCAAAATGCCTCGGCGATCTCGCCGAGGAGGCCGCGGTCACCGACGCCCTCGCCGCTACGCAAAGCGCCTTCGGCCGGCTCGACGGATTGATCCTGGTCGGCGGCCATGCCCGCCGCGGGAGCGCCATCGGTACGCCGGCGGATCAGTTCCGCAAGGCGATGGATGAATCGGCGCTGGCGTTCACGCGGTTGGTGGACGCCGCGCTCCCGCTGCTGCGTGCGGGACGAGATGCGCGGATCGTGGCAGTGTCGTCGTTCGTGGCGCACGCGATCCGGCCGGAGTTCGCACCCTTTGCAGCGACGGCCGCGAGCCGCTCCGCGCTCGAAGCGCTGGTGCGCCTCACCGCAGTCGAGCTCGCCGGGGAGGGCATCACCGTCAACGCCGTCGCGCCGGGCCTGATCATCAAGGACAAGCCCAGCGAAAGCCGGCTGTCACCCGAGCAGATCGCGGCGACCGAAGCACTGATCCCGATGAATCGCCGCGGGCGGCCGGAGGAAGTGGCCGAGATCATCGCCTTTCTGGCCTCCCCAAAAGCATCCTACGTCACCGGCCAGGTCTGGCACGTCAATGGAGGCCTGACATGACCGAAGCGACCGTCGCACGTCTCAGGCTGTTCCTGATCGAGAGCCCGATCAAGATGGCGCGCCTCCAGGGCGTCGGCAACGTCAAGGGCACGGTGAAACGCGTGCTGCTCGAACTGACGTCGAGCGACGGCGTGATAGGCTGGGGCGAGGCGGCACCGTGGGAAGTGTTCACGGGAACGCCGGAAGCGGCCTTCGCCGCGCTCGACATCTATTTGCGGCCGATCGTGATGGGCAAGTCGGTGCGTCGCATCCGCGCGCTGATGGCCGAGCTCGATCGTGCCTTGGTCGGACATGCCGAAGCCAAGGTCGCGATCGAAATGGCGCTGCTCGACATCGTCGGCAAGTCCTCGGGACTTTCGGTCGCTGACCTGCTCGGCGGCCGCGTGCGGGACACGATCCCGCTGTCGTTCTCCATCGCCGATCCGGATTTCACTGCCGATCTCGAACGCATGCGGAAGATGGTTCCGGACGGGAACGTCATCTACAAGGTCAAGACCGGCGTGAAGCCGCATCGCGAAGACCTCGATCATCTCGCGGCGATCCGGAAAGAATTCGGCGACAAGGTCGACCTTCGCGTCGATTACAACCAGGCCTTAGCGCCGTTCGGCGCCATCAAGATCCTGCGCGACATCGAGCAGTTCGCGCCGACCTTTATCGAGCAGCCGGTGCCGCGCAAATATCTCGACGTGATGGCGCAGCTCACCGCGGCGCTGGAAACGCCCGTGCTCGCCGACGAAAGCTGTTTCGACCGCCGCGACATGATGGAGGTGGTGCGCCGCGAGGCGGCTGATGCCGTCTCGATCAAGCTGATGAAGGCCGGCGGCCTGTTCGAGGCGCAGGCGATCATGGCGATCGCCGACATCGCCGGCCTGCCCGGCTATGGCGGCACACTGTGGGAGGGCGGCATCGGGCTCGCCGCCGGCACGCAGCTGATCGCGGCGACGCCGGGAATCTCGCTCGGCTGCGAATTCTACATGCCGCACCATGTGCTGACCGAGGACGTGCTGGAAGAGCGCGTCGCCAATCGCGGCGGCCACGTCGTGGTGCCCGACGGCCCGGGCCTCGGCATCCGCGTCAGCGAAGCCTCGGTCCGCGCCAATGCGCGAGTGCTGGCGGAGGCGTAAAAGCACGCCCCCACCGTCGTCCTGGCGAAAGCCAGGACCCATTACCCCAAGGAGAAGTTTGTGGCACGAAGTCGGTAAACCCCAAATCTTCGCCAAGCCCAATCCTGTGGTAATGGGTCCTGGATCTGCGCTGCTCTTGTCCAGGACGACGATCGCGTATGCGGCCCCTGCGGAGCGCCATCCTTCCCCTATCGGAATCGCTGTCGTATGGTCGGAGCAAATATTCAGGGGTTCCGCCCCGCCATGCCCGATTCCCGTCGGGCCATCCGGAAATCTTCATGCCCGAACCCGCCTGGTCGCTGCACTCCCGCCTGAAAGAGGACACCATCGACATCGGCGATTTGCCGCTGTCCAAGGTATTGGTCATCAAGGACGCGCATTATCCCTGGCTGCTGCTGGTGCCGCGGCGCGCGGATACGGTCGAGATCATCGACCTCGACGAGGTGCAGCAGGCGCAATTGATGACCGAGATCTCCCGCGTCTCGCGCGCGCTGAAGGAGATCACCCAATGCGACAAGCTCAACATCGCGGCACTGGGCAACCTCGTGCCCCAGCTTCACGTCCACATCATCGCGCGCCGAACCAGTGACGCCGCCTGGCCGCGGCCGGTCTGGGGCGTGATGCAGCCCTTGGCGCACGACGCCACCGAGGTGCAGACTTTCATCAGCGCGCTTCGCCGCAAGATCTGGTTGGGTTGAAAGAACAAGAAATGTCAGCATTCGACTCGTTTCCGCTGGGGCAGCCGGCCTTCGTCACCAACATTCTCGACCGCGCCGCGCATCTGCGCCGCGACGACGAAAGGCTGTTCGCGATGGAGCAGACGCCGTCGTCGCGCGCCTATGTGGTCTACCGCGACTCGCTGCTGGTGAAGCGCGAAGGCGACAAGGTGCGCGCACTGCTCGGAATCGACGAGGCGCTGAAATGCGGCGCCAATCCCGGCACGATCTTCTTAGGCTTACGCGACGGCGCCGCGATGTTCGGCATGGGCCTCTCGCAGGCCGCGTCCGAGAAGCTGATCGGGCGCGAGGACTACGCGCTGAGCGAGCTGCGCGGCATGGCGATGCAGGGCGCGGTGCCGCCGCAGGAGCTGTCGGCGATCGCGATGGCGAAGTCGATGGTGAGCTGGCATCAGCGCCATGGTTATTGCGCCAATTGCGGCACGCGCAGCGCGATGAAGGAAGGCGGCTGGAAGCGGGAGTGCCCGAGCTGCAAGGCCGAGCATTTCCCGCGCACCGATCCCGTCGTGATCATGCACGTCGCCTCCGGCGAAAGGTGCCTGCTCGGCCGCCAGAAGCAGTTTCCGCCCGGCATGTATTCGTGCCTCGCCGGCTTCGTCGAGGCCGCCGAAACCATCGAGGACGCGGTACGCCGCGAGATCCTCGAAGAATCCGGAATCCGCTGCACCGACGTGCAGTATTACATGACCCAGCCCTGGCCCTATCCGTCGTCGCTCATGATCGGCTGCAGCGCGCGGGCCGTGAGCGAGGACATCGTCGTCGATCATTCCGAGCTGGAGGATGCGCGCTGGTTCACGCGCGAGGAGGCCGCCCTGATGCTGACGCGGACCCATCCCGACGGGCTCGCCGGTCCGCACCCGTTCGCCATCGCCCATCACTTGCTCGGCCGCTGGGTGCACGACAAGAGCTGAGACCGCCGATGGCGCACTCTGTGATCGCGCCGCGCATCCTCTGCATCGGCATTCCCGTGCGCGACCTGACCTTTCGTGTCGAGGCAGTGCCCGCGCGCGGCAGCAAGGCCAACGCCACGCACCTTGCGGAGATCTGCGGCGGCAATGCGCTCAATGCCGCGATCGCTATCGCGCGGCTTGGTGGCCGCGTCGCGTTCGCAGGTCCGATGGGCGATGCGCAGGAAACGTCGAGCGGCTTCATTCTCGAGCGCATGACATCCGAAAATATCGACACAAGCCATATTGTGCGCATACCTGATGCGACCACGCCCGTCTCTGCCATCATCATTGACGCGACGGGCGAGCGAACGCTCACGATCTATCGCGATCCGGCGCTGTGGACAGTCGAGCTGCCCGACGCCGACAAGCTGCTCGCCGATTGTCAGGCGGTCCTCGTCGAGAGCCGCTGCGCATCGTTCTGCACGGATCTCTGCACTGAGGCACGCCGGCGCGGCATTGTCGTCATCGTCGGCGTCGACCGCGCGATATCGTTGCAGGACGGACTGCTCACGGCCGCCTCGCACCTGCTGTTCGCCAGCGAACAGGTACAGGAGACAGCCGGCATCCCTGACGACGGCGAGGCGTTGCAGCGCCTGGCCGGACTCACGCCCGCCTTCCTCGCTGCCACCCGCGGCCCGCGTGGCACGATCTGGCTGAACGAGAGCGGCGAACTGGAGCAGACGCCGGCGGTTCCGGTTCAGGCCGTCGATACGCTCGGCGCCGGCGACGTCTTCCATGGCGCCTTCACGCTTCGCCTTGCCGAAGGCGGCGGCGTGCGGCAGGCGCTGCAATTCGCCGCGGCCGCCGCGGCGCTGAAATGCACCCGTCACGGCGGCGGCCTGGCCGCTCCGCAACGCGTTGAAGTTGAAGAGCTTTTGAACATGCCGCGCGGGACGACGCTCGGACGGATGCCGAGATTATAGACTTGCTATAGAAGGATTTTCTCTATATCAGGAAAAACGACCCTTGATATGGAACAAAGTTCTTCAAATGACCGATCTCGCCGTCCCGCTCCCCGAGACCAGCCGCCGCCTCGACGCCATCGACCGCAAGATTCTGATGGTGCTGCAGGATGATGCCTCCCTCTCCGTCGCCGAGATCGGCGACCGCGTCGGCCTGTCCTCGACCCCCTGCTGGAAGCGCATCCAGCGCCTGGAAGCCGACGGCGTGATCACCAAGCGGGTGGCGCTGGTCGACCAGAACAAGATCGGGCTCGGCATCTCGGTGTTCGTGTCGGTCGAGAGCTCCGACCATTCCGACGCCTGGCTCAAGAAGTTCGCCGAAGCCGTCAGCGCCATGCCCGAGGTGATGGAGTTCTATCGCATGGCCGGCGACGTCGACTACATGCTGCGCGTCGTCGTCGCCGACATGCAGGCCTATGACGTGTTCTACAAGAAGCTGATCAGCGCCGTGCCGCTGAAGAACGTCACCTCGCGCTTCGCGATGGAGAAGATCAAGTCAGTCACCGCGCTGCCGATCCCGGCTGTGGTGGCGGGTTAAGGCTCACCACACGCAAACTGTCATCGCCGGCTTGACCGGGCGATCCAGTATTCCAGAGACGACGATGGGGTACGGATGAGCCGCGGCGTACTGGATGCCCCGGTCAAGCCGGGGCATGACAGCAAGTGAGGCTAGCCTCGCACTTCAAATCTTCTGATTGTACTCGCCGACTTCGGGATGGGTGCGCAGCACGCTGTTCACCATCTCGAACATGTCGTGCATGCGCTGCTCGGAGACCGGGCTCTCGACCACGACGACGAGCTCGGGCTTGTTGGAGGAGGCCCGCACCAGACCCCAGCTGCCGTCCTCCACCGTGACGCGGACGCCGTTGACGGTGACGAGATCGCGGATCGATTGGTCGCCGATCTTGGCGCCCTTGGCCTGCAAGCCCTCGAAGTGCTTCACCACCTTGTCGATGACGCCGTACTTCACCTCGTCGCCGCAATGCGGCGACATCGTCGGCGACGACCAGGTCTTCGGCAGCGCGTTCTTGAGATCGGCCATCGACTTGCCGGGGGCACGATCGAGCATGTCGCAGATCGCGAGCGCCGAGACGAGACCGTCGTCATAGCCGCGTCCATACGGCTTGTTGAAGAAGAAGTGGCCGGACTTCTCGAAGCCGGCGAGCGCACCCGTCTCATGGGTGCGGCGCTTCATGTAGGAATGGCCGGTCTTCCAATAGGTGGTTTTTGCACCCTGCTTCTGCAACACCGGATCGGTGATGAACAGGCCGGTCGACTTCACGTCGACGATGAACTGCGCGTCCTTGTGGATCGCGGACATGTCGCGCGCCAGCATCACGCCGACCTTGTCGGCAAAGATCTCCTCGCCGGTGTTGTCGACCACGCCGCAGCGATCGCCGTCGCCGTCGAAGCCGAGGCCCACATCGGCCTTGTGCTGCAGCACCGCGTCGCGGATCGCATGCAGCATCTCCATGTCTTCGGGGTTCGGATTGTATTTCGGGAAGGTGTGGTCGAGCTCGGTGTCGAGCGGGATCACCTCGCAGCCGATCGCCTCCAGCACCTGCGGCGCGAACGCGCCGGCGGTGCCATTGCCGCAGGCCGCGACGACCTTGAGCTTGCGCTTGAGCTTCGGACGGCTGGTGAGATCGGCGATGTAGCGCGCCGGATAATTCTCGTGGAATTGATAGGAGCCGCCGGCCTTGTTCTTGAACTCGGCGCCCAGCACGATCTCCTTCAGTCGCGTCATCTCGTCCGGGCCGAAGGTCAGCGGGCGGTTGGCCCCCATCTTCACGCCGGTCCAGCCATTGTCGTTGTGCGAGGCCGTGACCATGGCGCAGCAGGGCACGTCGAGGTCGAACTGGGCGAAATAGGCCATCGGCGTCACCGCGAGCCCGATGTCGTGCACCTTGCAGCCTGCTGCCATCAGGCCGGAGATCAGCGCATATTTGATCGAGGCCGAATAGCCGCGGAAATCATGGCCGGTGACGATCTCCTGGCTGACGCCGAGCTCTGCGATCAGCGCGCCCAGCCCCATGCCGAGCGCCTGGATTCCCATCAGGTTGATTTCCTTCTGGAACAGCCAGCGCGCGTCGTATTCGCGAAAGCCCGTGGCCTTCACCATCGGCTCGGATTCGAAGGCATAGGTGTTGGGCAGCAACACGGATTTCGGCTTGGGGAACATGGAGACGGTCTCGTGAAAAAGAGCCAGACTTGATGCAGCCTTAGCGAATGCCGGGCTGCTGCGGAAGGCGGGAATGGCAGCTTATGGATGATAATTGCGGCAGTTTGGTAACGGGGAAATCTGGCCGCGAGAGCGGTCGGAATAGAGATTTTCTTGAAATATGCGGTCGCTGGAGCCTTTGGGAGACCCTTACTGCTCCAGCACCATCTGACCGTTGGCGTACTCAAAACGTTTGAGGCGGGAGAGGAAGGAGAGGCCGAGCAGGTTCTCGGACAGTGCCTCGTCGGGCAGCACCATGGCATCGACGTCGCGCACGATTAGGCCGCCGATATCGAGCATGGCGATGCGGGTGCGCGCGGCCTTGATGGTGCCGTTGGCGGTGGAGACGGTGGCTTTGTAATCGCTGCGCGAGGGACGCAGGCCGAAACGGGCGGCCGAGGTCTCGTTCAGCGCAACCACGGAGGCGCCGGTGTCGACCATGAAGCCGATGCGCTGGCCTTCGATCCGGCCTTCGGTCTGGAAGTGGCCGCGGCCGTCGCGAGGGATGTTGAGGCTACGGCCAGCGGCCGGCGCGATGGACGCGACTGCTACCGTGCGCGGCACCGACGTCGCCGAGGCGGAGCTCATCCTGTCCGCCATCTGCGCCATGAAGGTGCCGAGGCCGATCATGATCGCCGCGAAAATCATTATGTTACGCATCACACCAGTTCCGAGCCGGAAGGCTCGATTTCACCACGCGGCAGGCCTGTCCGCGAGCGACGCTGCGGCCAGAGCTGTGCTATTTTGACGAAAAGGATGAGCGGACGGTTAATGCGCCGGTGTCGCAGATACGGCATATCCTCATCCTGAGGAGCCCGCGAAGCGGGCGTCTCGAAGGATGGCCGCGGGTGAAAGGCGGGCCTACATGGTTCGAGACGCGCGTTCCGCGCTCCTCACCATGAGGGTCTTCTTGCGCCTCACGTGCCGCGCGGCTTGACCCGCCGGGTCGGCAGCGCATTCGCCGGATCTTCCGGCCAGGGATGGCGCGGGTAGCGGCCGCGCAAATCGGAGCGCACGGCGCTGTAGCTGCCGCGCCAGAAACCGGGGAGATCGCGTGTCACCTGCACTGGGCGCTGCGCCGGCGACAGCAGCTCCAGCACCAGCGGCACCTTGCCGGCGGCGATCGACGGATGAGTGTTGAGGCCGAACAATTCCTGGAGCCGCACCGCGATGGTCGGCCCCTGCTCGGCTTCATAGTCGATCGCGAGCACGCTGCCGGTCGGCGCCTCGAAATGCGTCGGCGCCGCGCGGTCGAGCCGCGCGCGCATCTCCCACGGCAACAATGTCATCAGCGCGTCGGAGAGTTCGCCGGCGGACATATCCTTCAGCGCGATCTTGTCGTAGAGCGCCGGCACCAGCCAATCGTCGCGCCGCGCGATCAATCCGTCGTCCGAGAGATCAGGCCAGCTGTCGCCCTCGGCCTTGCGCAAAAACATCACGCGATCGCGCCATTGTTTGGCTGCCTTCGACCAGGGCAGCCGGTCGAGGCCGGCGGCGATCAGCCCGTCCGCGAAGATGCGCGCAGTGTCCTCCGAGGGCGAGACGGCAAGCGTCGCCTCGGAGAGCGTGATCGCGTGCAGCGCGCGCTTGCGCCGCGCCCGCAACGCCATCGCGCCGCGATCGAACGATATCTCCTCGGCGGATTCGATGTGCTCGGCGAAATGCCGTTCGATCTCGTCCTGCGAGATTTGCGCGGCGAGCAGAATGCGCCCGCTCGCCGCCGTGCCGGTCATCTCGCCGATCGCGATATAGGGTGCACGGGCGAGCGAGGAGGTTTGATCCACGGCAGCACCCCGGCCGTTGGCGAGCACGAAGCTGCCATTGCCGCGGTTGCGCGCAACGCGATCCGGGAAGGCGTAGGCGAGCATCAGGCCGGTCGAGAGGCCGTCTTCGCCGGTCGCCGCCTTCTCCGACGCCGCCACCTGCGAGGCCCAGCGCCGCGCGAGGTCGCGCGCGCTTGCAGCACGCGGGGAACGGTCGCGGCGGAACTGGTCGCGCCGGTGCTCGAGATCGACGCTGTCGCCGCCGAGCCCGCGTTCGGTGATGATGGCGGCGATCTCGGCGCCGGCCTCGCCCTCGCCGGCACGATGCGAATCCACGATCATGCGGGCGAGCCGCGGCGGCAGCGCCAGCGCCCGCAGGCTCTTGCCCTCCGCGGTGATGCGGCCATCGGCATCGAGCGCGTTGAGCTCGCAGAGCAGGCTTTTTGCTTCCTTCCAGGCCGGCTGCGGCGGCGGGTCGAGAAACGACAGCGCGGCAGGGTCGGCGACGCCCCATTGCGCGAGATCGAGCACCAGCGAGGACAGATCGGCGCTGAGGATCTCGGGCTGGGTGTAGGCCGCGAGCGAGGCTGTCTGAGGTTCATCCCAGAGCCGGTAGCAGACACCGGGCTCGGTGCGGCCGGCGCGGCCGCGGCGCTGGTCAGCCGCCGCGCGCGAGACGCGCACGGTCTCGAGTCGGGTCAGGCCGATGTCGGGCTCGTAGCGCGGCACGCGGGCAAGGCCGGAATCGACCACGATGCGCACGCCCTCGATGGTGAGCGAGGTCTCCGCGATCGAGGTCGCCAGCACCACCTTGCGCGTGCCCTTGGGCGCCGGCGAGATAGCCCGATCCTGCACGGCGGCGTCGAGTGCGCCGAACAGCGGCACGATTTCGATCGAAGCGTCCTGCACGCGCTCGGCGAGGAGGTTCTGGGTGCGGCGGATTTCGGCGGCGCCCGGCAGGAACGCCAGCACCGAGCCGGCATCGGCCCGCAGCGCCGAGGCGATCGCATCCGCCATCTGCCGCTCCACCGGCGCGTCCGCCTTGCGACCGAGATAGCGCGTCTCGACCGGAAAGGCGCGGCCCTCGCTTTCGACGACGGGCGCTTCGCCGAGCAATTTTGCGACGCGGGCGCCATCGAGCGTTGCCGACATCACGAGGATGCGCAAATCCTCGCGCAGGCCGGTTTGCGCATCGCGCGCCAGCGCGAGGCCCATGTCGGCATCGAGCGAACGCTCGTGGAATTCGTCGAACAGGACGGCGGCGATGCCCGACAGCTCGGGATCGTCGAGGATCTGGCGGGTAAAGATGCCCTCCGTCACCACCTCGATGCGGGTCGCGCGCGAGATCTTCGAGCCGAAGCGGACGCGATAGCCGACAGTCTCCCCAGCGCGCTCGCCGAGCGATTTGGCCATGCGGTCGGCGCTGGCGCGGGCCCCGCGGCGCCCCCGGGGCCCCCCGCGGTCCCGCGCGCGCGGGCGCCCACGGCAGCCTGGTGCTCAATGCCTCGGGCGCCTTCACGTACGTGGTCAACGAGACGGATCCAGCCGTGCAGGCCTT
>NZ_JBVVPN010000092.1:0-11163 GCF_055811035.1 Bradyrhizobium sp. MI1.10
CTCGCCGAGGACGGCATGGAAGAAAACCCCGTCAATCTCGACCCCCGCATGGCCAAGCTCGCCGGCGGTGTCCACCGCCTCGACGGCCAGCTCATGGTCGTCCTCGACGTCGATCGCGTCCTCGAGCTCGCGCCCGAGATGATGGCGGCCTGATACGCCGGCACATCCGCCGACGTACCTGCAATTGGAAGTGTCCCCGCAAAAGCGGGGAGAAGCAGAGGTTCACATGCGAACTTGTCTCGTCGTTGATGATTCCAGCGTCATCCGCAAGGTTGCGCGCCGGATCCTGGAGGGCCTCGACTTCCAGATCCTCGAAGCCGAGGACGGTGAGAAGGCGCTGGAGGCCTGCAAGCGCGGCCTGCCCGACGCTGTGCTGCTGGACTGGAACATGCCGGTGATGGACGGCTACGAGTTCCTCGGCCATCTCCGCCGCATGCCCGGCGGCGACCAGCCCAAGGTGGTGTTCTGCACCACCGAGAACGACGTCGCGCATATCGCGCGCGCGCTGCACGCCGGCGCCAACGAGTACATCATGAAGCCCTTCGACAAGGACATCGTGACGGCGAAATTCCAGGAAGTCGGCCTTATCTGAGCGACCGCCCGGAGGCTGAACGGCTCCTTCGGCGTTTGTTTTCAACTGACCGTTTCAGTCTGAGTTGGTGAGTAAATGAGTGTTGCGTTCGCAGGTAATTCGACCCCGGGCTCGTCGCGGGAAGCCGGGCCGTTGCGGGTGATGATCGTCGACGACTCCGTCGTCATTCGCGGTCTGATCTCGCGCTGGGTCGGTGCCGAGCATGACATGGAGGTCGCGGCCTCGCTGCGCACCGGGCTCGAGGCGGTCAACCAGATCGAACGCATCAACCCCGACGTTGCCGTGCTCGATATCGAAATGCCCGAGCTCGACGGCATCTCGGCGCTGCCGCAACTCCTGGCGAAGAAGCGCGATCTCGTCATCATCATGGCTTCGACGCTGACCCGCCGTAACGCGGAGATCAGCTTCAAGGCGCTGTCGCTCGGCGCCGCCGACTACATTCCGAAGCCGGAATCGACGCGCGAGGCGTCGGCTGCGGACATCTTCCACCACGACCTGATCCAGAAAATCCGCCACCTCGGCGCACGGCTTCGCCGCAAGCCCGCGGTTGCGAGCCCGCCGCTGGCGCCTGCGAGCCCGGCCCCGGCCGCACGTGGACCGGTTGTCGCGCGGCCTGCCGCGCCGGCTCCGGCCGTGCATGCGCCGTCGTCGTCCTCGGTGCTGTCCACGCGTCCGTTCTCGACCCAGGCACCGAAGGTGCTGCTGATCGGCTCATCGACCGGCGGTCCTCAGGCGCTGATGGCGCTCGTCGCCGAGCTTGGCGCCGTGATCGACCGCGTCCCGGTGCTGATCACCCAGCACATGCCGCCGACCTTCACCACCATTCTCGCCGAGCATCTGGCACGCACGAGCCGCAAGCCGGCGGCCGAGGCCGTCGATGGCGAGCCGGTGAAGCCGGGCCGCATCTATCTTGCGCCGGGCGGCAAGCACATGCGCGTCGTGCGCAGCGGCGCCGACGTGGCGATCGCGCTCGACGACGGTCCCGCCGTCAATTTCTGCAAGCCCGCGGTCGATCCGCTGTTCACCTCCGCCATCGACATCTGGCATGGCGCCATCCTCTCCGTGATCCTGACGGGCATGGGCTCGGACGGCATGCGCGGCGGCAAGGACATCGTCGCCGCCGGCGGCAGCGTGATCGCGCAGGACGAAGCCTCCAGCGTGGTCTGGGGCATGCCGGGCGCAGCGGCCAATGCCGGCATTTGCGCGGCGATCCTGCCGCTCAACCAGATCGGCGCCCGGGTCAATCGCCTGTTCGCGGGAGACCGCACGTGACGCCGGCCGACTACGACTATCTGCGCAAATTCCTGAAGGAGCGCTCCGGCCTCGATCTCTCCCCGGACAAGCAGTATCTGGTCGAGAGCCGGCTGCTGCCGCTGGCTCGCAAGGCGAGCCTTACCGGGATTCCCGATCTCGTGCTGAAGATCAGGAACGGCGACGGGCGGCTTGCAAGCGACGTGGTCGAAGCAATGACCACCAACGAGACCTTCTTCTACCGCGACAAGATCCCGTTCGATCATTTGCGCGAAACGATTCTGCCGGGGCTGCTTCGGGCGCGTGCGGCGCGCAAGTCGCTGCGCATCTGGTCGGCGGCGTCGTCGACGGGACAGGAGCCTTATTCGATCGCGATGTGCGTGAAGGAGATGGGCGCTGCCTTCGCCGGATGGCGCATCGAGATCGTCGCTACCGATCTGTCGCAGGAGGTGCTGGAGAAATCCAAGGCCGGCGTCTACAGCCAGTTCGAGGTGCAGCGCGGCCTGCCGATCCAGCACCTGATGAAATACTTCACGCAAGCGGGCGAGGTCTGGCAGCTCAATGCCGACATCCGCGCGATGGTGCAGTTCCGCCAGCTCAATCTGTTGCAGGACTTCTCCCATCTCGGCACGTTCGACGTGATCTTCTGCCGCAACGTGCTGATCTATTTCGACCAGGACACCAAGGCCGTGATCTTCGAGCGCATGGCGAAGGTTTTGGAAGCCGACGGTACGCTGCTGCTCGGCGCCGCCGAATCCGTCGTCGGCATCACCGACGCGTTCCGCCCGATCGCCGAACGTCGTGGTCTCTATCAGCTCAACCCAACGCGCTCCGGCCGCCCGATGGGCGGATTGATGCCGCCGTCGTTGAAGGTGGCAGCGGCGCGGTGAGATGCGTTCTTCCCTTTTCCCACAAGAAGGGAAGACGATCGCACCTCACAAGATCGCATGCGGCAGAAACCGCGAGCCGTTGCCGGTGATCGGGCTCTCGTCCTCGCGGATCGACAGGCCGCAGGGTTCGTGATCCACCAGCCAGCTTCCCACCACCGGATAGAAGTCGGAAAAGTTCGGCAAGGGCGCGAGGGCCTGCCGCACGAATCCTTCGGCGCCGTAGGGTCCTGCCTGCTCGTCGAGCGGCATTCCGCCCGACACCAGCGTGACATTGGCGCCTTCGCGCGACAGCAGCGGCTTGCGCACATAGGAGCTGCCGAGCTCGGCTGCCCGCGGATCGTCCTCGAAGAACGCCGGCAGCAGATTGGGATGGTTCGGAAACATCTCCCATAGCAGCGGCAGGATGCCCTTGTTGGAGAGCACCGCCTTCCACGGCGGTTCGATCCAGCGTGTCTGTGCGTCCTTGAGCTTTGCGCCGAAGGCGTCCTGGAACATCCATTCCCAGGGATAGAGCTTGAAGGCGAGCGCGATGTCGCGGTCGTCGAGATCGACGAAGCCGCCAGTATCATCGCGCCAGCCGATCGCCTCGACATCGAGTAGCGTGGTCGTCAGTCCCGCCTGGCGCGCAGTGTCTTCGAGATAAGCGAGCGTGCCGGCGTCCTCCTCATTGCCCGTGGTGCCGGTGAGATGGACATGGCGGCTAGCGGCAATCTGCTTCCACGCTTCGATCAGTCGTTCGTGGATGGAGTTGAACTGGTCGGCCCGCGACGGGATTATGCGCCGTTCGATCGCCTGTTCGAGCCAGGTCCATTGAAACACCGCGGCTTCGAAAATCGAGGTCGGCGTATCCGCGTTGTATTCGAGCAGCTTTGCCGGTCCCTTGCCGTCGAATGTCAGATCGAGCCGGCCATAGAGGCTGCGGTCGTCGCGTGCCCAGCTCTCGGCGATCAAGCTCCAGAACGCGTCCGGTATCTTCAAGCGCCGCAGATGGCGCTCGTCGCCGATCACGCGGCCGGCAAGCTCCAGGCACATCGCGTCGATCTCGCCGGTCGGCGTCTCGATGCCGCGCTCGATCTCGTCGAGGCTGAAGGCGTAGTAGGCGCGCTCGTTCCAATAGCGCTCACCGTCGATGGTGTGGAAGGCGAAGCCGCATTGTTCGGCGGTCTGCCGCCAGTCGTCGCGCTCGGGGCAGACGATGCGTCGCATGGGTTAGCCGCCGCCGGAGAAGCCATGGCCAAACGAGCCGAAGCCGCCGCGGCTCACGCCGCCGGAGCCTGAATCGGACGACGTTCCGGACGAGGAATGGCTCGAGGAGTCGCTGCTGAAGAAACTCGATCGCGACGACCAGCGCGAGCTGCCGCCGCCGCTGGAGGAACTGCGGCACGAGGTGCTCGCTTGCACCGCTGGATCCGTGCCGGCAGGAGAGGGCTCGCAATTCTGCCGCGGCATCAGCGTGTAGGCGGTGGTGCCGACGGTGATCGTACCCATCACCAGCAGCGCGACATGGCCGGAGCGCTTCACCGGCTGCTGCGCAGGCGGCCCGGCCGCCGGCCGGCGCTTGCCGAACTCCTTTTTGGAGGGCTTGTCGGCCATGTCAGTAGATCATGCAGGCGGCGTTGAGCAGCCCCGCGGCAAGCGAGGACAGGCCGAGCCAGATCGCGGGTGCAAGCTCGCCGGCCGCGATCCGCGCCGGCAGGTTGGGCACCGGTACCCTCACCAGAAAGAGCACGATGATCTGCACGATCAGCGCGACGAGCGCCCAGATCAGGCAATCCAGCACATTGGCCGAATGCGCGATGGCGCTGACCAGCGGCGCCACGAAGCCCAGCAGGCTGAGGCCGAGTGCGATCGCCGCGGCCGGCTCGTTGTCGCGGATCAGCTGGAATTCGTTGTAGGGCGTGATGCGGGTGTAGACGAACAGGTACGTCACGATCGCGATGAGCCCGGTGCAGAAATAGACCAGGAAGGCGGGCAGGCCGGCGAGTGATTGCAGGATCATCGTTCCCCCATCGTGCAGCGACCATTCGTCGGCGGGGGAAGGATAGCGGTTCAATGGCGCAAGGACGATAAGGCCCCGGTCGCATCCCCCAAAAAACAAAACCCCGCCATTTGCGGCGGGGTCCAGGCTGGGAGGAGCAAGCCCTGGGGCTTGCGCAGTAAACCGATCAGGCGGGAATGCGCTCTTCGACCTCGTGCGGCTCGCGCAGCACGTAGCCGCGGCCCCACACGGTCTCGATGAAGTTGCGGCCTTCGGAGGCATTCGCGAGCTTCTTGCGGAGCTTGCAGATGAAGACGTCGATGATCTTCAGCTCGGGCTCGTCCATGCCGCCATAGAGGTGGTTGAGGAACATTTCTTTGGTGAGGGTCGTGCCCTTGCGGAGCGAGAGCAGCTCCAGCATCTGGTATTCCTTGCCGGTCAGATGCACGCGCTGGCCGCCGACTTCCACCGTCTTGGTGTCGAGGTTGACGACGAGATCGCCGGTCTGGATCACCGACTGGGCATGGCCCTTGGAGCGGCGCACGATCGCGTGGATGCGGGCAACCAGCTCGTCCTTGTGGAAGGGCTTGGTCATGTAGTCGTCGGCGCCGACGCCGAGACCCTTGACCTTGTCCTCGATACCGGCGAGGCCGGAGAGGATCAGAATTGGTGTCTTGATCTTGGAGACCCGGAGCTGCTTGAGCACGTCGTAGCCGGACATGTCGGGCAGGTTGAGGTCGAGAAGGATAATGTCGTAATCGTATAATTTACCGAGATCGACGCCTTCTTCCCCCAAATCGGTCGTGTAGACGTTGAAGCTCTCAGACTTCAACATCAGCTCGATCGACTGCGCGACGGCGCTGTCATCTTCAATCAGCAAAACGCGCATGCCAGTTCCCCATAGTCGCCGCTCCTGGGCGTCAGGTCGGCCGCATTCGCGGCACACAACAAAACGCCTTTGAACAACTGATTCGGATCCTGACAACAGATGGTTAACAAATTCTGATTCTGGAACGCAAGCCCTGTAGATGCAATTTTCGTCGAATCGCCCTAAGGTCTTGTGTGCGAAGCAGCTTTCGTTATCCGGTTGCGTTCAAGTTCCACTTTAAGAGACGGGCCTAACCGACTCCCGCGACTCAGCCTTCTTCTGAAGGGGAGCCACGCTCAGTCACAAAGACAGTGACGCAATGATTAACGATGCGGGTAAACACGAAGTTAAGCGCCGTTCAGAAATATGGCGAAACTTAAGGTTCTCGCCACGAAACCCCGGATTATGAAGGCGATCACCTCATGAAGGCCCTCTTGTGAAGGCTCTTGCCGAACAGATCGGCGACATCGACGGCATCAATATTTATGGCCGTGTGGTCGGCGTGCGCGGCTTGATGGTCGAGGTGGCCGGCCCGATCCATGCGATGTCGGTCGGTGCGCGGCTCGTGATCGAGACCGGCGGCAACCGTTCCATCCCCTGCGAGGTCATCGGCTTCTCCGGCAACAATGCCGTCGTGATGCCGTTCGCCGGCCTCGACGGCGTGCGGCGCGGCTGCAAGGCCGTCATCGCCAATGCTGCAAATCAGGTGCGGCCTTGTGCGGCCTGGCTCGGCCGCGTCGTCAATGCGCTGGGTGAGCCGATCGACGGCAAGGGGCCGCTGCCTCAGGGTCCGGCGCCGATGCCGTACCGCAATTCGCCGCCGCCGGCGCACTCGCGCAAGCGCGTCGGCGCGCCGCTCGATCTCGGTGTGCGCGCGATGAACACGTTCCTGACCTGCTGCCGCGGCCAGCGCATGGGCATCTTCGCAGGCTCCGGCGTCGGCAAGTCGGTGCTGCTGTCGATGCTCGCGCGCAACGTCGATGCCGCGGTCAGCGTCATCGGCCTGATCGGCGAACGCGGCCGCGAGGTCCAGGAATTCTTGCAGGACGACCTCGGCGAGGAAGGCCTGGCGCGTTCCGTCGTCGTGGTCGCGACCTCCGACGAGCCGGCGCTGATGCGCCGTCAGGCCGCGTATCTGACGCTCGCGATCGCCGAATATTTTCGCGACGAGGAGCAGGACGTCCTTTGCCTGATGGATTCGGTGACGCGCTTTGCCATGGCCCAGCGCGAGATCGGCCTGTCCGCGGGCGAGCCGCCGACCGCCAAGGGCTACACGCCGACCGTGTTCACCGAACTGCCGAAGCTTCTGGAGCGCGCCGGTCCGGGCCTGGGCGAGGGCGCCATCACCGCGATCTTCACGGTGCTGGTCGATGGCGACGACCATAACGAGCCGATTGCGGATGCCGTCCGCGGCATCCTCGACGGCCACATCGTGATGCAGCGCTCGATCGCCGAGCGCGGCCGCTACCCCGCCATCAACATCCTCAAATCCGTCTCCCGCACCATGCCGAAATCGGCCGACCCGGAGTTCTGGCCGACCATCCAGAAGGCGCGGGCGGTGATGGCGACCTATGCCGACATGGAGGAATTGATCCGTCTGGGCGCCTACCGCGCCGGCTCCAGCCCGGAGGTCGACGAGGCGATCCGCCTGCACGAGCCGCTGGAGGCCTTCCTGCGCCAGCGCAAGGACGAAAATGCATCGCTGGCGGACGGCTACCGCCAGTTGGCGCAAATCCTCGGTGATTTGGAAACGGAACGCTAACTTTGTCCGGTCATCATCCCATCCCACAGAGTAGCAGAGCCGGTCTTGGCCCCAGTCGGGCCTGTGGGAGACCGGTGTTGTCCCACGTGCAGCCAAGGGACTTCTGGGGAGTACGAGTCGATGAAGTCACGTGATACCCTCATCCGCCTGAAGAAATTTCAGGTCGACGAGAAGCGCCGCCGGGTCAGCCAGATCGAGACCATGATCGCCGACTTCCAGCGGATGTCGACCGATCTTGAACGCGAGATCTCGACCGAGCAGGAGCGCGCCGGGATCAACGATCCCTCGCACTTCGCCTATCCGACCTATGCCAAGGCTGCCATCCAGCGTCGCGAGAACCTGACCCGCTCGGCCGACGAGCTGAAGGGCCAGCTCGACGAGGCCAAGACTGCGCTGGCCGAAGCCTTCGAGGAGCTGAAGAAGGTCGAGCTCCTCGACGAGCGCGATCAGGCCCGCGAACGCGCCGAGGAAAACGCCCGCGAGCAGGCCGATCTCGACAGCATCGGCCTGATGCGTGCCCGCATGGGCGCCGTCGCCTGAGGCGCTAGCCGCCAGACCTGCGAGAATTTGCAGAACCCGGACCTCAAAGGTCCGGGTTTTCGCATGTCCTGTCCACAGAGGGGCGCCGCGCCCCCTTGGTGGTCGGCTTTGTCGCGCGCTATGGTGGCGGAGTGCCAGGACCTGCGCGGAATGCGACGGGCCGCGCATCGGGGGGCTGAATGCTGACGCCAGCAGAGCTGGTCGGGCTGATTGGGGCAGTGGCGCAGGGCGATCAGGCCGCGTTCGAGCGCCTCTACGTCGCCACGCGCGCGAAACTCTATGGCGTCGTGCTCCGTATCTTGCGCCGACAGGATCTCGCAGAGGAGGTCATTCAGGAGACCTACGTCAAGATCTGGAACAGCGCCGGCCAGTTCAATCCCGCTCTCGCGTCGCCGATCACATGGATGGCATCGATCGCGCGCAACCGCGCCATCGACGTCGTGCGCAAGAAGACGGAAGTCTCTATCGAGGAAGAGCCGCAGGCGATGGAAGTCGCAAGCGATAGCCCCGATCCGTTGGCGCGGCGCGAGATGACCGAGGAATTGAGGCGGCTCCTGGAATGTATCGGCCGGCTCGAGCCGGACCGTCAGAGGCTCGTGCTTCTCGCCTATTACAACGGCTGGAGCCGCGAGCAATTGGCGGAGAAATTCGCGGCGCCCGTCAACACGGTGAAGACGTGGCTTCGGCGCAGCATGATGGATATTCGCGAATGTCTCGGACTATGAGGGCTTCGACGGTGAGGGCGAGTCTGGATCGCAAGTGATGGCCTATACGGAGGACCATATCGCGCTCGCCGCGGAATATGCGCTCGGCACGCTCGACGCCGGCGAGCGCGCGCAGGTCGAGACCATGATGGCGGTGGACAAGGCGTTCGCCGATGTCGTGCAGGCGTGGGCATTCCGGCTCGGCGTCCTCAACCAGATGGTCGGCTCGATCGAGCCGCGTCCGATCGTGTGGGAGAACATCAGGTCCGAGCTCGCGCGGACGGGCTTTGCCCAGGATCCGCCAGCGCTGCCGGACGCAGCGCCGCCACCTGTGCCGGAGTTTTCCTCGCCCGACACCGTGCCTCCGCCGGTGCCGTCGGAGAATATGCAGCAACCGGCGCCGCAGCCTCCCGAAGCGGAGCAGCCCGAAACGACGCCACCGGCGCCCGATGCGCTTCCCGATGTCGTGCCGATCTTCATGCCGCAGGTCCACGCGCCAGACCCGGAGGTCGCGCGTACGCCACCGCCGCCGGTTGCCGACAACAGTAACGTGATCCGGCTCGAGGGGCGCGTGAAGCGCTGGCGCACCATCGCATCCGCCGTCGGTGCGCTCGCGGCCGCGCTGCTCGTGACGCTGTCGCTTCAGATCTTCCAGCCCGAGGCGCTCCCGGGCGGCTTGCGACCGGCGCCACGCATCCAGACGGTCGAGGTGAAGACACCGGCGCCGCTCCCGGTGTCGTCGCAATATGTCGCGCTGTTGCAGGGCCAGGGCGGAGGTCCTGCCTTCATCCTCACCATCGACGGTGCGACCAAGAACTTCACCGTGCGCAAAGTGGGCGCGACACCGGAGCCCGGCAAGAGTTTCGAGCTCTGGCTGATCTCCGACAAGCTGCCGCGTCCGCGCTCGCTCGGCGTGATCGGCGCCGGCGATTTCACCGCACGACCGGTGCTCGGTTCGTACGATGCCGACGTCGTCAACAGCGCGACCTACGCGGTCACCGTCGAGCAGGCGGGCGGTTCGCCCAACGGCCAGCCGACCTCGGCGCCCATATTTTCCGGCAAGCTGATCGAGACCGTGCCGCCGTCACAGCCGCAGGCGCCCGCGAAGAAGTAGGTTTCTATTGTCGTCCTGGCGAAAGCCAGGACCCATTACCCCAAGAGCTTGTTGCAAGAGTGAGCCGTGACCACACGGGTGAGCAACCACTCAATCCCGGGGTAATGGGTCCTGGATCGGCGCTCGCTCTGCTCGCTTGTCCAGGACGACACCGGGGGCATTGGACGCTTCAACATCGTCGTGGCAATGCCTGATCGGTTTCTGTCGCCACGGTCCGCCCCGCCGTCGCATCCCGACAATTCCCGCCGAATCCTCCCCCGATTTGAACCTCCATCCGTTTCGTGGCGTCAAATGCCCGGAATTTGCAGTCGGCGCCCCCAAGCATGGCGCCGGAGAGGGGCGAGAAATCAGATGGATGCAGCGAAAACGTCGGGCATCTTCATTCACCAATATGCGGGGCTGCCACACGGCCAGGCCTTCGAACATTGGCGCGAGCGGACTTTCGGGGCCTGCGGCCTGGATATCGGGCCGAGCCGGGGCGACAGCATCGATTGCCGGCTCCAAGTCAGCGTGGTCGACAATATCGCACTCGCCATTCCCGAAGGCGCCTCCGCGCAATATTCACGCACCCAGAGCCACCTTGCCGACGGCAGCGACGATCTCGTCCTGATCGCGGCACACGCGGGTCTCGTCCGCGTTGGGCAGAACGGCCATGCCGTGGAGCTTGCGCCCGCGCAGATGGTGCTCGTCGACATGGGCATCACCGGCACCGTGGGCCACACCGAGGAAGATCGGTTCACCACCATCCGCATGCCGCGCCGCGCACTCCTCGACATCAGTCCACGCGCCGAGGACAAGCTGTCGCAAGTGCTCTCGGACGGCGCGGTCGCCGAGACGATCTTCCGCTACCACTCCCTTGCGGCCCATCACGCGCCGCATCTCGACGCCGTCGGCCAGCGCCTCACCGCGCAGCACATGGTCGATCTCGTCGGGCTCCTGCTCGGCACTGACGCCGAGCATGCAAGTCTTGCGCGCGGGCGAGGTCATGCGGCGGCCCGTCTCGATCTCATGCGCGCCGACGTGATGGCTGCACTTGGCCGCAACGATCTCTGCCTGTCCGAGATTGCCACGCGCTCGGGCCTGAGCCCGCGCCAGGCACAGCGCCTGTTCGAGCAGGCCGGAACGACCTTCACCGAATTCGTTCTGGAGCAGCGCCTGCTGCAGGCGCGCAAGCTGCTCAGCGATCCTCGCGCCAGGACCCGCAAGATCAGCGACATCGCGCATTCGTCGGGCTTCTCCGATCTGTCCTATTTCAACCGCGCCTTCCGCAAGCGCTTTGCCGCGACGCCGTCGGAACTGCGCGAGGCCTGAGCGCGCCGCGTAGGCGTAGCCCGGGTGAGCGAAGCGACACCCTGGGCCGCTCGCGGAGATATCCCGGATATCGCTGCGCTCATCCGGGCTACAAGATATCGCGTTGCCCGTCGGGCAAAACACCCAAGCTGCCGGTCAACCCGCGTGGCTCAA
>NZ_JBVVPN010000093.1:0-10972 GCF_055811035.1 Bradyrhizobium sp. MI1.10
CCCCCCCCCCCCCCCCCCCCCCCCCCCCCCCCCCCCCCCCCCCCCCCCCCCCCCCCCCCCCCCCCCCCCCCCCCCCAACCCCCCCCCCCCCCCCCCCCCCCCCCCCCCCCCCCCCCCCCGCTTCGTTTAGCCGTTCAGAACCGCGTTACTCCGAGTATTTGAACTCGGGCATGTTCTTCAGCTCGTCCTTGCTCGCATTGAACACGGCGTGGTCCGGATACCATTTCGACGAGGACGTGGCCGTCGTCGCGGGCTTGTTGTCGGTGCCGGTCGCGGCACCCGTCGTGGTGGTCGCCGCGGGCCGGTTGGCCGCGCTGTTCGGGTTGTTCCCGGCAGCGCCGGTGTAGGCAACGGCCTCGTTGACGAATTTCAGCTTCTCATAGGGCACCGCGACCAGATGCTCGCCCAGGCCGAGGAAGCCGCCGACGCCGATCACGGCGATCTTGATGTTGCCGCTCTTGTCCATCAGCAGATCGTTGATCGAGCCGATGTTCTCGTTGGCGTCGTTATAGACCTTGATGCCGTTCATCTTGGACGTACGCCACTGTCCCGACGCGGTCGTGGTCGTCGTCGAGGCGGCGGCAGCCGGCGCCTTGTCGGTGGTGGCGGTCGGATTTTGCGCGAACGCAACGGTTGCGAGCAGTGCGGTACCGGCGAGACCGGCCGCGATCGATTTCATCAACATATTGTCCTCTCCTTCAGCAGAAAACTCGTGCGGAGAAAACAGCTCGGATCAGTCCCAGTTCCGCGCGTGCTGCAATTTCGTCGCGTGCTGCGCGAGGATTGGAGCCGCGTGCGATTGTTCCTAAGTCACTCAGGAACATTTTGCAGCGCACTGTTCCTCGCGGACGATCGTGCGCCCTGGGTGAAGCAAGACCGCAGCGAGGAACGCGCCGATCTGCGTCACGCAGATCAGCTCCTGTAGTCGATCAGAAGCGCGGCGAAGTCCGAGCCGCCTGATGAGCTGCCGTTGGCGCCGTAAGACGACGACGACGATTGCGACTGCTGCAGCGCCTGGAGAAACTGCTGAAGGATCTCGGCCGTGGTGGAGGCGGTTGACGTGCTGCTGGTCGCGTCCGTTGACGACGAATCCGACGAGCTGTCGTCCGGCGGCGGACCTGGCGGGGGGCCGCCCGCACCCCCGGGACCGCCCGCACCACCGGGACCGCCGGCGCCATTGGCGAAGGCGGATTGGAATACGTTCTTCAGCTCGTCGGCCTGGTCTGACGTCAGCGTCCCGTTCGACACCTCGTTGGAGATGAGGTCGTCGATCTTCGAGTCGATGTCATCCTTGGAGGGACGCGCGCCGCTCGACTGATCGCTCGACCGGCCCTGCTGAAGCGCCGTGTCGATGTCGGTCAGCGCCGTCGAAAGCGCCGACTGGTCCGACGACGAGACCGTGCCGGCGGACACGTCCGATTGCAATTGCTGCTGCAGCCTCTGCAACGGCGACTGGTGGTGACCGGCGGAGGCCGCCGAAATCGAGGTCATGATGGCTCTGTGAGTTCTGCAGGGTTTCGTGGCCGACCAAGCCACGGTATGGTTAGCGCGCTTAACGAGACCTTGCCGCTTCCCTGCCCGGTGATGTCCTGCTGTTGCGGCATGGGCCATGGAAACAATCTGAAACAAATCTCTTCGCCATTTGGCCCGAACCTTGGACAAACAAAGCGCATGGCCCTTCCCAATCCCAACATCCTTGTCGTCGAAGACGACCGTGAAACCCGGACGTTGATTGCGAAATACCTCCGCAACAACGCCTGCAACGTCACCGCCGTGAGCGACGGCCGCGAGATGTCGCGCGCGATGGCCGATCATCGCGTCGACCTCATCATCCTCGACGTCATGCTGCCCGGCGAGGACGGCCTCAGCCTGTGCCGCAAGCTGCGCGCGGAAGGACAGACGCCGATCATCATGCTGACCGCACGCGGCGAGGACGTCGACCGCATCGTCGGCCTCGAAATGGGCGCGGACGACTATCTGCCGAAACCGTTCAACCCGCGCGAGCTGCTCGCCCGCATCAACGCGGTGCTGCGCCGCCAGGCGGCCGCGCAGGCGGCGAGCTCGATCGAGGGCGCCAGCACGCTCGCCTTCGAAAGCTGGCGCATCGATTTGCGCCTGCGCGAGCTGCGCAATCCCGACGGCGCGCGCGTCGCGGTGACCAGCGCCGAGTTCGACCTGCTGCGGACGTTCTGCGAGCGTCCCGGCCGCGTGCTCTCGCGCGACAGCCTGCTCGACCTCACGCAGGGGCGCAGCACAGGCTCGTTCGAGCGCTCGATCGACGTGCTGGTCAGCCGCATCCGCCGCAAGATCGAGCCCAATCCGGCCGATCCGACCATGATCAAGACGGTGCGCTCCGGCGGCTATCTGTTCACGCCAAGAACTGAAGCGGTCAGGACTGAAGCGGTCGCGGCGTCCCTGAGCAGCTGAGGGAACGCCGACGATGAAGCCGTTCGGGTTCTTCCACCTCAGGGGTATCGGCGGGCAGATCGCCGCGCTGGTGCTGGCTTCCACCGTCGCGCTGCATCTCGTCGTCACCGCCGCCTTCCTGATCGGCCGGCCGGACCGCCCGGACACGGCGCCGGACGGCGCGCCTCAATTGGCGGACGCCGCGGTGCTGCTCGGCTCGGCTGAGCAGGCCGAGCGGCCGCGCCTCATCGCAGATCTCGCGCGCGCCTTCCCGAAGCTCAACATCGAGACGTTCGCGCCCGGCACCGCGAACGTCGTCGACGACAGCGAAAGCCAACATTTGCACGGGATCCGCCGCCATCTCGGCCGCGGCTACAAGGTGGTGCAGCTCGCCCCCCAAGCCGGCGAGCACCGCATCGGCGTACAGCTGCCCGACGGCACTGTGATCGCCGGCCAGGTCCGTGGCGGCCCGCGGCCGTGGTTCTGGGGCGCACCGTGGCTGATGGCGCTGATGACCACCTTCATCTGCGTCACCGTGCTCGGCCTGTGGGCGGCGCGCGCGCTGGCGGCGCCGCTGTCGTCCTTTGCCAGGGCTGCCGAGAATTTCAGCCTGGACGGCGGGGCGGATCCACTTCCCGAGCGCGGCCCGGAAGAGATCCGCTCGGTCGCGCGCGCGCTCAACCGCATGCACGAGCGGATCGCGCGACTGATGTCGGACCGCACGCGGATGCTTGCCGCGATCAGCCACGATCTGCGCACACCGATCACGCGGCTGCGCCTGCGCGCCGAGTTCGTCGAGGACGAAGGCAACCGCAAGCGCATGCTGATCGATCTCGACCAGATGCGATCGATGCTGGAATCCGTTTTGTCGCTATTGCGCAACGACCGCCAGATCGAGGCGGTGACGCTGGTCGACATCGCGAGCACGCTGCAGCTCATCGCCGACCAGTTCGGCGACATGGGTCATGTCGTGCACTATGCCGGCCCGCAATCCGCGACCGCCGCCGCGCGTCCCGACGATCTGCATCGCGGCGTCACCAACCTCGTCGAGAACGCAGTGCGCTTCGGCGCCGAGGTGACGATCCGGCTCGACATCTCGAACGCCAAACTCGTCATCGACGTCGAGGACGACGGTCCCGGCATTTCGGATGCGCGCAAGCAAGAGATGCTGGAGCCGTTCGTGCGCGGCGACGACGCCCGCACCATGGACGAGTCCACCGGCTTCGGCCTCGGTCTGTCGATCGCACGCGCGATCGCCCTCGCCCATGGCGGCGAGCTGTCGCTGCACGACCGCGAGCCGCATGGGCTGATCGTGCGGATGCAATTGCCGGTATGGCAACAGCCGCGGCTTGCGGCCTAACTTCAGGCCGCGAGCGGCGGGTGCTCGAGGGCAGCCTCGTCGAAGATCGCAATCGCCTCGAAGCGATAATTGCAGGCCTGACAAGTCCAGAGATAGGAGACGCGCCCCTCGCCCGGCTCGACCCAGTCGGGCGTCGGGATCAGCGTGCCGCATTGGGCACAGGGATTGTTTCTGGGCAAATCGTGTTCTGACATGTCGCCGCTGTGGGCTTTGACCATGGTTGATTTTGTCATGGCACCTCTCCCGATTCGCTGGCCGTGACATACTCGCTTTCGTGCGCCCATGCGAATAGACAGGCCTGCTGTCGCGAGTTGTCCGCCTGAGGAAACTCTGACGCCAGCATTGAGTCGTCACAGCGGCTCGGCACCGCGAAAAAATTAACGGCGGCGTTTGGTCACATCATTGCCGCGTTCGGGAGGCCTAAACGGCAGCCGGGCGCAGGCCTTCAATCAGTCTCAGGGACCTCCGGGATATCTGATGAAAATTTTACGTATCGCCGCGCTGCTCGCGGCCGGACTGACGTTGCCACAGGCCGCATTCGCGGGCCAAGCGGAGTACGCCGAGATGGTCGCGGCCCACGCGCGCGCCAACGGCGTGCCGGAGGCGCTGGTGCATCGGGTCATCATGCGCGAAAGCCGCTATCAGCCCGGCCTGGTCGGCCATGGCGGCACCATCGGGCTGATGCAGATCAAGCTCGCGACCGCCCGCGGGGTCGGCTACACCGGCGACGCCGCCGGCCTGCGCGATCCCAACACCAACCTCACCTATGCCGTGAAATATCTCGCCGGCGCCTATCACGCGGCAAATGGCGACCACGCCCGGGCCGTTCGTTATTTCGCCGGCGGCTATTACTACGCCGCAAAGCGGCAGCGGCAGGAGGCCGTGCAAGTCGCCAATACGAACGAGGCCAATATGAGCGCCCCTTGGCTCGAGCCGAACGGCAATCCGCAGCCGATATTCGGCGCCGCGCCGCACCGGAAGCTCGCCCAGCGCGTTCGCAACGCTCGGGCACAGACGCCCAGGTAAGTGCGGTTCCCGCCAAACGCGTTGACACAGCCTGTCACTGGCATACATTAGAGCCGTTCCGAGGGGTGCTCCGAGGAGGAGCTGAGATACCGCTAAATGGGCAAATCCGCCCAGGACCGCGGTGACCCTTTGAACCTGATCCGGGTCATGCCGGCGAAGGGACAGGGATGTTGCAGACGACCAAGCGACCGGATTCCCCGGTATCCATCATCGGCGCAGGCATTGCTGGCGCCTGGCAGGCCTTGCTGTTCGCGCAGGCCGGCCACGCCGTCATCCTGCACGAGCGCGGTGACGCCGACATGACCGATGCCACCAGCCATTGGGCCGGCGGCATGCTCGCGCCTTATTGCGAGGCGGAGGTTTCCGAACCCATCATCTCCAGGCTCGGCCTGCGCTCGCTCGACATCTGGCGGCGCGAGCTGCCCGACACGCCCTTCAACGGCTCGCTGGTCGTCGCCCACCCGCGCGAGCGCAACGATTTCGAGCGTTTTGCCCGCATGACCGAGGGCCATTGCCGGCTCGATGCCGCCGGCCTTGCCGAGCTCGAGCCGTCGCTCGAAGGCCGCTTCCGCGACGCGCTGTTCTTCCCGACCGAGGGCCACGTCGAGCCGCGCCGCGTGCTGCCTAAACTGCACGAGCGCATCCGCGCCGCCGGCGGCACCATCAAGTTCGAAAGCGACGTCGCCGCGGCCGAACTCGCAAAACTTGATCCTAAAGGCATCGTGATCGACTGCCGCGGCCTTGCTGCGCGCGACGAGCAGCCTGGCTTGCGCGGCGTCAAGGGCGAGATGATCCTGATCGAAACCGCCGAGGTGCAGCTCGCGCGCCCGGTGCGGCTGATTCATCCGCGCTGGCCGCTCTATGTGATCCCGCGCGAGGACAATCTGTTCATGCTGGGCGCGACCTCGATCGAGGCCGAGGACACCGGCGTCAGCGTGCGTTCCGCGCTGGAGCTGTTGGGCGCGGCCTATGCCGTGCACCCCGCCTTCGGCGAGGCCCGCATCGTCGAATTCGGCTCCGGCCTGCGCCCTGCTTTCCCCGACAATCTGCCGCGCATCGGCATCCGCGGCAACACGATCAGCGTGAACGGCCTCTACCGCCACGGCTTCCTGATCGCGCCTGTTCTGGCCGAGCTGACGCTTAGCTTTGTCGAGCGCGGCCAGATCGACAATGAGGTGATGCAATGCGCGTGATCGTTAACGGCGAGCAACGCGAGATCAATTCGGCCAGCGTGGACGCGCTGCTCAGCGAGCTCGACTACGAGGGCACCCATTTCGCGATCGCGCTCAACTACGACGTCGTGCCGAAGAGCCGCTGGGCCGAAACCGCGCTGAAGGCCGGCGACGAGATCGAGATCATCACACCGCGGCAGGGAGGGTGAGGATGGCTCTCCATTTATCGCCTAGGCGCGCGCCACACATTCCGCTGTCATCGCCCGGCTTGACCGGGCGATCCAGTACGCCGCGGCGTCTCGGTTCTAGCCGCACCGCCTCTGGAATACTGGATCCCCGCCCCCCGTGCGCAATTTGCGCACTAGGCGGGGATGACAGTGTCATTTGGAGAGACACCACATGGTGACCTTCTACGGCAAAACCTTCCCCTCCCGCCTGCTGATCGGCAGCGCGCTTTATCCCTCGCCTGCGATCATGCAGTCGGCGATCCGCGCCTCGGGCTCGAACATTGTCACGGTGTCGCTGCGGCGCGAATCCGCCGGCGGCAAGACTGGCGATGCGTTCTGGAATCTGATCCGCGAGCTCGACGTCACCGTGCTGCCGAACACCGCCGGCTGCCGCAGCGTGCGCGAGGCGGTGACGACGGCCAAGCTCGCACGCGAATTGTTTGGCACGAGCTGGATCAAGCTCGAAGTCATCGCCGACAACGACACGCTGCAGCCCGACGTGGTCGGACTCGTGGAAGCAGCAAGCCTCCTGATCAAGGACGGCTTTGAGGTGTTCCCCTATTGCACCGAGGATCTCTCGGTCGCCAACCGCCTGGTCGACGCCGGCTGCAAGGTGGTGATGCCGTGGGCCGCGCCCATCGGCAGCGCGAAAGGCATCACCAACCGCGACGCGCTCAAGCTGATGCGCGAGCGGCTGCCCGATATTACGCTGGTGGTCGACGCCGGCATCGGCGCGCCCTCGCATGCGTCCGAGGCGCTCGAACTCGGCTACGACGCCGTGCTGCTCAACACCGCCATCGCCAAAGCCGCCGATCCCGTCGCGATGGCCAACGCCTTCCGCCTCGGCATCGAGGCCGGCCGCACCGCTTACGAAGCCGGGCTGATGAACGCCCGCGATTTCGCCTCTCCTTCCACCCCTGTCGTTGGGACACCTTTTTGGCATGCCGTATCCTGATCGTTTCTATCCCGTCGTCGACAGCCTCGCCTGGGTCGAGCGCCTGACCAGGCTCGGTGTCGGCACCATCCAGCTGCGCGCAAAAGACCTCGACGATTCGCAATCGCTGCAGATGGTCACCGATGCGCTGGCGATCACCGCGGGCACGCAAGCCAAGTTGGTCGTGAACGACTATTGGCGCGCGGCGATCGTCGCCGGCGCGAAATATCTTCATCTCGGCCAGGAGGACCTTGCGGACGCCGACCTCGCTGCGATCCGCGAGGCCGGCCTGTCGCTCGGCGTCTCCACCCATGACGATGCCGAGCTTGACACCGCGCTCGCCGCCGAGCCCGATTATGTCGCGCTGGGCCCGATCTTCTTCACCACGCTCAAATCGATGCGCTTCGAACCGCAGGGCATTCCGAAGATCACGGAATGGAAGAAGCGCATCGGCAATATCCCGCTGGTCGCGATCGGCGGCATCAAGTTCGAGCACGCCGCGGAGATCTTTGCCGCCGGCGCGGATTCCATCGCCGTCGTCAGCGACGTCACCCAGAATGCCGACCCGGATGCGCGGGTGCGGCAATGGCTCGGCCTGTCCGCGGAGGCGGCGTGATGCGCACTCTCTCCACCCGTCATTGCGAGGAGCACTTGCGACGAAGCAATCCAGACTGCCTCTGCAGAGAGATTCTGGATTGCTTCGCTGCGCTCGCAATGACGGAGCAAGAATTCACCGCCGTCGCTCAAACGCACGCACAACAGAATTAAACCGGAGGATCCCATGAACATCCGCTCCAACCCCGACAAGACCGTTCCCGCCGTCACCACCGGCCCGCTGCCCTCGTCGCGAAAAATCTTCGCCTCGCCCGATGCCGCGCCTGAGCTGCGCGTGCCCCTGCGCGAGATCATCCTGTCCGAGGGTGCCGGCGAGCCGAACCTGCCGGTGTACGACACCTCCGGTCCCTACACCGACCCGTCCGTGACCATCGACGTCAACGCCGGTCTCGCGCGCGGCCGCAAGGGCTGGGTGCTCGAGCGCGGCGGCGTCGAGGAATATCAGGGACGGCAGATCAAGCCGGAGGACAATGGCAGCGTCTCCACCGACAAGGCCGCGCGCGCGTTCTCGGCCTATCACCAGCCGCTGCGCGGCCTCGACGGCCACAAGATCACCCAGCTCGAATTCGCCCGTGCCGGCATCATCACCAAGGAGATGATCTACGTCGCGGCACGCGAAAACCTCGGCCGCAAAGAGCAGCTCGAGCGTGCGGAAGCAGCCCTTGCCGACGGCGAAAGCTTTGGCGCCGAAGTGCCCGCCTTCATCACCCCGGAGTTCGTCCGCAGCGAGATCGCGCGCGGCCGCGCCATCATTCCCTGCAACATCAACCACTCAGAGTTGGAGCCGATGATCATCGGCCGCAACTTCCTCACGAAAATCAACGCCAATATCGGCAACTCGGCGGTGACGTCATCGGTCGAGGAAGAGGTCGAGAAGATGGTGTGGGCGATCCGCTGGGGCGCCGACACCGTGATGGACCTCTCGACGGGCCGCAACATCCACACCACACGCGAATGGATTTTGCGCAACGCGCCGGTGCCGATCGGCACCGTTCCGATTTATCAGGCGCTGGAGAAGTGCGACGGCGATCCGGTCAAGCTGACCTGGGAGCTCTACAAGGACACGCTGATCGAGCAGTGCGAGCAGGGCGTCGACTATTTCACCATCCACGCCGGCGTGCGCCTGCAATACATCCACCTCACCGCCAACCGCGTCACCGGCATTGTTTCTCGTGGTGGTTCCATTATGGCGAAATGGTGCCTGGCGCATCACAAGGAGAGCTTCCTCTACACCCATTTCGACGAGATCTGCGACCTCATGCGCAAGTATGACGTCTCGTTCTCGCTCGGCGACGGCCTGCGTCCGGGCTCGATCGCCGACGCCAACGACCGCGCCCAGTTCGCGGAGCTGGAGACGCTCGGCGAGCTGACCAAGATCGCATGGGACAAGGGCTGCCAGGTCATGATCGAAGGCCCCGGCCACGTGCCGATGCACAAGATCAAGATCAACATGGACAAGCAGCTCAAGGAGTGCGGCGAAGCGCCGTTCTACACCCTCGGGCCTCTGACCACCGACATCGCGCCGGGCTACGACCACATCACCTCCGGCATTGGTGCGGCCATGATCGGCTGGTTCGGCTGCGCCATGCTCTGCTACGTCACGCCGAAGGAGCATCTCGGCCTACCCGATCGCAACGACGTCAAGGTCGGCGTCATCACCTACAAGATCGCCGCGCACGCCAGCGATCTCGCCAAGGGTCACCCGGCCGCCCAGCTGCGCGACGACGCGCTGTCCCGCGCCCGCTTCGACTTCCGCTGGAGCGACCAGTTCAACCTCGGCCTCGACCCCGACACCGCCAAGAACTTCCATGACGAGACCCTGCCGAAGGAAGCCCACAAGGTCGCGCATTTCTGCTCGATGTGCGGGCCGAAGTTCTGTTCGATGAAGATCACCCAGGACGTGCGGGACTACGCGGCGACGCTGAACGATCCGAACGGCGTCGGCATGTCGATGAGCGGGACCGCCGAGGACGGCATGGCCAAGATGAGCGCGAAGTTCAAGGAGATGGGCGAGAACTTGTATCTGGATGCGGAGAAGGTGAAGGAGAGTAATCGGGTGTTGTGAGGATGATCGAACTGAACTTGCGTTGAAGGCCGGGCGAAAGCCCGGCCTTTTTGTTAAGACAATCGGCCATAGTTCGAAGAGCGAGGGCAGTATCATCAATCGCTTTCTTCTCCAACATGGAGGTTACACTTCGCTAACCTACCTTGTGAAGTCTCCACCTCCGTTGGTTGCGAGTTCGCTTCATATCGCTGTAAGATAGACAGCAGGCCCCTGTGGCGCGAGCGGTATCGCACCTTTGAAGTACAGATTACATGATCTGATATTCTTCTTCCTACTCGCCGAGATTTCAGGTGCGCCGGCGCAGGAGCAGCCACGCGTGGCCGGCGGGCCGATCGCGCCTGCAGAGGTCGTGCTTTACATCCAATCAGACTTGAAGCGCACCGAGTTCGTTCATCCGCTGGTTTGCGCGCTTCAGCGCGTGCTCACCGCGCCCGTCACCGTGCGGGCTCTCGACCTTCCACTCGGACCCGAATTGCGTGCAACGCCCACGCAGTTCGAGGTCACCAGGGTGGCAGACCGCTTCATCCAGCGAACAGAAAACGAAGGAAATTCGCCTTCGTTCAAGTATCTTCTTATTCCGGTCGATATGAAGGTCGAGGCTTGGAATTGGCGCTATGCATTTTCTACGAGCTTTGGCGACCCAACGACGTCCTACCACGCCGGCGTCGTCTCTACCGCGCGGATCGTTGCCGGCAATTGGTGGCTGCAATCCCCTTGGGACCACCAGATAACGGCGACGCGCGCTTACAAGTTGATACTCAAATCAATCGCACAGACCGCAGGACATCGCGGTACCGGCGCCTGCATTCTCGCAACTTCACTCAGCCTTGAGGAGTTGGATCGAAAATCTTCCGAATTTTGCCCGGATGATCGCGCCGCACTTGTTGCTGCCGGCATTCTCAAGGAGAAAGAAGAGCAGAATGGCCCCGGCTGCATGACCGTTGCAGGGCGATTGCTTATGCCGATGCTCGTGACAGCACGCAGGATGCTGGACGATTGGTGGGCTACGCTGCACTAACCTACCCTGCGCAGCGAGCAAGCGTAGCCCAGATGGAGCGCGAGCGAAGCCCAGCTCCCGCATTCCGCTTCGCGTGAAATCCCCCACAAATCTGACGGACCTACCAGAGCTGTTTTAAAAAAAAAGGTCCCACCAAAAAACAAAAGCGT
>NZ_JBVVPN010000094.1:0-10854 GCF_055811035.1 Bradyrhizobium sp. MI1.10
GCAGTTGAAGAGCGTGGTCTTGCCGGCGCCGTTAGGGCCGATCAAGCCGAGGATCTGGCCCTTGTGCATGTCAAAGGTCACGCCGTTGAGCGCGACGATGCCGCCGAACACGACGCTGACGTCGCGAACCGCGAGCAAGGGCGATCGATCGACCGAATTCAACGGCGTCATGATGGAATCGCCGAGGCACGATTGCCTTCATGTGGACAATCACCCGGCAACCGCGGACAGAGCGCAGTCTTTCGGTTACGCAACATTCTCCGCTCCCCCTTCGCAATCATCTCGCTTCATCCGAGATTCGAGATCGATTCCGCGGGCACCGGGAATGCATGATCCTAGAAGCTTCCGGGCGGCAGCCTCGTAATTGCAATAGGCGTGGAAGACCGTCGCAGATTCCCTGCCGCCGATCGCAAGGGCCTGTGCCGCGATAAAGCAAGCTTCGACGCTCGCGAGAACGCGGCACGCCGCGGCAAACCTGGAAGTTCACCCCATTACCTTCAGTGCGTTGAGCAGGGTGGTGACGTTCGAGGTTTGGTCTAGCCCCTCCACTGCTAAGATGAGCGCGTCGGCTAGGGCCGGGTCGATCAGGGCATGTGTCTTCGCAACCACCTCGGCGTGGGTCATCGGCTGCACGGCCGAGCCCTTGGCAAGCGTAGGGTTCCCGGCGGATACGGCGATCATCGTGCCGTCGGTGAGTTCGATGTGCAGTCGAGGGCCATCTTCCAAGCCGATCGACGTATCCATGGTAAAGGTGATCCGGTCGAACACACTGCGCACCTCGGGCTCGTTGAGCCGCGGCGGCTCAAACTGGCCGAGGCCGGCCTCACCGGCGACCAGCGTCACACTCACCGCATACGGTAAGTTGAACTGCGCATCGAAGACCGTCTCGATTGGATAGACATTGACCATATCGTAGGCGGTCTGCCCGGCGCTGATGTCGACGCGCTTTACTTTGTCTGCCCGTAGGCCGTGGCTGCTCATCAGCCCGAGCACCGTGTCGATCGTAGAGTGACTGCCGCGGCAACAGGCGTAGGGCTTGAGATACGATGAAGCGACGTTAAGGTTGACGCCGAGACTATCGAGCGCCTTCTCCCGACATCCCACGCCACCGTTGTACGTGCTGAACAGCCCTCCGAACTTGGACTCGAAGATCCGATGCGGACCGGTAACCCCACCTTGGGCAAGCAGGGCCGCATTCACGCCGGTCTCGCACGCCTTCCCTGGGTGAAGGCGCTTGGTCATCGCGCCGTCGTCGATGAATGCCCATACGCCTCCAGTAAAGGAGCCCGCGATACCTAGCGCATTTGCAAACTGCTCGGCGTCCAGCCCAAGCACCTTGGCTGCAGCTGCCGCAGCGCCGAGGCTTCCCATCGTGCCCGATGAGTGCCAGCCCCGACCAGTGTGTGCCGCGAAGCCGCCAACAGCGAGCAATGAGCGATAGCCGATGTCGTATCCGGCAATGGTCGCGAGCAGGAAATCCCGCCCTGAGGCGCCCGCGGACTCGGCAACTGCTAAAGCAGCAGGAATGACCGTCGACCCGGCGTGCCCTGCCCCGCCACCATCGTCAAAGTCACGGGCATGCGCCGATGTGCCATTCGCGAGTGCGGCCTGGGAAAGCGGCAGTCGATCCAGGGTGCCCCACACGCTGGCGCCGGTCCGGCGCCCATTCGCCGTGGTGAGTACGCGTATAACGGCGGCGGCTTCCGACGTACGCGCGCCCGCAAGGGCAACGGAGAGAGTATCAAGGACGTGATCCTTGATCCCCACAATGTCCGCTTCGGGGATGTCAGCCCAAGTTAACCCCGACCACAGCGCCGCGAAGCGCTCGGTCAAAGTGCCATTACGGTCGGTATCAAATGCCATAGCTATCTCTGCAGGTACGAGCGTTAGGTGAGTTTTGAGCCAGCAGCGAGTTCGTGAAGGATTGCATCAGTATGCTCACCCAAACGCGGAATCGGACCCATTCGAGCCTCCCAGCGATTGCTGCGCCCGGGCGGAAGGAGGGCGAGAATCTCCCCGACCGGGCTGCCGACGAAGCGCCAGCGGTCGCGGGCTCGCAACTGAGGGTGCTGCCACAGCCCCGCAATATCATTGACTGACGCATTCGCGATGCCCGCTTTGTCGAGGCGCTCGAGCACCTCGGTCCGGTTTAGAGATTTAAACTTGTCCAAGATGATGGCGTCCAGAGCTTGCCGGTTAGCATTGCGTCGCGCATTGCTGTCAAAGCGCTCGTCCTGAGCCAGCTTCTCATCGTCGAGAATATGCGCGCAGAAAGCGTTCCGTCCCGCTCGTTCTGCAAACCAAGCATTACCGTGCCATCGCCCCCAGTGGCGAATGGACCGTAGGGGTAGATGCTCGCGTGCGAGGCGCCTGCACGTAAGGGCGGCGATGCGCCATCGAAAGCGTAATACAGCGGATATCCCATCCACTCGGTCAGCGCCTCTAACATGGACAGGTCGATGTGCGCCCCTTCACCGGTTTTATGACGCAACAGTAGGGCAGATAAAATGTTGCTGTAGGCGTACATGCCGGCGGCGATGTCAGCAATCGAGTTGCCGGCCTTGCTGGGCGTGTCGGGCGTGCCGGTAATGGAGAGAAAGCCAGCCTCGCTTTGGATCAACAGATCGTAGGCTTTCTTGTCGCGGTAGGGGCCGTCGTCGCCGTAGCCCGAAATGTCGCACACGATGAGCCGGGGATGCGCGACACGCAGCGAGGCGTAATCCAGCCCCAAGCGCGCCGTGGCGCCGGGCGCCAGATTCTGCACCAGTACGTCCGCCTGGCCCACCAGGGCCTTCAAGGCGGACCGCCCGTCCGGGTCCTTGATATCAAGGACCAGACTTTCCTTGCTGCGGTTCGTCCAGACAAAGTGCGACGCCTCGCCACGAACCCTATCATCGTAAGCGCGGGCAAAATCGCCCGTCCCTGGCCGTTCGACCTTGATGACGCGCGCTCCCATGTCCGCGAGCTGGCGCGTGCAGAAAGGCGCGGCAATGGCGTGCTCGAGCGATACGACGGTGACGTCTTGTAGCGGCAACGACATCAAGGGAAACTCCGGCTTCTAGTTCAGGGTTGCAGCTGCCCGCATGATTAACAATCCTTCATGATCAGCCGCCCATAGGCTGACTGAATGCCCGTCTGCGGACGGCGCGCCATTTAAGCTGAAGGATTTGCCATCGAACGTGGGACGAACGGCTCTGAACTGGAAGCTGGCGATTTCCCGCGCAGGCGCCTGCCGTCCCACCAGATCGATTAGAAGCGTGGCAATGAGCGGTCCGTGAACCACCAAGCCAGGATACCCCTCGACTTTGGTCACGTACTCGCGGTCATAGTGGATGCGATGTCCGTTGAAGGTCAGGGCTGAATACCGGAACAGAAGAACGTCGTCCGGCTCGACATTGCGCTGCCATGGGGCACCAATCTGTGCTGGCGTTAGAGCGGGCTCCACGTCGCCAGAGCGCTTCGCTTCACGATAAACAATGTCATGAAACTCGGTGAGCGCTGGTCCACCGTGATCAGCGCGAAAGATCTCATGGCGCACCTTCACGAACACCAATCGACCGGTGCGCCCCTCCTTGATCGCAACATCGTCTATTATCGATACCCGTTTGACTGAATCACCAACTCTCAGAGGCGAATGGAATTCAAACTGACTACCCGCCCACATCCGCCGCGGCAGCGGTACCGGCGGCAAGAAGCCGCCTCGGCGAGCATGGCCGTCCTGCCCTAATTCGCTCTGCCGATGGGCGGGCAGAAAATATAACCAATGCCACAGCGGTTGAAGCGGCATGCCAGCAGAAGCATCTATCTCCGGGAGATCCAATGTAGCGTTGAGCGCCCGGACCGGCGCACGCGTGATCTCATCGTTTAAAGTCTCACTCTGGCCGATCCATTGGCGCAGATGCGAGAGATCAGCAATCGTGTCGCTCATTTCTAAATGTGCCTCCTGAAGAGGTCCCGGGGATGTCGTCCCAGGGCACGCCCTTCGATGTCGCGCACCATCAAGGCCGGTGCACTCGATTGGGGTCGGCTGCAGAATGCTCACGCCCCACCTTCAACTCGCCGCGACAGCCAGTCGCGCAAGCTTGCCGACACCATGTCCGGCACTTCGATCGTCGAAAGGTGTCCGCAAGGGAAGATCTCAAGTTCTGCCCCCGGTACTAATCGCACGATTTCGTTAGCTAGGCTGGGTGGTGAAATGCGGTCTTCGTCACCCGCTATCACAAGCGTCGGCAAGGCGATCCCCCGCAACTCACTCCGTCGATCGAGGCGATCGAGCACAGCCCGTTGCAGTCGCAAATACCCGCCTACGCCAACCTGACGAGCCATTACAGCGGCGAGGGTCCCGACCTCCGCCTTACCCCCAGCGACAGTCCCGGCGAGCTGGTCGGCGACTGTGTCAAACAGACCCCGCTTGGCATCATCAATAAGAGCATTTGAGCGTTGCACCTGGAGCGGAGACGCTCGTCTCGCATTCGTATTCAGAAGAGCGACCCCCGCCAATCGCGCGTCCCTGCGAAGCGCCACCTCCAGCGCCACGTACCCACCCATCGAAATGCCGGCAATCACAAAGCTTGCGGGAGCATCCGCCAGAATCTCGTCAGCAAACTCGGCTATCGACTCGCCGCTGCAGCGCGCAATGGTTGGCTCGACAATGTCAGACACCTGATCGATGACGGGCTGCCACAGGCGTCCGTCGGACGCCATTCCCGGCACGAAGATCACGCGATGCTTGCTCAAGAGGCTCTCCATTTCGTATCGCTTTGGACCTCCGCAGCGCATCGTGAATGGACGTGCGCGCTGCGAGGGTGACCCACTTTGATCTACGAGCAATATTCGAATAGGCTTGCTACACAGACTTGGCGGATTGGGCCGGAGGCTCCGAACTCATCCGGGATGTCAGCATCAAACGTTCGACAAGCGTGGCTTTATCGTCGGCAAGTCTTCGGATCTTCGCCATGTCGGCGGCACGTTGCACCGGATCGCTGGTATCGAAGATTATTCGCTTGGTCTCCGATGCAGCGGGTGAGACGACGTCCAGAAACACACGCCGACGTTCTTCCGCATACCTGTCGAGCACTTCGTCTCCCGCACTGCCTTGGACTACCGCGGAAAGGGCTTTATATAGGACGTAGACATCGAATAGCCCGCCAACGAGGCCGTAACCACCACTGGGGTTCGTGGCATGGGCAGCATCACCCGCGAGCAGCACGCGTCCGACGCGAAACATCGTAGCCGCGCGTTGGTGCATCCGATAGGGTGAATAGGCGTCGAGATTATAATCCTTCGCTGTCGGCACGATCACCTCCAAGAACTTCCTAAGGCGCTCCGGTACATCCTCTTCCGGCAGGTTCAAATCCTCGCTGTAGGTGCATCGCCAAAGGTCGTTCTGGTCCAGCTTTACGATAATAGCTCCATACGTCGCATCGATCAGGAACGTCGTGCGAGCGAAGCCGTACTTGGCGAAATCGAGACGAAGATTTGCAGCGACAAAGCGCTTGGGCCATGTGATACCCTCGAACTCCAGGCCCAATGCGCTTCGAACTGCGCTGCCGGCACCATCGGCTCCGACGAGCCACCCGCTGCGATACCTCACCTCTCCATCTGGCCCAACGGCGTCCACCGAGACGCCCTCGGCATCCTGCTCGATATCGGTGACATTGACACCCCAGTGAACATTAACGTTTGGATAAGCGGCGAGCTTTCGCAGCGCGATCTCCGCAAGACGGTGCTGACCAAGGTGAAGGTTATAAGGAAACTTCGTCAGCCCCTCCAATACGTTCAAGCTGAAATCAATTCGTTCGCCGGTCGCAAACTCGATGTAGCTGTAGTCTTGCTTCGAGAAGCCGATCTGGAGGGCCTCATCCAGAAGGCCCAGCTCCGACAAGCCTTCTAGGCACGACCAATGGTACGTTATTGCGCGCGGCGATGCGACGATGCCGTTCGCCCGCTCCAACACGTTGACAGAGATTCCGGATTTCGCCAATCCAAGAGCAGCGATCAGCCCGACGGGGCCAGCGCCGACGATTGTGACGGCCTTCGCTGAGGTCATGATCATCCTTCCCTCTTTATATCTGTTATGAGCACGTCCCCCGCCGCAGCGGACTGTCTAAACACGCTGTTGACTTTGCTCCGACTACGATCTGAAGACGGTGGCAGACGCTCCACCATCGACGGCAAGGACCTGCCCAGTGATGAAGCTCGCCTCGTCGCTGGCAAGAAAGAGACACGCCGCAGCAACCTCATCGGCCCGACCGGGACGCCCTAACGGAGTCGAATGCACGGAGAATTTCCTGAACGCGGCGTTGTCGCGTAGTCGCGCTTGCGTCCGTGGTGTTTCGATGATGCCTGGCGCGACGGCGTTAACCCGGACAGCGAAAGAGGCACAATCGTTGGCCATCTGCCGAGTCAGGCCGATCATTCCTGCCTTCGTAGCCGCATAGGAGGCATTGTTGGGAAATCCGAGAATGCCCTGGACCGAAGAAATGTTGATAATCGATCCACCGGAGTTGTGCGAACGGCATAGCTGCAAGAACGGCCGGGAGACACGGAGCACGCTCTTGAGATTCACGTTGACGATTCGGTCGAATTCCTCATCCGTGGTGTCGTAAGCGGCAGTCGATCCGGCAATCCCGACGTTGTTCACCAACACGTTTGGACAGTCCGAGATGCCGACCGCCGCCGCAAGTATGGCTTCTCCCGAAGCCGCTCGACTAACGTCAGTGACGAGGGCAATGGCGCGAGTGCCGGCCGCCCGGCAAAGATCCACAGTTTCATCGAGCCCCTCCGACAGGCCCGCCGCGACTACGGACGCCCCCTCCTCCGCAAATCGAATGGCCGTCGCGCGACCGATCCCCGAACCTGCACCGGTCACGATGGCCGTCTTATTGGAAAGCCTGCCTGTCATCTTCATCATCACCCAGATTCTGCAAGACGTGTACGGATTAGAGCCACGTCCATTTCGCCACTAACGCCAATGATGCGCGTACACGAGGCCCGTTGCGCGACCTCGCTTTGGTGACTCATGGCCAGTTCTCTCGGTCGATCAGCGATCTTACCGCTTGCCAAGTCAGTTCATTCTTCAGCATTGTTCGGATCTTCACAAAATCCGCACGACGCTCGAACGCCAACACCCCGGAGACAATATCGCCCCGCCTGTAGACAAAGAGGGAGCCGCTCGAGTTCCGGCTCTCGATAATCGCTTCATCGCCCGCGCGATGGCCGGCAAACTGGATGCGCACGCCATGCTGGTCGGACCAAAAGTATGGGACGTTGGCACAGACCTCTAGCGGCACTCCGAGAATGTCATTTGCCGCGTTGATGCCGGCGACGCGCCCCTGCTCTGCTGCATTGGTCCAATGTTCAACCCTCATATCTATGTCCCAGCGCTGGTTGGGCCACCGAACCACATCACCGGCCGCGAACACATGATCGGCCGCTCGCAGTGCACCGTCACAGCGAATGCCGTTCTCCACGCGCAAGCCGGATTGCCGCAACCACTCGGTCGAAGGCCGCACGCCCACTCCGACGACGATCACGTCGGCAGGCACTCTCGACCCGTTACCAAGCTCCAGTACACGGCCATCGCCCTGTTTGACTACGTCGACGATCTGCTCACCGAATTTCAGAACTATGCCGGCGCCTCGGTGAAGCGCTACGTAGTCCCTGAACGCTGGCTCGCCGAACTTGCCCAGGGGCTTGCGTGCGAGATCAATCAGCGCGACCCGCCGTCCTTCCTTTGATAGCATGGAGGCCAGTTCACCGCCGATGAAGCCCGCTCCTACGATTGCGACAGACTTCAAGGGATTGGCGAGTGCCCGACGAAGCGAAACCGCATCGTCGTAACTCCTGAGTGAAAAGATATCGGGTAGCCCGGACAATACAGGCGGTATGATCGCCTCGCAGCCCGTGGCGATCACGAGGGACCGATATTGCAGTGCCCCGGAGGAATGGACTATCTTCCTGGCATCGACATCCAGCTCTTCGGCTTTGGTACCGAGCAAGAAGTTGACGCCAAGGCTCCTTAGCTCGTTCACGGCCGGATAGATCAGTGCATCGAGCGACATCTGCTTTGTCAAGCTGATCTTCGATAGTGGAGGACGCTCATATGGGGGATACGTCTCGTCGCTGATCATCGCGATGGTGAGGCCGGGAGCATGCCGGGCGACCGTCTGCGCCGCACGTAGGCCAGCGATTGACCCACCAACAATCGCGACGTCGCAATAGGGTTGCGGCATCGTATTCACTGCCGCAGATCGACTGTGAATGACTTGACAAGCCACCGGCCGCCGACCTGGGCGACTTCCGTCTCCTCATCGACAACGACCGAGTTCGGGTAGTACCTAACGAGATAACGAACGACTTCCTCCATCTCTACGCGAGCGAGGCTTTGGCCAAGGCATCCGTGCGCACCCGTACTGAACGTGAGCGGCTGATTTTTCTCCCTTTGCAGATCAAATTCGCCGGGTCGTTCGAAACGCTCCGCATCACGGTTTGCCGACCAGATGGCGACGTGAACGTCGGCGCCCTGAGGAATGACGACACCGTCCAGATCGACGCTTTCCGTAGCGACCTTGCTTACCATGCCAGGTCTCGGAAAGAGTCTCGTGGCTTCGACGACGGCCGCGGGGATTAGCGATTCATCGTCTTTGATCTTGGACCAGACGTCACCATTGCGCAGGAGGGTCCATATGGTGAGGCCAATCTGATGCGAGGTGTTCACCGAACTGGCCTCGAGCATGGCTGCCGCGTCGTTCAAAAGCTCTTCCGGCGAAAGCTTGCCCGCATCCTGCTCCTTGATAAGAAAGGACAGCATATCGCTACCGAGGCCATCCGCTTTCTTGCGGGCAACGAGGTTCCGCAAGTACTCGAACAGCTCGTCGTACGCTTTCAAGATCACGGGGGCCAAGCTTGTGTCTCGGCTGAGGAGCGACAACGTGCGCGCGGAAAGGCTTGCAACCTTCGGAGCGTCGGTCGCAGGCGCGCCAGCCAAATAACAGTAGATGCGGGCTGGAATCGGGTCGGCGACGGCAGTATGGAATGATACCTGCCCGCTCATGTCCTGCATGATCTCGCCCAGTATATCCCTGAGAACGCCCCTAATCTCCTCCACGGTATTCGGCCCCATGAATCGGGCTAAGGGTGTTCTCAACCGCATGTGTTGCAGTCCTTCCGCCATAAGGATGCTCCGAGCACGGAATTCATGCACGGGGCCGGCCGTGATGCCGAACTTCTCCATGAGACCGAGGGCCGCATTTTTGAACCGCGAGTCGCGAAGCACACGCGTCGCCAATGCGTAACTGAGCACGACATACCCCGCCGAGCCGAAGGCCAGCGGTTTGCCATCGAGCGCCCCCCCCAGGTGCCGCTGAGGCTCTGACGAGAACGGCTCCATGACCGGTAGCGCCTGCGACGCCCGCGAGATCGCTCCCATTGGACAGCACAGGATCGCCTCCTCCACCTCGTCCTCGCGGTTTTCGTCGACCTCGTTCTTAAGCAGCTTCAATGCACCGTCTGCTCCGATCTCGAAGACATCCGGCATTAGCGCCGCGCACGATCCATTGGCGTCGCATCGGTCCAAATTCACCTTGATCCTGATCATAGCGGCAGAACTCCCAAAGCAAGCGAAAGAGGCTCTCGGCGAATCTGACCTGCGACGCCTCGGCGTGTACCTGCGATAGCCCCACAAACGACGGTAGCGGTGTAAGCCGCGGTCTCTTCGTTCCTGCCCGAGCCGATGAAGGAAGCGATGAGACCCGAACAAATACGCTCGAGCGGCCGGGAATGAGTCCGCATTGCAAGCATTTCTTGTTTTGTGAGATTAGGTCTCGTCATGGTGTTTCCTCGGCATCCGTGGTGAAGCTCCTAACTGACGTTCCGCTGTTCCTTGAATGGACGGCAACGCTTCATCGCGCCTTCCGAGCGGTGTCGAGGCGGAGCTTGAGATCGGCCGGGGCCTCGGATACCCCCATCGTCGACCGGTGCGCAGCATGGACCGCTGATAAGCTCGTACGAGCATCTCCGTGTAGGTCAGCGTAAGAGCGGTCCCATCCATCACTGCAACACCATCCAACTCCCGGATGTTCAGGTGCGCGACAAATTCGTTCAACACGCCCTCGCCCGGAATGACGACATCCGCACCAGCGTCAATAGCTTTGCGAGCGGCCACCTCGAAGGCGGCTCTAAGTCCCTCTGGCTTTTCAAAGGCGCGCTGCAGATCGAATTCGTCATAGGCCGGAGCAAGACTGACGATATCTACGACACGCGCATTCAACCCGTGACTGTCCACGCTTTCCGCCAACATCCGCGCACCAGCTGGAGAGATCGTCACAATGCCGATCAACGGAGCAACCGAACAGCCCGCAAAGAGACAACTTTCCATCATCGATGTGACCGGAACATCGAGAGCCGCTCGGGCTTCGCGAAGCGCGGGCTCAGCAAACGACGCGATCATAACGGCGTCGAATCGCTCAAGTTCGGCGCGTTTGAACTGCGCAAGCACGACATTCCCAAGGCGGCTTCGCTCGCGCGGAGATTCAAGGACCCGTGCAGGTGAGGAGGATCCGTAGGTCCCGATGGGGATTCCATGGAGGACCACCTCGACGCCCGGTCCCGCGAGGGCTGCGAAGCGGCGTCTTAGCGAATCCGCGTAGTGAGGAAGTGCATCGAGTTCTGTGACCGATTGGTGCCAAATGCGCATCTTGCCGCTCGCTTTACGCCCACTCGCCGCCGTCGACCGCGCACTCCGGCGGAACACTCTCGCGTCGGTTATGCGACATCAACAGAGCTGGTCCCGGTTGTCTGAACAGAATCTCCGCGTCGATAAGTGGAGCCTCTGCCGGGGTTAGGCCGCCATGC
>NZ_JBVVPN010000095.1:0-10397 GCF_055811035.1 Bradyrhizobium sp. MI1.10
CGCCATCGGATTTATCGCCCCGATCGAAATGGAGCTAAAAGCCGCTTAAACCCGTCCACTTTTTCGGGGGAAGATCAGTGGGGCAACCGGGCGATCAAGGCTCGCCGTTGATCATTGGCTTTTGGATCGACGCGTCCTGCGGTAGCCCCCATTTTTGAAGTAGTTGGTCATAGGTGCCATCAGCAATCAGCGCGCCAAGCGCCTGTTTAAGCTCTTGTCCGAACTGGGGATCATCTTTTGAGAACGCCATGCCGGTCAGCAATTTGATCACAGGTTTGCCAACTACCGAGTACTGATTTCCCTCTAGTGTATTCTGGTAAGCAATTATCGCTGCACCTGTCAGACCCGCGTCGGCAAAGCCCTGCTTAACCATGAGCCGCACTTGGGGCGTGTTCTCACCGGGCACAATGATGATTGCAGGTTTGCCGGCTTTTGTGCAGTTCTCCTCGCTCCATTTGACGACTGCGCCGGTTTCGATAACACTGGTGCGTATTGCCCCTACACGTTTACCGCACAGCGTCTCCATGTTGGCGAAGTTCTCGGCTTGGGCACGTAGCGTGTAGAATACGTACGGTTGATATACGTAATCGATGAAGTTTACACTGGCGTGGCGTTCCGGCGTATCGCCTAAAGCGCTGGAAAGTATGTCCGCGCGCGCCGTCTTAATCGGAGCGAAGCTGATTATTTGCGCGAAACTCGATTGGGTCCAGTTGACTTGCGCTCCCATCTTCGAAGCTATCCCGTTCAGAATATCGATGTCGAACCCAACCAGATTCCCGGATGCATCCGCGAATTCGAATGGCGGAAATACGGTTACCGCCATTGCATTAATGTTTTTCTTCGTACCTTCGGCGTCCGCGCTGCCGTTGGCCAGAGCAAGTGCAATCGCTAGCACGTTCGCCACAACGCGAAGCAAAAGAGTTCCAGGCATTTTCTGTTCCTTTCCTGTGTTTCGTTCAAGGAGCGCAATTCAGCCGCAGAACGCCGTCGCGGCATGAATAACTGAGGCGCACCTGTTGATGGTTCTGGGTTGACCTTTCGGCTCCAACAAAATCAATTTACGGACAAACTGACGCGACCACTGTCCCTTAAATTGGCGTAGCGAAGCCGTACTTCGGCCTGCTGTGAGGTCATCTCGATTGCCGCCATCGGCGGACGACTAAACCAGACCGGCCATAGCCCTGAATCGCAAGCAAGCACGCCAATGGTCGGGGCTCTTGCGATAGCGGAGAACGCATCCCGCTACGGGTGAGTCCATAAAGAATGGTGCTCTGCACGGCCATCCTGAGCCCCAAGAATTGTCATTCAATTATGGTTGTGCTCGGGCGTCGAATTTCGCCATTATAGCTGATAACGCGACGGATTTTTCTTCTTAGGTCGAGCTTTGTGCCTCTTTTGTGCAAGCTCGCCTGACTAAGCCGGTCTAGCCCGCGCGGCACTCCCTGCGGGATGGTGGCTTGTCCTCAGATAGCTGACGAATTAAGGCCATCATTTGAGTGGCCCAGCATCTAGATGCGAAGGACGGCCGAGGAGAACTGAGCCGGAATTGAGTTTCCTCCGGCTATCGAGCGTAAGCACGTGGTGCCGGAGTAACCTCCTGTCGGAGGCGAAGTTCGCGAGCTCCCCGTAGGGGTTGCTTCAATTTTGGAAACGCTTGGCTTTGCCGTGAAGCGGATGCTTCAGCTAGGCTGCTGGCGCGATGCTTGCGGTAGCGCCCTCAACTCAGAGAAGACCTGCATGGGTTCGGTCACCTCTCCGCGCTGAGTCTAGTCAACTAGAAGCGGTTCGCGATTGCCCGTCTAACAGTCCTGCGCTCAGAATGATCTTTGCAACGTGGTGAACATAGGGCGGTGCCGATCGTGAAGGCGTCCACGATGGAGAGCAATGTTTGCGGCCGCCCGCACCTGACGCAGAAGGAATACGAGCACCGTCGACAGGGCGAGCTACCGCATCGCCCCCTTGACAGCCTCCCCGCTTCTGATGAATCCGCCGGCAGCGAGGTAAGCTAGGCGACAACGGCTATCGGTTCTCTTGTGTCATGCGGGTAGTGCGGCGCGCCCAAAAGCAATGTTTATCCGCCAGCACACGGGTCAAAGCTGGGTGGCCGAAGCACCAACAGGCGCTTCGCCGCAATTAGCCGTCGTTTGCTTACGAAACATTCGGTAAGGCGCTTTGGTCTGTCTTCGGCATTTCATAACCACTCGCATCGCTCGGAATTGGTCAAAGCAAGAGTCCTGCTCGACAAAATCGCAGATTGCAAAGTCTTGTATAATCGTCCGATAGGCGTTTGTCATCATATGGTGATACATGGCTTTAATGTTGACACAGCTTTGCCGCCGCCCTTACGATTGCTCAGCTGGAAGAGAATCGAGTGCATCTATGGCGAACTCAGTGGTAAGCAGAGAAGGAAACAAGCTGTACGCCTGGACCGTCCAACCGGAAGCCAGTGACCGCGGCTCTGCGACAGAGCTCGATAAAATCGATGCTCATCTTCTTGATCTCGTGCAACGTAACAACCGTCTGACGAGTGAGCAGCTCAGCGCCTTAGTCGGCTTGTCCGCGTCAGGTGTTCAACGTCGTCTAAAGCGCCTGCGAGCGGACGGTGTAATAGAAGCGGATATTTCAATCATTCGTCCAAAGGCGGTCGGCCGAAATGTAACCGCGCTTGTTCTCATTACGTTTGAGCGTGGCCAGGTCGACATCGTTGATCGTTTCAAGCAGGCAATGCGCAAGAGGACAGATGTGATGAGCGCATTCTGCGTTGCCGGCCAGGCTGACTTCGTTCTTCTCGTTACCGCAAATGATATTGAAAGTTACGACGACTTCACTAGGCGCCTGGCTGCAGAGCATCCCAACATCAAGCGCCTCGAAACGATGATCGTCTTGGATCGGGTAAAGGCGGGCTTCACTTTGCCAATCGCGTCTGTCGCAAGCTCTGCCTACCCGTTGCGTGGCGCCTGAAATAGCTGATCATCGCCTCCGCCAGTCTGGGTCGCGACGCGATCCCGAGCCGTGACCCCATCGCGGCAGGGGAAGTGCAATTTAGAGGCACACGAGAGGTCAGATCGTCATCCAGCGCCCCAAGCTTATCACTAACCGAACTCGCTACCAGCAAAGCATCGCATCTAACCTGCGTATCAAATAGTGATACAATCATAATTACTTGACACACCACGGCCCTGGCGACAAAGTTGTCATACGGAGAATTGAAAATGGCGAACTTCCATGAATGAACGTCAGCATGCGTCGGCTGAGGGGGCAGCAGCCTCGATTGACCCATCCTTTGCGCGGCATGCACTGCAGCGCATGGCATTCATTCGTGGCTTTGAGGAAGCATGCCTGAACATGAGCGCTGGTGCGGAAGCGCTGATTGCCGGCTCAATCCATCTTTGTGCCGGGCAGGAAGCCATCGCTGTGGGCGCTTGCGCCGCAACTAACGTCGATGATCGCATTATTGCTACCTACCGAGGCCACGGGTGGGCGATCGAGGCGGGACTCGATCCCTTCGAGATCCTCTCGGAAATCTGCCATCGCGAAACAGGCATCAACGGGGGTCGGGGTGGTTCAGCTTATTTCATGGGCCCTGGCACGAAATTCATCGGCGAAAACTCGATCGTTGGGGCGGGCGCGGCGATCGCGAACGGTGTCGCTCTAGCGATGAGCAAGAAGACGGGCGCCGTGCTCGTCTCGATCGGTGATGGGGCGATGAACCAAGGGGCCTTGCACGAGGCTATGGTTTTTGCCGCGTATAAGAAGCTCCCTGTCATCTTCATCTGCGAAAACAACGGCTGGTCAGAAATGACACCGATAGATCGAATTGTCCCGATCGAGCGGCTATCCCGTCGCGCGGGTGGTTACGGTATGCCCGGCGCCACGATCGATGGCTGCGACCCTATCGCAGTTCGCGATACGATTTCTCTTGCGCTCGAACATGCGCGGGGGGGCAAAGGCCCGTCCCTGATCGAATGCAAGACGGTTCGCCTGTGGGGACACTACAATCGCGACATTGAGCACTATCGGCCGAAAGCCGATCGGCTGAAAGCCGCGGATGCCGATCCGATCCTGCGCCTGCGTCGGCAGCTTCTCGCAATTGGCTTGTTTTCCGAAAAGGAGCTTGATGCCGACGTCGCGGCGACAAAGACAGATATCGAGGCGCTGATCGAGCGCGTAACGGCGGCACCGAAGCCAAATCCCGCCAGCGCGCGCCTCCATGTAGTGTCGAACGAGGCAGCCGACCCGGGTTCTACGCTACCGGCTGTTTCAACCGAGCTCACCTACCAGCAGGCCGTTAACGAAGCTCTCAAGGACGAACTCAATGAGCGGCCTGAGGTTCTCGTGTTCGGCGAGGATGTCGGATTCGCCGGAGGGATTTTTGGCTGTACTCGCAATCTTCAACGCGAATTCGGCGAAGATCGGGTCTTCGACACGCCAATCGCAGAGGCCTCGATCCTTGGAGCCGCGGTCGGCGCCTCGATGTGCGGTCTACGGCCGATCGCCGAGATAATGTGGATGGATTTTCTCCTCGTAGCGCTCGATCAGTTGGTCAATCAAGCCGCAAACGTGCGATATATCACGCAGGGCAAAAGCAGTGCGCCCATGGTCGTGCGCCTTCAGCAAGGCGCAACGCCAGGCTCGTGCGCGCAGCACTCACAGTGTCTCGAAGCATTCCTCGCGCATGTGCCTGGGCTTAAGGTGGGGATGCCGAGCACGCCACAAGATGCTTACGACATGCTCCGTGCGGCTGTCGCGGATAACGATCCCTGCATCATTATTGAATCCCGTGCGCTCTATCAAACAAAAGGACAAGTCACCAAGACTATTTCCAAGCTCGGGTCGGCGAAGCTTCGCCGCGACGGATCAGACGTAGCGATCATAACTTGGGGTGCGATCGGCAACCGTGCTGAGGATGCCGCCGAGATTCTTTCCGCCAAGGGTGTGCACGCCGCAGTTCTGGACCTCCGCTGGATCGCGCCGTTGGATGACAATCAGCTCCTCTCGGTCGTTAAACGGTGCCACGGCCGGGCCGTCATCGTGCATGAAGCGAACGTCACCGGCGGGTTCGGCGCGGAGATTGCTGCGCGGCTTACCGAATGCGGCTTTGCAAATTTCCAGCGGGTAGGCGCTCCTAATACCCGCATCCCCGCGTCGCCCGTGCTACAAGAAGCCCTTCTTCCTTCCGTCGAGGCGATCTTGGCCGCCGTGGATCGCGTGATGTCGCGCGCTTAGTCGCGGTCATGCCTGCAAATTCATAGCTCGAGACAATCATGGCCATTCAAACCGAAACTGGACCCGGCAGCAGAAAACGTAGAGCGACGCAGGTTGCCGTTAGAGCGCCTGCGCCACGTATTCAGTCGCTCGGGCGAGGCTTCTCCGTCCTATTCCTCGTTGCCAAGAGCGAAAGCGGCCTAATGGCCTCCGACATTATCAAGGAAACAAAGCTTAATCGGCAAACCGTCTACCATATTCTTCAGTCCCTCAGTGCTCTCGGGGTCATCGTAAAGAACCACAACTCTCAAAGATATGTCTTGGGATTGAAGGTCGCGGGACTAATCGAAGCATTCAAGCGCCATCTGGCGCCGCCAGAGCGCCTTGCACCTCTCGTTCGAGAGATCGCAAATCGTACGGGTGAGACCGCCTACGCTGTCGGGTGGACGGAGGGAGAGATTGTAGTCATCTCCGCAATGCGCGGCAGCGCAACCGTAACCGCGATCGACGTGCCGCCTGGCTATTTCGGCAACGCACATGCACGCGCCTCCGGCAAGCTGCTTCTCGCGCTTTCCAGTCCTGAAACTAGAACGGCCTATTTCGAAACACGCAAGCTACAGGCGCTTACACCTCGTACCATTACTGACTTTGCAACGCTGGAGAAACATTTCGCGCAAATTCGTAAGCAGGGCTACGCGCTCGAACAGGAAGAGTTCGTCCCTGGCCTAAGCTGCATTGCCGTCCCGGTCGGAGATACGGATACAGGTTTTGCGGTTGCGGTCTCCGCCCCATCGCACCGCGTGGAGGAGAAGCTGGAGCTTTATCTCCAAGTGATCCGCGAAGTTGCAATGCGAAGCGATGAATAGACCGGATCGGCCCTGTGTATCAAGGAAGTGCGCGTAATCTCGCCACCGCCCTGTCGAGATCTAGCGATCGGCGCTTAGCGCCGCATTGAACCGATGTGAGAGAATGCGGGTCTTTCGCAAAAATGATGGAGAGTCAGACAATGGAACGGACCAACCTGTTACAACGGCCTTATTCGGGCTACGATCGGAAGGAAGTCGGCCCCGACACCGAGTTTTTGAAAGTCGGAAAGGGCACACCAACAGGCGAATATCTACGGCGCTTCTGGCAGCCCTTCGCTTTTAATTCGGAATTCACCGATGTTCCGGTGGCCGTTAGACTTCTGGGCGAAGACCTGGTCGCCTTCAAGGACGGACAAGGCAACTACGGTCTTCTTGAGCGGCGCTGTAGCCACCGCGGCGCTTCGCTCGAATTCGGAAAGATCCAAGAGAACGGGATGCGATGTTGTTATCACGGCTGGCACTTCGACGTTGACGGCCGCATTCTCGATATCCCAGGCGACTCATCGGGATTGAAGAATCGTCTCTGCCATGGTGCCTACCCCGTTCGCGAATATAAGGGATTGCTCTTCGCCTATATGGGGCCGCCAGACAAAAAACCTGTGTTTCCACTTTATGACGCGCTTGAACGGGAGCCCGGCACGCAGTTCCGACGAAAGGACTTTGCACCCTGTAACTGGTTGCAAATCCGCGAAAACGAAACCGACCCGATGCATATTTCGCAATTACATTGTGGTCTGTTTGGCATCCAGTTCACTGAGGTTTTCAGCCAGATCCCGATCGGGCTGCAGTGGTTCGAAACGTCCATCGGCGTAATGTACGCGGGTACCTTTCGCTGGAAAGACAAGGTCTATATGCGGACGAACGACTTGATTATGCCAAACCTAACGCGGGTTGCAGGGATCGAGGATGCGGAGGGCGAGGTATTTAACGACATCCGCGGTGGATCGACAAACTGGGTGGTCCCCATCGACGATTTCAATACGATGACGATCGGCTGGCGCGATATCGAGCCTGAAGTTGAAATTCCGGGTGTCGCGGCGTACCTCGACCGGCAGCAGAAAGGCGGCGGCGAAGCGCTGTCTACGGCCGGCAACATCGACACACAGACGGGCAACCGGGGTTACGAAGAGCGGCAACGAGCGCCAGGCGACTGGGATGCCTTTGTGTCTCAAGGTCCGATGACAATCCACGGTCGCGAACACCTGGTCGCCAGCGATCGGGGCGTCATAATGTTCCGCAAGATGTTGAAGGCTGGCGTTGACGCGGTGCAAGCTGGAAAGGATCCGCTTGGCATCACACGCGTCGAGCAGCCCAACTCGCCGATCCGCACACACGCCCGAAACACCGTCTTGTGCATTCCGAAAGGTCCGAGTGAGCAACAAGACAAGGAGGCGTGTAGCCGAGTTGGTCGGTGGTACGCAGATGCCCTCCGTGAGCACAAATTTGAAAACTCGCCGCAACCCTCGGCGAAGCGGCTCGAGGAAATCCGAGAGCAAGCGGTGAGAGTTTTCAACGGCGAAAATGTTGCCGTGGCCTAGTCGTAGCCGACCAACAAAGAGCGGAAGACAACGACGGGGCGGCACGTGGTCTCGAATACTGCCGTCCGGTCTGTCAATTTGTCCGCAAGAGCGAGAGAGTCATTGAGCGCCACTGTTCAAGACAATGAGCATCGTTTGAGGGTATACGGATCAGAGGTCAACGTCGTCGCGCGACCTGGTGTCAGCATTCTTGAGACCTTCTTCCAGCACGGGGTCCAATATCCTCATGGTTGCACTACCGGCTTCTGCGGGCTCTGCAAATCCCATCTACTTTCCGGTCAAGTTGACCACCTCGATTATGTGGAGACAGCTTTATCGGACGAGGAGAGGCGTGTTGGGCTGATATTGCCGTGCTGTGCCATACCTAACTCAGATTGTGTCATTGAGCCCGCAGTCAGCGATGTACCATTACCTCCAGTGGTATCTCTAGACGCAGAGATCGTAAAGATTGAACCAGTGAGCCCAGAAGTCCGGCTCGTGCAATTGCGCTCCCCGCAGCCATTTCACTTCCTCGCTGGTCAATACGCATCAGTTATGTTCGAGGGCCTACCTCCCCGTGAATTCTCCATGGCGAGCCCGCCCGGGCACGCGGTGATCGACTTCTACATTAAGCGCGTGCGGGGCGGAGCCGTCACGGACGAAGGGATAGCACGCGCAGCCGTAGGCAGTCGCGTCACCATGACCGGCCCGTATGGCACCGCCTTTATGCGCGCTGACGATGCTAGCCCGATCGTTGCGGTTGGTGGAGGAACGGGTATTGCTCCGATTCTTTCGATGCTCTTGAGCGGTCTTGGCAAAGGGATAACTCAAGATGTCCATCTTTACTTCGGAGTTCGCACCGAGGCTGATCTGTTTTTAGTTGATCAATTGGAACATCTCGCGAGCGCGCACAACAACTTGTCGCTTAATGTGGTCCTCTCTGCAGCCGGCGCGCAATCCGTGCGCTGGCGGCGCGGCCGCCTGGACGCAGTCTTGAAAGCCGACTTGGCCTCCACGACCATGTCGACCTGGCGCGCTTACATCGCGGGCTCTCCTGAAATGGTGAACGCTGTTGACACAACGCTTGCCGGCATGGGCGTTCCTTCAAGCCGTCGACATTGCGACCCGTTTCTAACCACCGCCGATATTCGTCGTTAACGGATGTGACCCTTTTCACGGCTAGGAGATCGGCGTGTCGAAAACCTTCGTTTTACCTGCTGGCCAAGGTCGAGCCGTCGTGCTCGGCAAAGCTCAGACCGTCCGGATCATCAATACCCATGGAACTCAGGTCGTCGATACGTGGGCATTCAATGCAAGCGAGACGTCCGAGTTCATGTCTATGGAGCACACCCGAGCATCTCTCAAGAGGCTTACGCCTGGCTGCGGCGACTCCTTTATCACCAACAAACGTCGGCCAATTCTTACCGTCTTGTCGGATTCCTCTCCCGGCATACATGATACTCTGATTGCAGCCTGCGACCGGCACCGGTACGAGTTGCTGGGCCACATCGGCTATCATGCCAACTGCGCCGATAATCTGGCAGCTGCGATGCAGGAAGTAGGGATGACCTTGCCGGAAACACCGTGCCCTTTAAACCTTTTCATGAACATTCCGGTCATTCAAGGCAATCGCCTCGATTGGTGCCCGCCCGCCTCCAGACCCGGAGATCACGTCACGTTCCGAGCGGATATGAAGGCGGTCGTGGTATTCTCAGCTTGCCCAATGGATTTGCTGCCCATCAACGGAATCGATTGCACCCCAAGAGACGTGGCAGTGTCAATTGAGTAGTGTGTTGTGACCGACTCCGATTTGCGCAATTCCCGTGACCGGCATCACCTTTGTGGGATAGAGGCCGGTGATCGGTACGAAGGGCCCAATGCTGCACCGGCTTCGTGGGCGAAAGCTATCGGCGCGAGCTGAGCGAGCTGCAGCTCGAGCAATCGCGATCCCATGCCTGGCGTCCTTGATCTCTGCGTGATGAAAAGTAAGAAGATGTCCGGAATCCGTGGGACAATGACAGTCTTAGTGTCAAACGCCAAGCAGCCGCAAGAGCCTGTTAAGCGTATCATTTGACAGCGAGGTGTCTTTCGAACAGGATAACGCGGTCGGCAATGGCCGGTCAGCTTCTGAATTTTGCGCATCATTGCGCAGTACCTGCCGTGACAAGGCACGACACGCTCCCGACCGCTCTGCATCTTCGTGGCTGGAACGGGCCAGCGTTCGGCATCGGCCATTGAAGCGCGAGCCAACGCGAACAACGTTACCCAATCTCGCTCTCGTTGCCGGCACGCTGCCTGAAGACGCGAGTCAGGCCGCGCGGATCGGTGACGCCGGGACGCAGCGTCGAAATGCTTGGCGATCTTCTGCCCATACAGGTTGCGCAATGGATTGTAGCCGTCGCGGGTTCCGCGTTCCCTCGGCTTCGTATGATCGCAGGGGACGTGAGCACGTCCAGACGCCTGCACATGTCAGTATTTTAGTACTTTTGCGGGCCAGCTACTCAATTCGCTGGCTGTATTACGAAACCGCCCAACGTTTAGTCCTCCCGACACAAACAAAAAACACCAACAAATCGCGACCGCGAGCAACACGGACGTACGCGCTCCGCGCGGCTCGGCAAATGACGATCAGCATTACGGCGACGTCGCCGTTTGCGTCTCGCGTTCAGAAACCTGTGTTCGATCTTACGTTCTCGGCATCGCATTCTTGGACCGGGAACCCGGAAAGAGAGGTGCGGATTCCGGGGATTGCGGCCAGGGATTCCGATTGAACGCGACCATGCATTCCGATCGAAGGCGGCCACCTGTT
>NZ_JBVVPN010000096.1:0-10375 GCF_055811035.1 Bradyrhizobium sp. MI1.10
CTCCGATGCAGGTCCGATCCTCGTCGCCGCCGTTGTGCTTGCAATCGCGGCATTTGGATAGGTAGTCACCTAGCGTGATGCCGGGAGCGGCATCGCTCGAATTTTCGCTGACGTTCAGCGTCCGCATCGACAGGGGTGATCGAACAAGTTGGCTACTTCCGGTATTGGCCCATCGGCGGCCTCGGAGCCCACCCGCTCTTTGGCCGACGTTGGCGGCAAACCCGGACATCAGGCGGCCGCCGCTTCATGAGTCTGCCCTAATCCACACCCACGTCCGGCAGTAGCTCGCCGCCGTCTGATCCCCCTATGGATCGATAATTTGCAGCACAGACGGAGCCGCGTTTTGATGGCGGCATGCCTCGTCCTGCCCGCCATAGCACCACCCCTGCCGGTCGCCGCCCGGTCAAGATCACCTTCGGCGAGCTGCGCGAGATGGGCCTAAGCGGCGTCGTGATCTGGTGCGCCGATTTCCGTTGCGGCCGTCACGTCGCGGTCAGCGCGGGACGCCTGGCCCGATGCGATGCGTCTATCCGACATTGAGGGACGCTTCGTCTGCTCGGCTTGCGGCTTGCGCGGGGCGGACGTTCGGCCGAATTTCAATGGGGCCGGCCTGGCGGTCGCCGTCATGGGATGTCGATAACAAGACGGCCCCGGCCGTGGGGGCTTTTGGGGATTGTGGGCCGGGGCCGCTGGAGGTGCTTGGACCTTGTGGAAGGCTCAAGCTTCCTGAGCCTAGGACAAATCGGCAATCAGCACTGTTCGCTTTTCGCACTTTGGCTAGAGGGTTCCATGCTGAGAAACGGAGTAACTGCAATGAAAGACATGCAGGCTAACCGCGCTCCGTCGCCAATGGGAAGGCCAATCTCAAATCGGGTGTGTCGCCCTTGGGGAAGGGCATCGGGAAAACTTGGTAGTCAGCAAAGCGTTCCCTGCCTGTGTTCGGGAACCGTGATCTGACCGCCTGAGTTTAAAATGCGGGGCGAACGTGGAGACATCCCATGTTGACGCTGGCGATGCTTGCTGGAACCGTGTTGATGATGGTCGTCATCACTCTCGGTCTCTTTAAAGCCGCTGGGCTGAAGCGAGTGGAGGACTTTATCTCTACGCCGGAGAAGACGAATGACTGGGATCGTCTCCGAGAGAAACAAGGCCGCCTCAGTTGACGGCCCTTTTTCATTTGCCGTTACCCGCGCCACGATGTGCGGAGGCCTCGCACCAATCTGCTCAATGGCTGTGCCGCTTGCTGGAAATTAGAAGGGGTCGCCTTTCAGCGACCCCTTGCCGGTTGAAATCTTGTTCGGGATGAAATGCCAGCCCCGGCAAAATCACGATAACTGCACTGCGGCGCTGGGCGATATACCGGACAACTACTGCCAAATTCACATGGAAGCAGGCGAGCAAACGGCCCCAGCGGGGAACCTTCGATTGCGCCGGCATCCTCTGCCGCACACAGGTCCCAACGGAACGATCGGTTGGCAGCGTGATTGCTCCTCTTGAGTAGGAGTTGCGTCATGCGTCATTCGCCGTCGATCGTTCCGCTGGATCGGCTCGACCGGGACATCTACTTGGTCCTGGAGGACTTCGGCGCCCGCGCCGGCTGCTCCTGGCGCGAGACCGACGAGCAGGACACCGACATCGAGACCATCATCCGCGACCTGCTGTCTGGGCAGTACGCCTATCCGGTGCGTATCGTCGCTTTCAACGCCATTGAGGGCTGGTCTAGGGATGCCACCAGCGAGGTCGCCGATGAGCTTGCCGAGCGAACCGGCGACCATGGCGTCGAGATCACGCCGGCCTTGCAGGCGTTCATCGAGGAAAACGCGACCCGCCCGTTCGGTATCCAATTGGCGCTGCCCCTGCGTGGAGCCGCTTGAGCATGGTGCGCCTGACCCCAGCCGAGCAGATTGAGCAGAGCTACGACCTCGCCATGATGGCGATTGCGGACTACCTGACGAAAGAGCACGACGCGGCGACCACCATCGATCGGCTGATCCGCATCCTTGACCGCGACAGCCTGCGGGACGCCATCACCGAGGTCCTGGTCGACGCACGAGTACATGCGAGGCCGAAAGCGGATGCTCCGAAGGTTGACCAATGAACTGCGCCGCTTGCGAGGACACTGGCTGGGTATGCGAAGCCCACCCGGACCGCCCTTGGGATGGTCCACACGCCTGCGGCTGCGGCGCAGCCGGCGACCCTTGCCCCCGCTGCAATGATTCCTCGGAAGCCGACCGACCTCGACCACCTGCCGGCTTTCGGTTCAGCTTTGGCCTATTGACGGATTTGGCCCGGTTCTTCCGGAAGAGCTAGGCGGACAAGCCATCGCCCTGGCTCCGACCGCGACTTCTGGTGGTTGGCGATGATCACTGACACCGACCGCGATGCGATGACGCGCGCCAACGCCGCCGGCCCGAGGCAGAGTCGAACCTGTGCCAAACAGATTGACGCCCCAAGTTGCGCAGGGAGCCGTGGGAGGCTGTTGGCCGCTACGCGGCCTTCTGCGCGCAAATCACGTCGCTGAATCTGCAGCCATGGGAATCGACCGTGGTTTACGCCGATACGCCCCAGGCCCATGCACTGCTCCGAAGGCTGAAGGCCGCCGGTTTGTCGAAGAACGAACCTGATCCGCTGGTGGCGATTGCCGAAGCCGAGCAGCGACAGCGAGCGAGCCCATGATCTCTCGCTCTTCTTTGGCCGCCGGGCTAACTCAGTGAGAACTAGTCTTCTCAGCTATGTCCATGTAGGTACGAAGGATGTGGTCTGCGAGTTGTTGCGGCGAGAACTCGCGACCGTTCGCATCGGTGCTGACCCATGCATGGTAGTCCTCCCGTATGAGTTGATACGAGAAACGCAGCGATTTCAGCTTCGCAGGCTTGTTCATCGAGCCATAGAAGCCGGGCAAAGTCGGAAATCCCTTGAATACTTCGATGAGCAGATGAGCATCTTGAAGGGAATTTGAGTAATGAGGACGGAAACTGCAGATGGTATTGCACGGAGAAAGGCCGGTTAGAATCCGGTATTCCTGCGAACGCTTTGCAGTTATTGCGATGCCCGATTTCGTAATTTGCTCGGCGTGGTGTTCTATAGCGATAGAGAAATCTTCGTAGGCCTGAAGTGAACTCCGAACACCAATCTCGGTCGATTGAAAGCGTTCTTGCTTCTCCTTGAAGGCCCGTGCTCTGCGGAGACGGTCGGCGCGTTCTGCAACACTTTCTTCGTGGGGTTCGCTGCCCCGCTCCGTAGCGCGTGCTTCCACAACTGCCGCTGCGGCCTCAACTCCCCAACGCGAGAGGCCAACATAAAGCCGCGTCTTCGGCAGCCACGGCGGCATTTTGGGACGATCTACCGTCGGGACGAAGATTACGAAGTCCCACCCATCATCCAACGATCTATTCTTTATGGCGTCACGTTCGACGCGGGTCCAAGGCGTCTCGCCCCACTCTGGGCGATAGAGAACCACGACCAGCCGGGCGGTTTCGCCATAAACCTTGCTAAAGCTCTCTTGCCCATCCTTGCCGGCGATCTCTCTCTGACGTTCGCTGTAGATAAACGTCTTTAGCCGGGAGGCCAGCAGGTCGTTTAGTTGCGTAGCTACGCCTTCGTCGAGCGCGCAGAAACTGAAAGCAATGTCGTACTCGAACTGTTCGCTCATCAGCCCCATTCCAGCCAGAGAATCTTCAAACAAAGATGCTTCCGGTTTGCAATCCAAACAACCGAGATGTTCTCTTATGCCCGGAAAACTACTTCTGAACTGGCGGTGGAACGGTCGAGGGAGCGGAAGTGATTTTGGAAGAGTCGTCACCGCGCCCTCTTACCTTGCAACACCCCGATCACATCCGTGAGAAAATCTCGATAGACAAATTCCGGCAGTCGATTTTCACGCACAGAGTGTCCCAAGAACCAGAAGGCAAATCCTAGCGCAAACGTCAGCGGCAGCACTCCCATGATGGGCTTTCCGCCTTCGTCAGCGGCCTGATCGCGAAACCAGCGAAAACGGTCATTTTCAAATCGGGTCAACTCCGCGAGTGTTTCGTTACGACCATCTTCCGGCACGTGCGCCAACACCGACTCAAGCACCACCACACTCAGATAAGCGGCAGCCTCAAGCTCGGTTTTCCCTGCTTTTCTAAAATCGCCGGCGGCTCGCTTCAGGCTTGGAAAGGTTTTGAGCAGCGCTTTGAGTTCAGGAACAAACATCAGAATCGAATGGATGTTGACGATCACTTCGGTCCGATATTTGAAGCCGGTCCATCCAAACATCCTATGACCTCTTAAAGGTTGATCAGGCGCTCAACTCTCTTCGGCGTCATCATCACTATTTGCGATGAATGGGAACGCGGCTTGCCGACTTGCCGGAATAAATTCCAATACCTCCGCAACTTTATATTCGTTTCGGTACTGGCCGGATGCCGTACGCTTTTCCGTCACCCGCAGTTTGACTCGCCACGTATCGCCTATTCTTACGTATCCGCGCGCACGCACCTGATCCGCTATGCTTGTCTCACTAATATCGGCAGAAACGGTTTTGCCGCCGTAGCGAAATCGCCAAACGTGCGACTCAGAATCAAAGTCGGGCCGGGTAACCTGCAGGTGGGCCACTACGGTCTGAGGCTCGAACGTCTCCTCATCCTTAGTTGCCAATTCCGCGCGGCCCTCCACGATTGCTATCGCATCCGCCTTGCTTATCGTTTCGCCCTTCATTGAACCTTCTGGATCGAACTGAAGCGTATCAATTCCGCTCCGCTTCAGGGGCGAGACAACTTTAGCTGCGTAATCGCGGATGATGGGGTCTTCCCCGAGTCTATAAACATTCCGGTTCACAATAACGGTGTTGCCATCGCCCTTGAACTTCACCGCAACCGTTCCTTGAGAATCTATTGTCGAGATCGTTGCTTCGTGATCGCCTACCTGCAGCACCGGAGAGACACTTTCGATCTCATTGCCTTTCCGTCGCGCGAGATATTTGAAAAGGCCAAAAACGGTTGGCGGCAGTCCTATTAGCCCTAGCCAACTGGCGATGCTCTGAGCATTCTTGAGGGTGTGCTCGTCGGTAAGAAGAGCCCCGATAGAACTGAGTATCGATTGAATCAGCTCCAGATTTATTTGGAAGCACTTATGCTCAAAGTCCGACTGTACGATGAGGTTGATCTTAGCGGCATCGCCGTTGAAGGTCGCGTTAGCCCGCTTTATTAGCTCTCCTAAGGCCAAGAGCGCGGGTGCAAGATCGGCGACGTCCATCCCGTGCTCGGATAGCGCAGGCCCGTCGTATCGTAGTTGAAATGTGACCTTTGACATGCACCACCCCCAGCTCAGCTCAATCTTTGATCATTGAACGGGCTTTTGTGCAACCGACTCCTTAGTCGTCAGCGGTTCGTGGTAACCCGCCCGACGTTGCGACCCGCCCGCGCCATGGATCGCCGTTGTGTTGCCGCTGGTGGACTCGCGGATTCTTTGCGCGGCGCTACAGTCCGTTGCCCCGTACTAGCGGCAAGGCTTGCCCGACATCATGGCGGGTCTGCCGTAGCAGTCATCCTTTGTGGGCCAGCCATTCTTCGTGGGCGTGGTGCTCTCGCGGCCGATCACCTTGCCGCGACCGTCATAGGTCGTTGTCGTGCCTTGGCTGTCGGTCGCCGACCGGCCGACGACATTGCCGCGAGTCGTAGAACGTGCGCTGTTGCGCCGAGGCCGCGCCGGTCACGAGCAGCAGCAGCGCGACCATGATGACCCTCATGGCGCAACAACCTTTGTGAACGACGGGTTGCCTCTCAGCATGAAAAGGTCACGACGATCGTCAGCATAGAATCCCATCCAGTAATAGCGCCGATGGCTCTTGTTGTCGGCGGCGACGATGCAGTCGAACGTCACGCGATATTCGCTCTCTCGGCGGGAAGGTCTTTGCGGCGTCACCCCAACAAGATCGCAAACGATCTCATCCTGATTGAACCCCTTGGCCGTGATGACAAGACCGTCGCGTTCGTCGCAGCGTGTCATTATCTGGCTTTCGCCACACTACTTACCGCGAGATATCTCAGGCAGTTGGGGCCGCGTTTGCGGTAGTGATGATCAGCGCGAGGGACGACATCAGCAGCGCGAGCGGTATCTTGGCCGAGGCTTTCGTCATCGTCTGATCGTAGCGCGCCCGTCGCGTCCGCCGCCAGCCTCCATACCCGTCCACAGGGCTCAATAGGGCTTCATATAATTTTATCAGCCGGAACGCCCCCGGATCGCGACACAAATGTAGACACTGCGCCATCATGGCATTGATACAATTGAGCTTTTAACGTCGTTACATTCCCTGCGCAGTGGGTTGACGGCTTATGCCGCGCTCTCCCCGGCGACGAGTTCCTTTTTGTCACCGTCGCCTTGCGAATTGACGATGGACAAAGACCCGGTAGAGCCCCGATCCATCTCCGCAAGGCTTGACCGTAGCAACGACGGCCAGGACCACACGATTTTGCCGTACGCAGCGATCCGGCTTCGCCAAGAGGCTTCGCCGGACACGTCCTGCTTCGCCCGAAGGCTTCGCAGGGCGTTGGCGCCGTTCGTCCGCACGCTAGACAAGACCTCACGAGGTTCATCTCGCCCTGGTCCCGCCTTCGTGCCCGACGCTGCCGCGTCCACCACCCCCCGATCCACGTTCGTTACGACGGACGATCGCCCCTCTCCCTGGACCGGGATGGCGGATTGATACTGCGATTCCGAATTTCGGTAAAGTGGAATATTTTTGTGAGAGGGGATTGACGGGATTTTGCGGAAGGTGGGTGTTTTGTCCGACGGGTCAGATTGGCATGACCGACGTTAGCCTTAGGCGGCCATGGCGGGCGTTATTGGGAATCGTCTTCATCTGATGCGAGTACAGCGCGAACAACGTCGCCCAGGTTTATGCTGAGGCGCGCTCTCGCTTCATTTTCGTCTTCAGCATGCACCACGTATGACGCTTTCGGCAGAACGATGGTGAGAACTCTTACGACGGCTCCTAGTTCTGCTTCTTGTTCATCGCTAAACGGATCGTTGACTGAGGCCAATTTCTTCATTCTCTCGAAGATACCGGGAGTGTGGTCCTCTAAGGCAGCAACGGCTTCCTGTATCTGCTCGTCGGTATAGAACGTGCCCATGAAAACATCTCAGCTCGTAGGATGGGTAGAGCGCAGCGAAACCCATCGAGGCTTCGTTCGGTGACGAAATATGATGGGTTTCGCAAGTGCTCTACCCATCCTACGCACTGTGCCCGGTAAACCGATCATCAGACCGGCGAAGCCGTCGGCATAGCTCGCGATTAATGTTTTGCAGGACGATCACATAGGCATGGATATCGGCCTTGTAGCAGGCGTAGAGCTTTTGGGCCGTCAGCTCGTACAGCACCGTCGGACTCTCCGCGATCACCGTGGCGGAACGATTCTGCATTTCGATCAGCGTCATCTCGCCGAAGAAATCGCCGGGCTCCAGAACGGAGATCGGGATCACGCGCCCCGCATTCGCCCGTTTGCTCACCGCCAGCCGGCCGGATTTGACGATGAACAGCGAGCGTCCGGGCTCGCCCTCCGTCACGACGGTTGCTCCGGTATCAAATCGGCACTCGACCAGCATCGACATCAGGAGGTCGAGACTTTCATCCGGGATACCGCCGAAGAATGGTGTGGCGAGCAGGAATGCTTTCAGGTTGGGGACACTGACGGCCATCGCGCGAGGATAATCTTCACCGCCATCCGCGGCAAGCAGGGCAGATGCGGGCGCTGACGACGCCGACGTGTTGGAATAAAGAGGTCAGCGGAAGTTTCGTGTCTCGTAGGGTGGGCAAAGCGAAGCGTGCCCACCAACCACTGTGATAGGTAGATAGATGGTGGGCACGGCGCTACGCGCCTTTTGCCCACCCTACGCTTACCACCCCTACGCACTCTCACCGCGCAGCGTCCGCTTTCGCCAGAGGTCAGCCATGAGCTTGACGGTCGCTGCGAGCACGAGCGCGCACAGCACCGCCTTCGAGATCGTCTCCATCGTCCCCTCGATCAGCAGGCAATGCGCCACACTGCCTGCGACGATGACGATCGCGAGGGGAATGTGGACGATGCGCCAGGTGCGCAGCCGCAGTCCCAGGCGGCGGCGCAACGCGGCCAGGACCGCAACGATGAAGATGGCCCACATCGCGGTCACGCCGAAGGGGGAGAACGGCGTCGGTGAGGTATAGGTCAGGGCGTCGATCATATCGGGCGGACTGGTGATCCAGAGGCCGGCGACGTGGATCACCATCGCCAGAGCGAGCGCGCCGCCGATCCAGCGATGGGCGCGCCGGCCGCGATAGGCCGACAGGCCCGGCAAATATCCGCCGATTAGCAGGGGCTGAGCGAGCACGAGACCGAGCGCGACGATGCCCGCGAAGCCGGCGAGGATGTAGAGCGGGCCGCGCCATGCGAGTTGCTCGCTTGTTGCGGCGGCGGCGATCGGCACGCCGATGGCCAAGGCAAGGGCGACCCAGATCAGGGGCGCCGATCGCCACCCTTTCATTCGCAATGCGGTCAGGCCGGCTGCAGCACGAAATGCGCTTCCAGGCTGGTTTCCTTTGGGCTCCGCATCACCGGCCGCAGGAAGACGGTTTTGAATTCACCGCTGTCATAGGCGAGATGTCCATGCGGCTGGCCGAAGACGGGAATGATCTGCGGCATCTCGAGCCGGAACTTGCCGTCCTTGTCGGTGAGCGTGGCGCCATGGCTTTGCGGCTCGTGCTCTTGTCCCTCGGTGGTGTGCGCCCAGATCTGGATGCGCTGGCTTGCGAGCGGCGCGCCGTCGCCGGCGCGGCGCACGGTACCGCTCATCCAGAAGCCGCCCTTGCCGATCCGCTCCACGATCGCTGCGCCCTTGCGGTAATTGTTCGCGCCGCCCGACATCGTCTCGGTCGGCGCGAGCCCGTCCGCACGGGCAGGCAACAGCAGGCCGGGAACGCCGGTTGCCAAAATCCCGGTGGCGACGATCGAGCCGCCAGCGGCAAGGAGGTTGCGGCGATTGAGTAGGACCGTGGTCATGTCGGTTCCTCCTGCAACAGAGCAGTGGCTCCGGGAATGGTACAACAACAGACGCGAGACGCCCAGTTGGGGCGAGGGGTGGAACGGGGCGCGATGACGGTGTTGTGAATGGGGTTTAGGCCGCTCGAACAGCTTCGTAGGATGGGTAGAGCGAAGCGAAACCCATCGAGCCTTGTTCGATGAAGACGCATGACGGGTTTCGCTGCGCTCTACCCATCCTACGCGCCGACACTACATGTATTCTCAGCCGCCGCGCGTCATCCTCCTCCACTTCGGTACCGAAATGATCCCCTTCTCCGTGCTCGACCTCGCGCCCATCCGCCAGGGTGGCGACGCGTCACAAGCGTTCCGCAATTCGCTCGATCTCGCCCGGCACGCCGAAGGTTGGGGCTACAAACGGTTCTGGCTGGCCGAGCATCACAACATGACGGGCATCGCGAGCGCGGCGACGTCGGTGGTGATCGGGCATGTCGCGGGCGGCACCAAAACCATCCGCGTTGGCTCCGGCGGGATCATGCTGCCGAACCATTCACCGCTGGTCATCGCCGAGCAGTTCGGCACGCTGGCCTCGCTCTTTCCCGGGCGGATCGATCTTGGGCTCGGCAGGGCGCCGGGCACCGACCAGTTCACCGCACGCGCGCTGCGCCGCGATCTCGCCACCAGCTCCGAGAATTTTCCGCAGGACGTGCTGGAGTTGCAGGCGCTGCTCGGCGACGTGCAGCCGAACCAGACCATCCGCGCCGTGCCGGGCATGGGGACGAAGGTGCCGCTGTGGATCCTGGGATCCAGCACCTTTGGCGCGCAGCTCGCAGGCATGCTCGGTCTGCCGTTCGCGTTCGCCTCGCATTTCGCGCCGCAGATGATGATGCCGGCGCTGCGCGAGTATCGCGCGCGGTTCGAGCCGTCGGCGCAGCTGGACAAGCCCTATGCAATGGTCGGCGTCAACGTGTTCGCCGCCGATAGCGAGGCGGACGCGCAACGCATGTTCTCCTCGCTGCAGCAGCAGTTCATCAATCTTCGCCGCGGCACGCCCGGCCCGCTGCCGCCACCGGTCGACGACATGGACGCGCTGTGGTCGCCGGCGGAAAAGGCCATGGTCGGGCAGTCGCTGTCCTGCTCGGCGGTCGGCTCGCCTGACATGGTCGAAGCGAAGCTGAAGGCGCTGATCGCCGACACCGGCGCGGACGAACTGATGACCACGGGCCAGATCTACGACCACGCCGCGCGGCTGCGCTCGTTCGAGATCGCAGCCGGGGTAAGGGATCGGCTGGCGGGGTGAGCGCAGAGTTTGTCGCCCGACAAAGGTGCGTTCCCTCCCCCCTTGTGGGGGAGGGCAGGGGAGGGGGGTCGTATACACA
>NZ_JBVVPN010000097.1:0-9864 GCF_055811035.1 Bradyrhizobium sp. MI1.10
GCCCCCCCCGGGTGCGCGGCCCCCCCCCCACCCCCCATGGGGGGGGCGCAACTTTTTTGGGGACGTACTTCGCTTAGTCCTGCGGCGTCTGCCGCGACCAGGGCACGCGCGCGGCAGTGAAATCGCGCCATGTGCTTTGCAGGGCGGGCTGCACCCCGACCGACGCGCGCGCCTGCCAGCCGGCGATCGCCGCCGCGGCAATGGCACCCTCCGGCCCGGCACCAAGCCTGTCGAGCAACGATGCCGTCACCACCATGTCGTTGAAGGCGCCGAGCTGCTCCTGCAAGCCGGCGAGCCTGCGCGCGAATTTTCGCGCGGATTTGCGGTCTGCGAACAGCGGCAGCAGAAACTCGCTGAGATAGCGCAGCCGCTTGGTCGCGAGCCGCACGCGGTGCAGACCTTCGGCGGGAAGCGACTTGAAGCGGCGGCCGCGCCTGAGCACCTTCGCATATTGCTCCGACAGAATGCGCTGCGCGAAGTCGACGGCGGGGTCGGCGAGCTGGCCGAGATCCTGCGCGGCGATGTCGTTGCGCCAGCCCCGCGTCTCGATCCACCCGCCGAGGCTGATCAGGAACATCGCGCAGCGGCGATCGTCGAGCGCATCGTGCGCCTTGCGATAGGCATCCGACTGGCGTTCGGCCGCAACCTGGCCCAGCGCGTCAAAGCCCGCGACCGACGGACAGGCTGTTGCGATCGTCGGCAAAGTATCGAGCCGGAACACATCCCAGTCGCGCGCGGCGGACAAATCCTGCGCCAGCCATCTGGCTTCGGTTCGCAGCGTGTCGACGTTGCTCGACACGCCCGCCGAATGCATCAGATCCAGCACCGACCGCAGCCGGCGCAGCGAGACGCGCAACTGATGGATTCCTTCCGGATTGCGGCCGTCCTCGGCAGCCGGCAGCGACTGAAGCAGATGGAGGAAGCAGGAGCGCAGGATCGTGGCGAAGGCCTCGTCGAGCGTGACCGACGCATCGAGACGAAGTTTTCGCGGACGTCGAGCCGAGGGCGGCTTGTCGGCGGCAAGATCGAACCCCCGTGCCGATTTGGTGCGGATCGACGGCTTTACGTCACCGTGCTCCGCGAGCCGCAGCGCGATCTCGTAGATCGCGCCGGCGCTGCCGCTCTTGAGCTCCAGCTCGATCTCGTTCACCGGCAGTGAACGGTCGCCGGCCGTCAACTCACCCCGGTCGAAGGCGATCTCGACCGCGCCTGACGGCAGCTCGATCAGCCGCGCATGGCGATGGACATCGGCGGTGAAGACCGCTTCGAGCGGCTGCGCTTCCAGGTGGCCGCGAAGCTTCTCAGGAATGAAGGGCATTGCCAAAGCGAGGTCGGGCGCAAGCGAAGGCACGCTCGCCTCCCACTCGCCACGGCGGAGTGGATCGTCCACCGCATCGGTCTTCACGGTTTGAACGAACCGCGCACCGCTCTGACGAACGCGCAGGCTCAAGCCGTTGCGCCGAAGTGTCCGCTCCGGCGTGTCGTAATAGACGGACTTGAGATGTTTGCGCGTGCCCTTGTTGCGCGCGTTCGTCGCGATCACGGGCGCAGCGTTGAAATGCGCCATGCGATCGGCATCGACGAGAAGCTTGAGTTCGATCTCACCGGCACCATGCGCGGCAGCACTCGACCGGAGTGGTTCCGTTGCCGGTTCCGCGTCTTGCGATGGCGTCTGATCGATCACAGCGCCCTCGACGATCACAGGTTCCGCGGCGGGTTCGCGTTGCCTGAGGAAGCCGGCGACGGCTTGCGTTCTCTTGTTGTCCTTCGCAACAGGACTCCCATCCCGCGCGCTCGGATGCTTGCGGACCGGCGTTGCGTCTGACTTCAGCATTTGAGGTAACATGACAGTTCAATGACAGAGCGACAGCGTATAGCCGCTGCCGCCCGCGAGGAATAGTCACCTTACGTCGCAGTACCCCACCGTCCACACGAGGCCGCGAGCGGCTTGACCACAGGAACTAAATTGCCGCCGGGCGCAGCAAGCGATCGAATTGACTGCGAATTCCGCTCTACTCGAAACCGAGATGAACGCGTCAGCGAGCTTGACTCATGCCAGCCTTCCCGCAATCGGTGGCGATGGCGTCGAGCGCGCTGCCCTGTCCCTCCGGGTTGCTTCATCGGCTACCGGCACGGCAATCACAAGGAGCTGCCATGACGTCGTTCCGTCCCGTCATCGCGTTGTCCAGGGGCCTCGAAGTCTTGCGGGTGATCAACCAGGAACGTCAGTCGACCGTCGGCTCGCTGCACAAGGCGACGGGGCTCAACAAGGCGACGATCGTCCGCATGCTCGAGACGCTGGAGCATGAAGGTTATGTGGTGCGCCGTACCGAACCGGCCAGCTACGCGCCGACGGGACGCGCGCTGCTGCTCAGCGCAGGCTATGACGAACCGACCTGGATTGGCGGCATCGCCGAACCCATCCTGAACAAATTCCGCAAGCAGATCCATTGGCCGTCAGACATCGCGGTGCTCGATCAGGAATCCATGGTCATCGCCCACACAACGCGCGTGGATGGATCGCTGCTGTTCAGCCGCCCGCCGGGTTTTCGCTTTCCCGTCCTCGGCACCTCGATGGGACGGGCCTATCTCGCCTTCTGCGAGCCTGCCGAGCAGGAGCGCATTGCCGCGCGGCTTGCCCTCGGTCCCGAGCCCTGGAACGATCTGGCGCGCAATCCCGACAAGCTCACCAAGGCGCTGCGCACGATCCGCAAAGCCGGGTTCGCGGTGATGGACGACAGCTACAGCCGCAGTGTCTTCGGCGGCGCAGTCTGGGCGCTTGGCGTTCCCGTCGCGCTTCAGAACCGGCTGTTCGGCAGCATGAACGTGATGATGCTCCGCGAAGCGGTCAGTCCGGAGGAAGGCATACGCCGCTTCGTACCTCCGATGAAGAAGGTCGCTTCCGCACTTGCCGAGGCGCTCGGCGCCAAGCTTGCTGCGCCAGGCTCTCCTGCAGGCCGGCCGTGACCATTTCACACAGTGAAACGATATTTTGATTTCTTGACCCTCCTCCTTGCCCATGTGACACCTCGTTGCGGCGGCTGCCGGCTGCCCAATGACACACGGAAAAGGGGAGGCCGAAGTGCGGACATCCGCGAGAATTTGGGCTGCCGCGATTGCATGCCTGACGCTGGCCGCTTCTGAAACGGCTTGGGCCGAAGCCTGGCCGACCCGGGCAATCAAGATCGTCGTCTCCACACCGGCAGGCGGCATCACCGATGCCTTCGCCCGCGCCTATGGCGACTACATCTCGCAGAAGCTTGGCCAGCCGGTCATTGTCGAAAACAAGACCGGAGCCAGCGGCGCGCTGGCGGCACAGTCGGTGAAGGATTCCCCGGCCGACGGTTACACGCTGATGTACACGATCTCGTCCACCCTGCTCGGTAACCGGCTGCTGCTGAAATCGCTGGCCTATGATCCGGACAAGGATTTCACGATCGTCGCGGTGACGCCTTCGGGGCATCTGCCGTTGGTGGTCCATTCCGCCACCAATGCAAAGACGATCGAAGAGTTCGTCGCGTACGCACGTAGCAACAAGGTCACGGCTGGCTCGTACGGGATCGGCTCGTTCGCGCACATTGCGATCGCCGAGCTCAACCGACAATTCGGTCTCGACATTTCCATCGTGCATTATCGCGGCGAAGCGCCGATGTGGCAGGATCTTGCCGCCGGGGTGATCCAGGCGGCGGTCGGAAGCTATCAGGCCGCGCTGCCGGTGCTCGATACCGGCATCGGCCGCCCAATTGCCGTGCCGACACCGGTGCGCATGAAGAAGCTGCCCGAGACCAAGACATTTGCCGAGCAAGGGGTCACCGGCAATGTCTTCCAGCTCATCAGCTTTACCGCGCTGGTGGCGCCTGCTGCGATGCCTGCAGACCGGATCGACATGCTCGCCAAGCTGATGGTCGAAGGCGGCAAGACGGAGCGCGTGCAGAAGCTGCTCGATGCCTTCGGCGTCGACCAGCCGGCCATGGATCGCGCCTCCTCGATTGCGCTTTACGAAAAAGAAGGGCCGATCTGGCTCGAGTCGATCAAGACTCTCGGATTGGAGCCGCAATAGATTCGGGGCGGCTCCTCACTGCGCGAGACTGTTCTTGTAAATCCTGCCGCCCTTCATGATCAGCACAAAGTTCTTGGCGGGATCCTTGACCAGGGCGATGTCTTCGAGCGGATTGCCGTCGACGAGCAGGAGATCGGCCAGCGCGCCCTCCTCGACCACACCGAGCTTTCCGGGATAGGGATTGCGCAGGCCCGACAAGCCCAGCAATTCGGCATTGGTCGATGTCGCCATGGTCAGCGCCTCGGCCGGCGTATACCAGCGCGTCAGCGCGGCCAGCATCGCGCCCTGCTTGTCCGCCAGCGCCTGCGAGAACAGGACGTCGGTCCCGAACGCTGTCTTGATGCCGTACTTTTTCGCCAGCGCGTAGACGCGGTCGGTGCCGGCAACCACCTGCCGCATCTTGTCCTGCTCCGCTGGTCCCAGCGCGGCGGCGCCGGAGATATCCAGGAATGGCTGCGTGCTCAACCAGATCCCCTTTTCCGCCATCAGCCGTGCACTCGCCTCGTCAATGAGGTGGGCATGCTCGATGCATCTCACGCCGGCCGCGATCGAGCGCTGGATCGCGACCGGCGTGTAAGCGTGGGTAGCGACATAGGTGCCCCAATTGTCGGCGGCCTCAACGGCGGCGCGCAGCTCGGGCTCGGTGAAGGTGGAGACGTCAAGTGGGCTGAACGGCGACGCGACACCGCCGCCCGCCGTGAGCTTGACCTGCGAAGCCCCCTGCATCAGCTGTTCGCGCGCCCGCACGCGGACTTCGTCGGGACTGTCGGCGACCATGCTGCCGCCAATCCGCTCCATGCGGCTGAGCATGCCGCCGATCGTTCGCGGCAGATCGGCAAGCTGGCGGAAGTCGCCATGGCCGGCAGTAATGGTGATCATGGCGCCGGAGGGATAGATGCGTGGACCCGCAACGAGGTCCTCGTCGATGGCCTGCTTCAATCCGAACGAAGGTCCTCCCATGTCACGCACGGTGGTGAAGCCGCGCATCAGCGTGGCCGCTGCCTCAGTGGCAGCGAGCAGATTGTTGTAGCCGACGTCACCTGCAAGCACGGCCATCGGGGTCGGCCGTACCAGCATCGCGTGCCAATGCGCGTCGATCAGCCCCGGCATCAGCACGCGGCCGCCGCCGTCGATCACCTTGGCTTCTGCCGTGATGTCCGTGGCCGAGATCTTCTCGATCGTCTTGTTCCTGACGAGAACATTGGATGAGGCAGAGAGCGCGCCGTTCTTTCCGTCGAATATCCGCACGCTGCGGAACAGAACGGCGGAGTCCTGCTGGGCCATCGCAGGCGACGGGCTGAAGATGCTCATCGTCCCCAACGTCAGCAGAACGGCAGCTCTCGCGAGTCCAGCCCGCGAACCCAAACCCCGCATCTTCGCTCTCCGCATCCGGTGCGCGCGCTAGGCAGCGGCAGCTGCAGGCCGCCATGCAAGGCTCAGCCATCCGATGCCGTGGGACAACAGGTCAATGCCGAGCAGCAATCCCAGGACCCAGAGCCCCGTGAGCGGAAAGCCGGTGAGGATGATGAGACCTCGCCGGCGCCTAGACCTGTCCGCTGGTTCCGACGACGCAGACCCCGAACAGCTCGCTCGGAACGCGGGCGAGCGCAGGGTAGACCTGCGAGTTTGTTCCGTCGCGATTGATTGAAACCGCCGCTGCGCCTCGTTCACCAGCGCTTGCACAATCTCGGGAGCGGGCAAGTGGCCGGTCGAAACGTAGGCGGTCTCTCGTTCGTCAGCCAGAGCTCGCGCCATGGCAGCACTCCGCAGAACGGATTCACCTGATGTCGGCTCCGTTCTAGAACTCGACGCTCACGCTTCAGTTGATTCCCATCATCGCCGCGAGTCAATTTACAACCATAAGGCGATTTTGCATTTCAGCCATACGACTCTATGAGACATGGATGACTGCACAAAACGCCGGGAATTTTCGGCACGTGTGTAAGCGCTACTGTCGCGCTTGCATCGAACTCAAATCAAAAGAGCGAAGAGCAACTCTCAACGCGAGATTGCAATACCCGTGCGCTGGAATACGATCGGCCACGGGCTACGCGAGAGGGTCATGGGCGAAGGGAGACGCGAGGACAGCCCTACATCAAGTGAACGAGGCGCAACATGGTAGCACAAACGAGTGACGGATATGTCCTGCTGGTCAAGAAGCTCGGCGGGCTCTTCGCAATCATCCTCGGATGCCTGCTGACCGCGGTCGGTGTAACCTTCGAATCCGGCGGCACGACTTTCTTCGGCGTTCTCTTCCTGGTTCTTGGCGCAGGTTTGCTGGTGCTGAAGATAGTCAGGCGAAACGAAGGATCTCCGTCGCCATAAGCCGCCGGCGCAGCTTGCTCACGCGCCCAGCACGTCCGCGAGCCGCAACTCGTCGGCTGGATCCTTCAGGAACAGCTCGGCCTCGATCTCGTTCAGATGCGACAACATCTGCGCGCGCGCGGCTTCCCTGTCGCATTTGCGAATCGCAGCGACGATGCCGGCGTGATGATCGGTGCCGCAGGCCGGCGTGTCGTGCCGGCGGTAGAGCAGGATGATGAGCGACGAGCGCGCGATCAGCTCCTTGAGAAAACCGAGATAGATGCTGTGGCCACTCATCTCGGCGACGAGTCGATGGAAATCGCCGGAGAGGCGGACCGAAGCACGCGCATCGCCACGCAGCTCCGCCTCGCGTTCCTCGGCAAGATGCCGCTGGAGACGCCCGATCCAGGCCGGCGACACAGCGTCAACGGCGTGGTCGACGATCGTCGGCTCGATCAGGCGGCGCGCCTCGAACACTTCGCGGGCGTCCGCAGGCGTCGGCCGCGCGACGAAGGCGCCGCGGTTCTTCTCGATGTTGACGATGCCCTCATGCGCGAGCTGTTGAAGCGCGGTGCGAACCAGCGTTCGGCTCGCGCCGTAGATCTCGCCGATCTCATCCTCGCCGAGTTTCGTGCCGGGCAGCAGGCGATGCTCGAGGATCGCCGCGGTCACGCCTTCCCGGATGCGGCTGACGCGATCGCTCGCATCTGGCGCGTCGGATTTCGGTCGGGACTTGGCGGCCATGGGGGTGAGGACTCGATCGTCGAAGATGGCGTCGAATCCTAATCGACCAGCTGTATCCAATCACAGGCGAAACTTTATACAATCCGCGCCTGTTTTGTGTGCACGCAGCTGCGAAGGCAACGAGCCGCCCACGCCGAGGGATTCGATCTAACGATCTGACTCCGCTGCACTGTTTTGGAATTCGGCCGGCCGAGAACGATTCAAGCGCGATTGGCATGGACCTTGCGGAGAGAGGCGCAGCATCGCCCTCGCCCCGGACACGCCATGGCCACTCCCGCCGCCCTCGAACTGGTCGCCGTCACCAAGCGCTACGACACGACGCTGGCGGTCGACACCGTCAATTTGAAGATCCCGGCCGGCACCTATTGCTGCCTGCTCGGCCCCTCCGGCTGCGGCAAAACCTCGACCTTGCGCATGATCGCCGGCCACGAGGCCGTCAGTGAGGGCGACATCATCCTGGGCCCGCAGAACGTCACCGATCTCGAACCCGCCAAGCGCGGTACGGCGATGATGTTCCAGTCCTACGCGCTGTTTCCACACCTCACCGTGATCGACAACGTGGCGTTTGCCCTGAAAATGCGCGGCATCGACCGGGCGACGCGGCACAAGCGCGCCGGCGAGCTGCTCGAGCTGGTGGCGATGACGCCCTACGCGGCCCGCCTCCCCGCACAGCTCTCCGGCGGCCAGCAGCAGCGCGTCGCGCTGGCCCGCGCGCTGATCACCGAGCCGCAGATCCTGTTACTCGACGAGCCGCTCTCGGCGCTCGACCCATTCCTGCGGGTCAGGATGCGCGGCGAACTGAAGCGGCTGCAGCGCGAGCTCGGCATCAGCTTCGTTCAGGTCACGCACGGCCAGGAAGAGGCGATGGCGCTGGCCGACCACATCGTCGTGATGAACCAGGGCAGGATCGAGCAGCAGGGAAGCGCCCGCGACATCTTCCATCATCCCCGCACCGAATTCGTGGCGCGCTTCATCGGCGGCCACAACGTCCTCAGCGACGCAGGCAAACTCATCGCCGTGCGCGCCGATCAGCTCGGCATCGTGCCGATCGCCGACGGCGTGGTCGGCGCGCCGGCGCTGCTGACCCAGACCGAGTACCAGGGCTCCTACATCGCCGTCTCGCTCACGCTCGAAGACGGGACCGCCCTGTTCTCCCACCTTCCCGAGGCCGCCTTCGACGTCCACCAGTTCCGGCCGGGCGATCGCGTGCTGGCCACCTGGGATCCCGCCAAGGCGCAACGTCTGCAATAGCGCCGATCAATCACCGGAATGCGCAACAGAGGAGTCAGTGATATGACCGAAACGACCAGGAAGAAGGGCCTTAGCCGCCGCACGCTACTGAAGAGCACCGCGGGTCTCGCCGGCCTTGCCGCCGGCTCCGGCGCCATCACCGGATTTCCCTACGTCATGTCGGCCGAGCCGAAGGTGCTGCGCTATCTCGGCACCGCGGTTAACGAGGGCGACGAGATCTCCAAGCAGTGCCTGAAGGACACCGGCATCAAGATCGAATACATCACCGCGACCACCGACGACGTCACCAAGCGCGTGATGACCCAGCCGAACTCCTTCGACGTGCTCGACACCGAATATTTCGCGCTGAAGAAGATCGTGCCGTCGGGCAACATCCTTGCCCTCGATGCCAGGAAGATCAAGGAATTCGACAACATCACGCCCGTCTTCACCAAGGGCGTCACTCCCGGCGGCAAGAAGATCGGCGGCCAGGGCACCGCGCCCTGGAAGGTGCTCTATCTCGAAGGCAAGGACTCCAAGAAGTTCGCGACCTCGGCAACCGAGTTCGTCACGCTCATCCCGACCGTCTACAACGCCGACACGCTCGGTATCCGCCCTGATATCATCAAGCGTCCGATCAGCTCGTGGGCCGAGCTGCTCAATCCCGAGTTCAAGGGCAAAGCCTCGATCCTCAACATCCCCTCGATCGGCATCATGGATGCCGCGATGGTCGTGGAAGCCACCGGCAAGTACAAATATGCCGACAAGGGCAACATGACCAAGGAAGAGATCGATCTTACGATGAAGGTGATGACCGAAGCCAAGAAGGCCGGTCAGTTCCGCGCCTTCTGGAAAGACTTCAACGAGAGCGTCAACCTGATGGCCTCGGGCGAGACCGTCATCCAGTCGATGTGGTCGCCGGCGGTGACGAAGGTCCGCTCGATGGGGATTGCCTGCACCTTCCAGCCGCTCAAGGAAGGCTATCGCTCCTGGGCGTCCGGCTTCTGCGTCTCCAAGGGCGTCTCGGGTGCGAAGCTCGAATGGGCCTACGAGTTCGTCAACTGGTTCCTTTCCGGCTATGCTGGCGCTTATCTCAACCGCCAGGGCTACTACTCCGCCGTGCTCTCCACCGCGAAGGCGCATATGGAGCCGTACGAGTGGGCCTACTGGATGGAAGGCAAGGCGGCAGAGAAGGACATCAAGGCGCCCGACGGCTCGCTGCTCGAGAAGGCCGGCGCCGTGCGCGACGGCGGCTCCTACGAGGACCGCATGGGCGGCGTCGCGTGCTGGAACGCCGTGATGGACGAGAACGACTACATGGTGCGCAAGTGGAACGAGTTCATCGCAGCGTAATCTGATGGACACGTCGGAGGACATTTTGCAACAGGCATCCCCGGACCTGGTCCGGGGATCGGAGACGGGGGGGGGGGGGCGCGGGCCCCCCCCCCCCCCCCCCCCCCCGCGCCCCCCCGCGGGCGGGGGGGGGCCGGCGCGGGGGGGTGGCCCGCGGGGGCGGCCTCGCGGGC
>NZ_JBVVPN010000098.1:0-9686 GCF_055811035.1 Bradyrhizobium sp. MI1.10
AGGCCGGATACATTGATGCAAGACCGCATCTGCCAGGTTGACGAAACCTCTTGCAACGCGCGGCCGGACCATACATTGGGGTCAAAAGCTTCGGTCGAGCGCTCGGGTGCAAAACTTCCGGTCCGCCTTGAGAACCGACATGACGAGCCGCCCCTCGGACGGCGGCGATGGGCCAGAAGCAGTCATCAGCTCCCGCAGACTGACGCCTGCCTGGCTCCACGCTGTCGCCCACTCAGGACGAGTGCCACCCTCAGGCATGAATCAGACGGCCCTGTGGGGCCGTCTGATTCAGCCTTAGAGAGGATGACCTATTGGCAGAGATGCCGCAGACCGTCAGCACCCTTGAAATAGGTGCCGGGCTTACAGACGATGCCGTTGCGGGCAGCATACGCATTCCAGTTGCCGTGCCAGCCCATCTCGCCGGACATGGCGTAGGAATTGCCCCAGCTGCCGACGGTAGCGTCGGCCGCCGCCGGCTGGCGATACGCCGTTCGCCGAGTTGATTGCCGATATCGATAACCTCCGGTGGGAGTACTCCCGGTTCCTAAACCCGTGCAGCTGGCGAATTCAGCTTGGCATTCGTCCGGATTGGAGAGGGCCGCCTGCGCCAGTGCAGCAGAGCTGGACAGGGCGAATGCCGCAACAACGACCGCGCCAAGAACTTTCAGATTTATCATGGCTTCCTCCTTGCGCTTGAACCGTGGCCCAATGCCACGTCTCGTAGTAGTCGGTCGGCCTTTGCGAGCCTGTGCTACTTCGGCAAAACTCGCACCGCCAAGATTGGGACTGCCTTGGGTCAAAATGCGAAGAACTCAACTTTGAGCAAATCCAATCGGCTTCAATTCATCTTCTCACGCAGCTTCCGGATGATTTCGCGAAGGTCATTCGCGTACTCCTCAACGATCCGGCGCGCCTCCTCCAAGCGCGTTGGTTTGGGCTCGGGCTTATCGGATCCGGACGGCTTGTTCATCACAGAGCCTTGAACCTGGATCGCGGCAATCCATTGAGCTAAATCAATGGGCTCATCGCTTTAGCTCCTCTCAGTAAATAGTCGCGGTCATCGGTGTGGAGGGACTGTGTATCTCTCATCGTCGCCAGCACGGCCCGTCGCATTTTGGTATCAGTGTTGTGCCGGTCCTTGCGGATCGAAATCGGCAAGCCGCCGCCTGTCGTTTAACATGATCTCTCGCTGATCGTGGTCTAGGAACGTAAGGACGCCCGCTTTACGCAAGCTAGATAGCGCGCGAGAAACCGTTTCGAGCGTCAAGCCGAGATAGTCCGCAATGTCGAGACGAGTCATGGGGAGCGACATCTTGTCTGCTCCCGTGCGGAAATCCATCTCAAGTAAGAAGGCGGCGACCCTTTCTACCGCGGTCTTGCGGCCCAGAAGCAGCATATGGTTTTCTGCGTGCTCCAGGTTGCGGGTGATCATGCTGAGTAGGTTGTGCGAGACGACCGCGTCTTTTGCGGCTACCAATTGAAGGCTTTCTCGCTTAATCAGGCGCACGACGGTTTCGACGACCGCCTCTGCGGTAAATCGATGCTCATCGCCGTTTTCAAGCCCGAAGATATCGCCCACTAAGTGAAAGGCGCCGATTTGACGCCGACCGTCCGAGAGCAACTTGTAACTTCGCACCGCACCATGCTTGACTTGATAGACATACACAGCGGGCTCTTTTTCGCCGAAGATTTCAGTGCCTTTTCGGTATGTAAACTCACCGAGGCCGATAATTCGGTTGAATGCACTCGTCAAACCGAATTCATCGAGCGTATTGGGCTGAGGTCGTCGATCCGTTGGGATACGCACAAACATGGCCAGTTCCCCTTCCGCATCAATTCTTTTTCCGTATCAATTCTTTGAATAATCCTCTCTCGCCCGCTGGTCGTTCGACGAGCGACCATATTCATTGGATATCCCTCAGGTCATTGTACCAAGGTACAATGTCAGGTTGCTGGCGCCACCGCCGGGCGAATGACGTAACCACTGCGTTATGGATCAATTGCGAGATTTACTCCTCGGGCAATGACTTCCGGTCTAATTCCGCCTCCTGACGTCTGCTGCGCCGCGCAAACTGAAGCAATGGGCCACGAGCGGATGCAGCGTTGAATGGCTAAAGTCCGAAGCACTCCACCGGGGTCTGATCCTACTGCTCGCAGGCCATGATCAGCTCAGTGCTACTTTCAGAGCGCGCCCGGTTGAGCAGGTGGACTGGGCCAATCCGATCGTAGGTTGTTTGGGTTATTCCGATCGAACAAGTCCTGCCTTACAAGGCCGCTTGGGCGAGCATCAATTGCGGGTGGAATTCGGCGAGTGTCGTGAATTGGGGCGCCCCCGAATCCCGGCCGTGCGATGCAAGCAACCGGATAGCCAGCGTATTGGCAATAGACTACGTCACTCGCCCTTCCAGGGCTTCCAGCGAACCCAATTATTAGCAATGCCGACAGCGCGATTGATCGTTTCATTTCGGTCTCCTGTGGCGAACCGACTCCCCTACAGCGACATCGGATCAGGGCGGCAGAAAAGCCCCACGGCGTTATGTTGGCGGCACCCAATATTGCTCAAGAATGTCCGCAACGGTCAGAAGCGGACAAACCGCCGAGCCAGTTTAACCGCCGCTACGAAATTGCGTGATGTTCGGCGGTGGTGGATTTGGATGTTTCTTGAGGGTCGCTAAATACTCTTCGACAGTTTTGAGCGCAGGACCCGATACCCAGCCAAACATTGCCGCGACGATGAGGTCCTCGTGCGGATCCATTTCAATGTTGTAAATCTTCGGGTAGCCGGCCATCGGCGCACTCGCGGAGAACATGCCGGGCTGCCGCTGTGGTCCGATGCCGGTCGGATGGACGTCCGTGAAGTAGATACGCCACTGTTTCCAGCGCGCGGCGACGAGATCTCCACCGATAAAGCTCAAAAGGCTTTCGCGAGGCGCTGTCGCCGTGTTGCCCAACAGGAGATCGGCTTGATTGATCCCGTCGATCTGGCGGTCTGTTGGCATCTTGGCACCGACGATGTGGGCAAAGGTCGGCAGGAAATCCATGATCGAGAACATGGCGTATGTGGTTGTGTTTGCCTTGACTTTGCCGGGCCACCGGATGATCCCCGCCGTCCGTATTGCTCCTTCAGTGACTTCGCCTAACTCTCCGCGAAACGGACCTGAATTACCCATATCAGGCGTTCCCTGGTTGCCGTGTTCTCGCGCGGTCTGGCCCTGGGGGCCATTGTCCGAGGCAAAGACAACGATTGTGTTGTCGTCGATGCCGAGTTGCTTCAGCGTATCTAGGATTTGTCCGACGTGATAGTCTCCCTCCATCAACTTGTCGCCGTAGTTGCCGATCCGTGATTTTCCTTTGAACTGTTGAGAAGGCAAGTTTGGAAAGTGCCCCATTGAAAAAGGAAGATAGAGAAAAAAGGGCTGTCCCGATGCTCTCTGGCGCCTCATAAAATCGATTGATCTGTCCACGAACTCATCGTCGATGTTGGCGCGGACGTCCTCGGTAAATGGCTTGACCGCCTGTAGCGGGCCTCCGGCCTTCGCCTCAACGATCTGCGGCCCAGTCTTCAGCAGTGTCTCGTACGGCTCATTGATTGAGTGCGTGAGCGCGATTGTAGCCGGGTATGTTGCTGCATCCCAGCTAATGTCCGGCGGGATACCGTAGAACTCATCAAAGCCGTGCGCGGTCGGCAGACTTTGAGGCGCACTTCCAAGGTGCCATTTCCCGAAGATCGCAGTCGCATAATCAACGCTCTTGAACATCTCGCCCATGGTGAAGGCATTAGCGGGAAGCGTATAGGGACTACCCTCAATAGCGATCAGCGACAGACCGTTTCGGATCGAATATTGCCCAGTCATCAGCGCTGCACGGGAGGGGGTACACGCCGGTTCCACTAGGAACTGTGTGAGGCGCAATCCGTCTCGAGCCATTGCATCGAGATGCGGCGTCGATGCCCCACGCAACTCGCCGCCGCCATAGCACCCAAGGTCGCCGTAACCGACATTATCGGCGAGAATGAAAACAATGTTGGGCTTATTGTTTTGCTGCGCAAAGGCTGTCGCCGAACCCATCAACGCAAGCAGCACCACCGCCGAGGCGAAGTGCTTGACCGAGTTTTGCATGCGAAACTCCGGAAGATGCTGCGTAACCATTCTAGAGAAAGCCTAATCTCGAAGCTATCCGAAATCCGCGCCAATGTCCGCATTGCGGCGGTAAGACGCCAACCTGGATCGGCGTCCGGCTTGCCTCTGACAGCCGATATGACACATGTTCAACCGGCCTTCGGCCAGGAGCCCAGAAGCTGACATCGATTGCTTATCTCGCATGGCCACCAGGGGCAGATGAAGTGCGTCGCTTACAGCAGCGGTTCGACCTTCGCCGCCATGTCGGGAGAGCGGGTGACCCGATATGTTGCGTTGCTGCACTTCAGGATCCAGACGGCCCGATCCGGACGCGAGCGTTTTGCATCCCTTGAGGCACCGAGCGGTTTGTCACAGGTGAAACCTTGCAAGCGAATCTGCGCTGCCAACATCGACCGCGGCGTTTCGGCTGCAACCCGCGGTGCTGTTGCCTGTTGCGCCTGCACCAACGGGCTGAACATTAGAGCTGCGGTAGCCAGCAGTATTGACCCAAGCGGTCTGTACATGACGGCAATCCTTATTGCAGTTCTCTCGAACGCGGCAGAGCAAGTGCATCATCGGCTTGTCAGCGTCGCGTTGACGGATTGGATCGTCCGATAGTCTTGGGGTAGCAAAGGGTAGAAAAATTGGAGTAGTAGCCTTGGGGCGTCAGCAGCCTTGGGGATCATCGGAGTTGAAGGGACGGCACCCGACGCTGACACAATTGTGCTTGCAACGGGCGGCTTTTTTCAAGACCGCCCGCTTAGACATCATCAAGGCATACTATCCCGCCTCGTTCACTCGCTCTGATGGCCGGACTTCTTCATTTCAGCAAGGATACCATCGAGGTTGTAAGTTTCCGGCGCCTGCATCGGAGGGAAGTCCTTGTAAGAGAATAGCTCCTTTTCCCAGAGAAGTTGGCCGAGGGGCAGGATATTCCAGTCATACAGGTAGGCGGTGCTCGGCGAGCCGATCGAACCGGCATAGCCCAGCAACGATTTGGCATCGGAGCCGACCGTCTGCTCGAATGGGTCACGCTTGATGTTGGCGACCTGCGTCCAATGGAAGCTCTGCGCTCCGAACAACCCGCCGGTCCCGGTGTCCGGCACCATCGTGTAGTACATCTTCCAGTTCTTGTAGCGTACCGCCGATGGCTGCGCGCCGGTGTAGTAGAAGAAGACTTCGCGCGCGGATTTATCCGTGCCTTCGAGATAGGCGCGCTGATCGACGCCGTCGAGCGTTGTCTTGACGATGCCGGGGTAGCTTCCAGCCTCGATCTGCTTCTTCAAAGCGTCGCCCTTCGGCCCGCCGGCGATGTCGACCAACGTCGGCAGCCAGTCGAGTGCCGACATCATCTCGCTCTTGACCGTGCCCGGCTTGATGTGGCCCGGCCAGCGAACGACCATCGGGGCACGCATGCCGCCTTCCCAGGTGGTCAGCTTGCCGCCCTTGAAAAGGGTGGTGCCGCCGTCAGGAAAAGTGATGTTCTCGGCGCCGTTGTCTGTCGTGAAGACGATGATGGTATTGTCAAGCTGGCCCATGTCTTCGAGTTTCTTGAGGACATAGCCGATATTGTCGTCCATCTGCTTCATGCCGGCCTCGTTGAGGCCCCAGTCCTTGCCACCCGGCTCGCCAATCATCGCCTCGTATTTCGGCGGCAGCACGGTCGTGATGTGCATGCGCGCCGGGTTGTACCAGACGAAGAACGGCTTGTTGGTCTTCTTGGGATCGTTGCGATCAAGATAGTCGATGACCTTGGCTGAGATTTCTTCGTCCACGCTTCGTGAACGGTCTAGCGTCAAGGGACCTTCGTCCTTGCAGCTCTGGTTTGCTTGTGAGCCGTCCGACGATTTGCACGCAAGCACCGGCCGCGGCGGCGTCAGGCACGTCGTTGTTCGAGGATCCACGGCGCCGGGGACATCGGTAAGGCCCGGGACCGGGGTTGCCTTGCACGGCGGCGCAATGCCTTGCACGGTCGGGCTCTTGTTGATGTCCGGGAAACTCACCCCCTGCATCGCGTCGAGGTGATACAGGTACCCCCAGAACTCCTGGAAACCATGCGCGGTTGGTAGCGCCTCGGGATTATCACCAAGATGATTCTTGCCGAACTCGCCGGTGTTGTAACCGAGGTCGAGCAAGAACTTGGCAATGGCGGGCGTACCGGGCCGCAGCCACGATGGGCTGCCGGGCAATTGCGGAGGAATCATGCCGGTGCGCAGCGGATGCATGCCGGTGAAAAACGCGTTGCGGCCGGCGGTGCAGCTCTGCTCCGCATAATAAGTCATGAAGAGCGCGCCCTCGTTTCCGATGCGGTCGATGTTCGGCGTCTCTCCGACCATCAAACCGCGATGGTAGATGCTCGGCTGCATGATGCCGATGTCGTCACCCATGATGAAGAGGATATTGGGCTTTTGCGCCGGCTGGGCAGCCACAGGAGTGCTGATCAATCCCGACGACGGTATCATCATCGTCGCACCGAGCAGCGCTGCGCTGGACCGCTTGAGCCAGCTTTGCTTCTTGCGTGGCGTTGCGACCAAAAGCTTGTCATCAAATACGCAATTCAACATGGCATCGCTCTCCCATTAAGATGCGTCAGAGGTTCCTCGCCTGATGCACCGAAATCCAAGATGACTTGTGGAAGTGTCGATCGGCTCCGCATGCCGCGCAGCCGGCCGATAGCGTCGGCAGTAATTCGGCGCGCACAAATGCGAGCCGCCTTTGATGACCTTGCGTGGGATCTTGACGTTGGTGGTTCTCGGGTCGTAGCTATCAGCCTCGCGGCCGCCGCGCGGGTTCTCGGGAATGCAGCAGGCCTTTGCAGCGTCGGCTTCATGCCGAGGCGAGTACCAGTCCGACGTCCACTCCCAGACATTGCCGATCAGATCGTGCAGCCCGTACCCGTTCGGCGGGAATGCCGTGACCGGCGATGTCCGTTCGAATCCGTCGTCTCTGGTGTTTTGGCGCGGAAATTCGCCCTGCCAGGTGTTGGCCATATGACGGCCGTCAGGCGTAAATTCATCTCCCCATGCGAACTCGGCGCCGTCCAGTCCGCCGCGCGCCGCAAATTCCCATTCGGCCTCGGTCGGCAAATCCTTGCCGGCCCATCTTGCGTAGGCGAGCGCATCGCTGAAGGCCACATGCACGACGGGATGATCGTCGAGCCCCTGGATTTTGCTCCCCGGTCCGTAGGGATGCCGCCAGTCCGCACCTTTGGCGAAGGTCCACCACTGGCTGAAGTCCCGCAGGCTGACCGGATGGTCAGGCGGCGAGAACACCAGAGAGCCCGCATAGACCATGTGCGGGAGCATTCCGGGATAGTCCTTTGGATCGGGCGTGATCTCGGCAACGGTGACGTGGCCGGTAGCCCCGACGAACGCCTTGAACTGCCGGTTCGTGACGGAATGGCAATCCATCCAGAAGGCATCCACGGCGACGCGGTGGACCGGCGCTTCCTCCGGATAGTGCCGATCCGAACCCATGCGGAACGTGCCGCCCGGCACATACAGCATCCCCTCACCTGCTGGATGCTCGAACGATTGTCCGTCGTCCGACGACGATTTCGTGTCAGCCAGGTGCATCACGATCTCCGGGCCCCTACATCAGCGGCCTGCGTTGCTTCATTTGTGACTCTGTTTATTTGCGACGCTGTTTCGCTCGATATGCATTTTCCGGTACTGGGTCCTTTGACCGAGGCTGAGGCGTAGGGAAACCGGAACGACACACTTCAGGGTTGATCTAGATCAAAGGATGTCCGACTCGGATCATTCGAGTCGAATTGGTCGCGTCTCCGCCACGTCCGGTCTGGCCTCAACCACCGACTTGCCGGACGCTATCGCCAGCTTCGCCTTCGGGCCAACCGCGTCAGCAGCATTGACTCAGTTGCCGTCTGCGAATTGGTGACGGGGTGAGCAACAAGCGTTATGTGATTTGTGTCGCAGAAGGGTTATCCGGGATTTGGCGTTCTGGTCGAGTGGACGGTGCCATGGAAAACCTGACGCATTATCCTGTTCTGGTGTTCGCGGTGGCCTTTGTTTCGCGCCGCTGTCGGCGGTGCCGGTGGCGTTCGGTGATGACTTCGGCGATGATCTCGCCGTCGCGCTCGACATAGCCTCCGAGATCCGCGAAGGCCGAATTGCCGCCCAGCAGCTTGCCGTCATGCATGCACATGATGCTGCGGTCGAAGGCATCGTTGCCCCTCCTCACGGTTTGGGAGCGGACATGATCAGCTCGCTTTAGCGAGCTGGCTCATGGCCAACAGGCGACATCGCAGGCTTAGCGCTGACATGAAAGAGGCCGCCCGTTGGAGCGGCCTCAACTTGTTCTGTCGCGCCAACTTCGCCATCAGCGAACGGTGCCGCTCACTCTGTCGTACGATTGAGCGCTGCACCATTGAGAAGTGGCATTTAGATCCCAAGCCCACTTCTTTCCGGCTGCCTGGCAAGCTTCGAAAGTGGCCCACTTGGGAGGCCAAGGCTCACCTGGATTCCATACCGGCGCTGTCTGTGGTTTCTGGATCTTTTGAGTATCGCGGGCATTCGCCGGCGCCACCGACAAGATCGCGACAACGATACCCATGGACAAAAGTGCCGAGACTTTCACTGCCATGTCCTCCTAGATTTCCGGGACAGCAAACGCTATCCCAAGAGGCATGATAGCACATTTTCAACCAAGGGGATTCCGGACGTCGTTCTTCTTCGGGTCAAAGGCGGCGGTCGGCCGCCGAGTGGGACGACTTCCGCTCTACCTTTCGCTTCGGACACGTCGCCGCCGTGTGCCAGCCATCGCGATGGGCCACAAGCGATCACCGGCGAAAAGGAACGGCCGCCTCGACTCTGCGGCGGCCGCCTCCATTCTTGGCTGTCAGTCAGGCGGATGTGCCTCACATCTTGACGATCTCGGTGCGATATTTCGGCAGCAGGGCCGCGATCAGTTTTCCCTTCTCGGCCATCTCTTCCGGGGTCGGCTTCGGCGGCGGCGATGTGCGGCCTTCGACGGGGAAACCGACCGCCAGAAAGAATTCATCCTGTCCTGCCGGCGTACACATGCAGAGCATGCGAGCCGTCTTGCCGGACAGGTTCTTAAACGCGTGCGGGGCGTTCGCCGGAACGTTGACGGTCGATCCCGCGCGTACGGTGTGCGACTTTCCGCGAAAAGTGAACTCGAGTTCGCCTTCGAGCAGCGAGAACATTTCCTCGAAGTCATGGCGATGCGGCGGGGGGCCACCGCCGGCGGGCACCAGCATATCGACCAAGCAATAGCGTCCCGCGGTCTGCGCGCCCGACACCAGGATCGTGTAAGTGCCGCCCGCCACCGAGATATGCGGCACGCCGGCGCCGTCAGGATCGGCTACCGTCAGGCAGCGACCAGGATCGTCTGCGGGGATCGAGGAAGCAGACGGAGCATTCGCAGGAGAGGTGTCGGTCATCTCGACCTCGTTTCCATGATTTTGAGGAGAGGCACCTTACCATCACAAGCGGTGTCTTTTTCGAGGCCGGATGTCCGCTAGACTGTATGTCCCCCCACAAAATGAGGCGACTCACCCTCGATGTTGCGACGAGGGTTGCCCGGATG
>NZ_JBVVPN010000099.1:0-9679 GCF_055811035.1 Bradyrhizobium sp. MI1.10
GAGCAGAGCTACGACCTCGCCATGATGGCGATTGCGGACTACCTGACGAAAGAGCACGACGCGGCGACCACCATCGACCGGCTGATCCGCATCCTTGACCGCGACAGCCTGCGGGACGCCATCACCGAGGTCCTGGTCGACGCACGGGTGCATCCGAGGCCAAGATCGGATGCTCCGAAGGTTGATCCATGAACTGCGCCGCCTGCGAAGACACCGGCTGGGTGTGCGAAGCCCACCCAGACCGCCCTTGGGATGGTCCGCACGCCTGCGGCTGCGGCGCAGCCGGCGACCCTTGCCCCGCTGCAATGCTTCCTCGGAAGCCGACCGACCTCGACCACCTGCCGGCTTTCGATTCAGCTTCGGCCTACTGGCGGATTTGGCCCGGTTCTTCCGGAAGAGATAGTCCCGCCCGGTTTATTGCAGCATCAGCCGCTTGAGCCTGCCCGAGAGCGCCTGCATTGGGACGATCAGCGCCGCGCGGATCGCACCAGGATCGCGGCTTTGGATTCATTGCGCCCGACGACGGCGCGCGATGTCGTCTGTCATTCAGCCACTGCATCGACGGGTTTCGGCCAGCGGCGGGCCTGCGTGTCGCGTTCGAAGTGGTCCCGGATGAAGACTCGCGCGGGTATCCGCGCTCAATGCGTTAGCGTCGTATTTGATTGCCACGAAATCAAAGGCCTGCCGGTTCACGCTGGCAGGCCTCTATTTCGCTGAACATCAAGGCACGGTACGGCGAAGTTTTCGCAGATCGAGGCGAAGGACTTGTTGGCATCAGCATCGTCGAAGCAAAATCGCGTGCCCTTGTCAGCTTGCTCGACCCACCAATCGACCTTGCTTCCCCGAGCAATGAGGGACGCCTCCGCACGCAGTTGATCCAGTCGTCTGCCGTAGGCCTGTACAATCAAACAATTGGTTTTGGCCATAGAACACATCGGCATAGAGACGGCCCCGGCTTCAGGGGGGCCTTTGGGGTAGGCCGGGGCCGCTCCGCCAGCTCGGGCGCGAGCCAGCGAGACAGCCAAACTGAATAATCGGCGCTCGGTTCCAAACGGGAGCGCCAGCAGATCCTGCCCGACGTCAGCAGCCGCACGTAGGTACCGCTCACCGTCTTGAGCCGACTCAACGGCAGCCGCAAGCTCTACCAGCTTACGCGCGGCAGCTTCCGGGTTGGCAAAGGGGCGCTCGGCGGTAAGCTTCATGCGGTAGTCAGACGGTAATCAGAGCGAATGTGAGAATCCATGGTGGAGTGCAGCGGCAGCGCCAGGTCGTGCATCCGGTCTTTCCAGGCAGTCTAATCGTGCTGGCGGCGCCAAGCCTCGTAGTCGGCCTCCGTGCGTTCGGCGGCGAATCTTGCCAAGCATCCTGAAAGCCGGAGCGGGCACTCTCGAACGTCTCGGCAACGCCGTTCCGACGCTCGCCGGGAGGTGTGCCCGGAGTGAAGCCGCACCTCCAAGCCCATTGTGGGGCGGAGTTCGGCACGGCGGCCGATCACGCCAACTCGGACGTCGCCGAAGAAGATGAGCCAAGTCTCGCGGTGTCGGTCGGCGGTGCTGCGGCGGCGGGTGAGGACGGGCATGCGGCCATTGAAACGGCAACGTAAGTAGGTCGCAATTACCTCGTAGGTCGGACCGGCGGCGACTATGCCTCGTGCGTAGTGGGATCAGTTTGATTGTGGCAGGATAGCTGGCTTGAACCGGGGTGCCATAGGCGCATACTTGAAGGGTGTTAGAAGAGCGCCCAACCTTCGGAGTGCGGAAAAATCCTGGGCTTGGCTGGGGGGTTGATATTCTGTGGCCGGATGGCGAAACGGAAGTGATCAAGGGTTTTAATACGAAGGGCGACGCAGTTAAGTGGATTGCTGAGCACGAGTACGCAAAAACGTGGCGCGAAAACACGAGTGACAAACCATCCCAAGCGCCCCCAACCGGTTCGCCAAATCGATTATAGACGTTCCGACCGGGCAGAAGCCCCACCGCGATCGCACTTGGTTGAGGTCGCGGCCGAGGCGACTCTCTAGCCGCCGCTCCTCTAAGGCGTTTCCTCCCCTGATGACTCGGCCGCTCGCACGGGCGGCCCATTTTGTTTGTGCGTCTCAGTCTGGCGCCGCGCAGAAGGCGCGCGGCTTGAGTTTGTAGAGGAAAGGCGCATTGATTTTCTTGATATGGATGCGACCGTCCCGAACGGGCTCAATGCCAGCCCGCAAGGTCTACCAGCTTTGAAATCCGTGAGGGCGGCTATCCGCGATTCACCCTCAATCCGATCTCGACCAGCCGGCGGGTCGCAGGCGCGACTGCTTGAGCTAGATGGCTCCGATCTTCACGCAGATCGTGTGGGCGACCATGAAGATCGTAGGGCGATCAGGAACCATACGATGGCGTTCGAGTCACGATCCGGCGCAAACTCGCGGTTCGCGTCTGTCTCCCGGTGTACCCTTGGCTGCCTGACGCAATAGCTGTTTGACTGCCACTTCATGCTCCGGCGTGATTTTGTCCTTCATGATTTCCGACGGTTAATGAGGAGACCGAGCGCGCCCATGATAATCAAAATGCTCCCTGTGCCGATCAGCCGGTGAGGTAGCTCGCCTAATACGTCAGCGCCAGCAGCCGTTGCACCATTGCACCCAAGCAGACGAGCACCACGAGGAGCTTCAGCAATTGTGCCAGTCGACCGTCCGGCGCGAACCTGTCGATCGCCCAAAAGCAGATCGCCCCGACAACGACGATAATCAACACGCCGATCAGAACTGAAATAGCGCCAAATTTAGTCACCTCATCGTGTGGTGCGGCCCGCCCGTGCTTGAGCCGGAGATCATTTCCTTTTCTTCGGGCGATCCATACGCGCTGCTCGAAACTCGGAAGGATCCTTAAGCCGGCGCTTGCGCGAAGCGTTTTCTTCGGGCTGAGCGGAAATTTCGACTAGGCTGTCGATCGTAGCACTCGCAAGCTCTTTCGCTCGTTCAGCTGTTGCCCTAATACCGGCGGCAAACTATCCCAAAAGGCCGGCCCCGAAAGAGGATGAGGTCCCTTGAAGCCGGAAGTTTACTCCAATGCCGCTCCGACACAGCGCTCGAAGCTGCAAAGGAACGCGTCCCGATTGCCAGTGTTCCTGAGTTCGCAGCTGTCGGGGTTAAAACAGGCCAACCTGGACGGCGGAGAGACGGCCCCAGCTTCACGGCGTGGGCTGGTATTATAGGCGGGGGCCGCTCCGCCAGCTTGGGGGCAAGCTAGCGAACAGCAAACCAGATAATCTGGGCCGGTTCCTTATGGAGCGCCAGCAGATCCTGCCCGACGTCAGCAGCCGCACGTAGGTACCGCTCTCGTGCAGATCGAGCCAGCCGCGCTCTACTGCATACGTAAGCGTCCGGTGAGGCTTTCAATTACCCACATTTAGCCGAGAGGGCTGAGGGAGCGCACCAACTATTGCATCGCAGGAATCGACCGTGATTCCTTGTCTGGCACCGATTCGCAGGGGGCGGTGCCAATGGACGAAGAAGCCGACGCATGGTTTGATCGCGAGCTCGCTGGTTGCAACCTTGCCGACGAGCGCCTGAATAAGCGGCTCGGGAGCGCCATGGGAGAAAGCATTCCGCTGGTGTGCCAGGACTGGGCTAATACCAAGGCCGCGTATCGTTTTTTCTCCAACGACCGGGTCAGTGAGGCGGACATTCTGGCCGGCCACTTTCAATCGACGCGTGAGCGCACGATTGCCACCGACGGGCCTATTCTAGTGCTCCACGATACGACCGAGTTCAGTTATCAAAGAGAGAACTCAGACGCGATCGGGATCACCAAGAGCATAAACAGCGGGCGCGACAAGGCGGGCCGCCTCAGGTCGCACACGGTTTGTGGCATCCTGATGCACTCGAGCCTGGCGGTGACAACCGAAGGGCTGCCGCTTGGACTGACGGCCGTCAAATTCTGGACCCGGAAGAAATTCAAGGGGACTGCCGCGCTTAAGAAGAAGATCAATCCGACGCGCGTTCCGATCGAGAAGAAGGAGAGCATTCGGTGGCTGGACAATGTCCGTCAATCCACAGAGCTGCTGGGCGATCCGGGACGATGCATCCATGTCGGTGATCGCGAGAGCGACATCTATGAGCTGTTCTGCGCGGCCCGGGAAGCTGGAACGCATTTCGTGATTAGGACTTGCGTTGACCGTTTGGCCGGGGATGGAAATCACACGATCGCCGACGAAATGGACGAGGTTGCCGTCAAAGGACTGCATCGCATCAACGTCAGAAACAACAACGGCGATCCCGACGAGGCCATTCTCGAGATCCGATATCGCAAGCTTCGCGTCCTGCCGCCGATCGGAAAGCAGAAGCGCTATCCCGCGCTGACCTTGACGGTGATCCATGCCGAAGAGCGCGGGACGCCGAAGAATAGAAAGAAAATCGAGTGGAAGCTGATCACAAATCTGCCTGTTAGCTCCCGCACCGACGCCATTGAGAAGCTCGAATGGTATGCTTTGAGATGGAAGATCGAGGTGTTCCACAAGATCCTCAAATCAGGCTGCAAAGCTGAGGAATCAAAGCTCAGGACCGCCCAGCGTCTGACCAGTCTGATCTCGCTCTTTTGCATCCTGAGTTGGCGGGTCTTTTGGATGACGATGCTCAACCGTTCGGCTCCAGACGCGCCGCCAACCCTCGCGTTGACCGCGACTGAAATCGGCGTGCTCGATCGCCTCGTGAACGACAGACCAAAAGCAAGACGGAAAACGCTGTCGCACTATCTGATCAAGGTCGCCCGGCTCGGCGGTTATCTCGCCCGCGCCAGCGCTCCGCCACCCGGCAATACCGTCATGTGGCGCGGGCTGTCACGTCTCACCGACATAGCGCTAGGTGTCATGGTCGGAGGAGAATCTGTGGGTAATTGAAAGCTCCACCGGAGGCTTACCAGAGGTTCGTACGGTCTTGGTCTGCGATTTCCGCTCCGGTCAATCGCGTCGATCCCACGGCATCCCAGCACGTTCCCTTTGGCGCTGCCAACGGACATCAACCCCTGACCATGCCAGGATCGGCCATCCAGATTGTTTACCAAAGCGGCCGGCAAACGGTCCAAGCAATTGCTGGATCGCTATCAAGCGGCCGACGGCATGCACATCTCGATCCAGCTACTTGTGCGCGACCGCACCGCTCGATAGGCCCGTTAGTGAGAGGGAGACTCGGAACTCGGCCTGCGGGACGCATAATACGTTGCACTATCACTGATCTTGTTGGGGACCCATTCCTCCGCGGTTAAGTCCCAATGATGAGTGTCGTCGAAGTGTTTCCAGAGTGGCCGCTTTGGCTTGCTTTCACCCTTCTGTCGGTTTGCATTCAGTGCGCGGAGTTGGACGACGAGCACCCCAGCCATCATCACCCATTCGCGAGCGCTATATCGGGAGTTCCATTTGATTGCGGCGAGCATTGGATGCCTCCTTTAAACTAAGAAGCCTCTGCCACATTAGCGTGGCCCAAGAATGCAGGGATGTAAACTACTTCACAGTTAGCCAACATCTTCGACATAGCCGCGGGCGATCTCACTGCGCGGCGACCGTAATCTACGTTCGTTCGATATTCCGGCGTCATTTTGCCGCGCCATCAAAACGCCCGCGACGATGTGTAGGATGGTGTTTTGGTCGCAAAGGCACGTCTCTCCCATGCAGCGCAGCCGAGCCTTATTCGATCAATTCGTCGGCTCGTATCAGCAACGAGGTCGGCACGGTGAGACCCAGCGCTTTGGCCGTCTTTACGTTGATTATGAGGACGAACTTCGTTGGCCTTTGTACCGGGAGGTCCACAGTTTGGCACCCCTGAGGATTTTGTCTACGTAGTCGCCCGCATGACGGAATAGATCGGCGGTATCGGCCCCATCCCGCATCGGCATAATGCCGGAACAAGTAGTTTGCTGGCAGGTGATACTTAGCCTTGAGCGCGATAATCCGGTGGGCCTGGGCATAGGTGAGGGCATCGCCAAAATCAATGATCGCATCGGCGTGTTGGGGGGCGGCCGAGGCAAAGGCAATGTCGAGTTCTTCTGGCTTGGTCGCCGGAACGAGAGGCAGAGCCACGCCGAGGTACCGGGCTATGCGGGGGATCTCTTCCGCGAAGTACAGCCTTTGCAGTGGATTGTCTGGAATGATCAAAACTGCGATTTTAGATGCGCCGGGAACAAGTTCTCGAAGAATTTCCAGACGTTTTGCGAAGAAGTCGTCGGGGACGTTGGTCGTCACGCCTGTCATGTTGCCACCTGGTCGCGACAGGCTTTGTATGAGGCCGAGGTGCACGGGATCAGCGACACCCACGAATACGATGGGAATCGTGCCCGTCGCCGATTTGAGCGCTATTGCTGCTTGCGCTCCTGGAGCGATCAGGATGTCGGGGCCAAGGGCCATCAGGTCGGCGACGGAATCTGTCAGTCGATCTGCGGGTTGAGAAAAGCGATACTCTATGGTGAGATTTTTCGCAGCGCATTAATGAACGCAACCTCGGCTTGATTAAGGGCCTTGCCCCTTCCATCGCCCATGGCGAGAAAGCCGAGCCGACGACGCTTACCCTGCCCCTGCGAAGAACGTGGCGAAATGAGCAGCCCCGCAGTTCCCGCAATGAACTCTCGTCGCCTCATTGCAATCCTCGCAGAAGCCTGAAGACAACGACCAAACACATGATACCACGTCTCAACGATCGGTGCGGATCACTTTCTGACCTCGACCACAAACATCCTCACGTCGGCTTTGGGCTGGCGACGGCTTCTGTCCTGACGCTGTTCGGCTCACATTCCCAGGGTGTTCAACTCTTGTTTGAATACCTCAAGCAGCTTGAGGTCGGGGCCAACTTTGAAGCCGGGCATTAGGTACCCAATTCGCCAAGTTTGCCGCTGTTGTGGCCATCCTACCAACGGCCATGCAACGGCGGCACTTGCCTTGGCCGCAACGAAAACTCGTCGCCTCATCAGCATTGTCTCAGCCGCCGATGATCACGTCACTGCGTTATGCCAGGCGATATCACTGGCATCGTTTCAAGTACGTAGCTGTTGGCACCTGGTTAGCTCAGTTCGTCTTGGTGAACTTGTACGTTCCCTTCTTGTGACCAATGACCTGGCTGATGCCATCGAAGTTGCTCTTGAGCGGATCGATGGTGACGACGAGCGCAGCCTGGAAGCCTTCAAATTTCCCCGTTCCACCAGTGATCTTGCAATTGTTGGGAGATCCCGGCACCCAGTCACACTGTTCGAACACTTGATCACCGTCCTTGTCGATGTAAGTACAGAACCCGTGAATCTCCGCGGTCTTTGCGGACGAATCCGTAAGGCGGCTCAACTGACAGCGTCCACCCATGTTGTTGAGTACAGGGTTTTCAGCCTCGTTCGAGGCTGCCATGGCTTGGTTCACAAAGACAAACTCTCTGCCGCTGTCGATCGACATTGGCTTGGGCGATGGAATAGGCGTGGCTGTGAATATGACCGAGACCGAGCCTTCCGGCGGCACGCCCTGTGCAACGGCCCTAAAACTGGTCAGAATGGCAACGACCGAAAGCAATGCGATGAGTACACGATTAAAAGCCATCGTTCCCTCCCTTTTGTGGCGGCGCAGAGAACTAATGCGAGCGAGCAGGCTATGCCCTGAGGAACACTCCAGCAAGAGTTAGAGATCTGCAAAGAATAACACGGTGTCGCAGGCGGAGCTCAGCAAGCGAGGGTGCGTCAGTAGAGCTGATCCCCTTGACTGTTTGGGCGAGAAGCTGCCTTCGAGGCAACTTCAGCTACGCGAACGGTTTACCAGCGACAGCGGACATCACGGTTGTTGAGGCGCTCTTCGGCTTAGGGCCGATTTTGTTGCAGAAGTCGGCAGTAACCGGTGATGTGGTTCGGCCATTCACTTGGGGTAGCGGGATTGGTCCCGCGCCCCTACGCTCTCTACGCAACTTTACGCTACGCAGCACACAGAGCCCTGAGCGGGTGGAGGTCGCGCAACCAGCGATGCGAGCCGCCGTAGGTTTTGAGCAATGGCGGCCAGAACAAGCTCGTCCTGAGCGCCTCGTGGACCACGCAGTCGGAGCCGACCGAGCTTCAGGATGCGCTTCAAGTGTGCAAACCTCATCTCGATCTTCTTGCGCTCATGCCGCGACCGTTCGAAGCCCTTGGTGCCAGCCAACATCCGGGCAACGTCTCGGGCATGCTCATGGATATCGCGTGGGATCTTGCGTGATGGCTCCTTTGGGCAGCACTGAGGTTTGAGCGGGCATGCATTGCAGTCGAGCTTGCTTGCGCGATACAGAAGGGTCTTGCCCTCGTGCACGGTACCGCTGGTCCCAAGCCGCTTTCCGCCTGGGCAGTGGTAGACGTCGCCGGTCGGGTCATATCGAAAATCGCTACGCGAGAAGGTGCCGTCATCCCGCTTCGACTTGCCGAACACGGGGTATGTGGCGCGATGCCCTTCTCCTCGACCAGCCAGTTCAGCATTGGAGCGGCCCCGTAAGCGGTATCCCCGATAAGCCGCTCCGGCTTGAGACCAAAGCGCTCCTCCGTTCGCTCAATCATGGTCCTCGCTGCTCTGACCTCGGCCTGGCGAATGGAGCGGGAGGCCTCGACATCAACGATGACGCCGAACTTCACGTCGATGAGATAATTGTCGGAGTACGCGAAGAATGCCGGTCCCTTGTGAGCTCCGGTCCACTGCGCTGCCGGATCGGATGGGGAGACGAACTTCGGCACAACGTCGCTGGCGGCACCTCACGCTGTATCGTCGAGGGTCGCCAGATACTCCTTCACCGCGCGGCTGGACCTTTGCGGGTCGCGGTCCTTGCGCCAATCCTGACCTGCGATCGAGCGTCGCCTGTTGGCATCAGCCTGGATCAAGCTCGCATCGACTGCAAAGCCATCGCCGCCAACCAGACCTGCCGCAATGCACGCCTCCACCGACCCGCTCGAACATGTGGCGAAATACATCTCCCTCGCGGAAGCGTTCGTTGCGGGCGCGCGAGAACGCCGAATGATCCGGGATAGCATCTTCGATCCCGAGCTTGCAGAACCAGCGATAGGCAAGGTTCACCTGCACTTCACGGCAGATCAGTCGCTCCGAACGGATCGCAAAGACATATCCCACGACCAGCATCCGGACCATCAGTTCCGGATCGATCGACGGGCGGCCCATGGACGAATAATGAGGTGCTAGTTCACTGCGAAGCCAGGACAGATCGAGAGCAGCATCGATCTTCCGTACGAGATGATCTTCAGGAACCGCGTCGCCAAGCTGAAACTCGTAGAACAATTGACCTTGATCACTCTTCGCACGGCCCATCATGGATCGACCTCGCCGAGATTCGCGTCATCACAACGAATCAAGGTTCGCGGCTCGCCTCAACCGACTTCTGCAACAAAATCGACCAAAAACGGAAGTCACCACCTCATTCGATCGTGTTGTTGGCACAGGAGATCAACCCAGGCGGCATTTCGACACCGAGCGCTTTTGCAGTTCTAAGATTGATGATCAATTCAAATTAAGTCGGCTGCTCAACGGGCACATCAACCGCTTTGGCGCCTCGCAAAAGCTTCGCGACCTGATGGGCGCAGTGACGAAAAATGCCGCTGAGACGCGACAATCTCCGAACCGAAGGGGAGGTCTGAAATTGGCCACTTCCGGACACCGGCATCACAACAAGACAGCCTATGCGGTCCTCACCGGCGCGGTGAGCGCC
>NZ_JBVVPN010000100.1:0-9529 GCF_055811035.1 Bradyrhizobium sp. MI1.10
CCGCTCCGGGCGCGGGGCGGGCCGTCCACTGCCTGGGGGCGGGGGCGGGGGCGGGCGGCGCGCCCCCCCCCCCCCCCCCGGCTCGCGCCCCCCCCCCCCCCCCCCCCCCCCCCCCCCTCCCCCCCCCCCCCCCCCCCCCCCGGCCACGACACTGAAGTTGTGGCGAGCGACACGCTCCAACGCCGAGACTTAAGCCACCAGCGACAGCTTCGGCAGGCTCGCGACCACCGACTGGTTGCGGCCGCCGGCTTTTGCGGCGTAGAGCGCCTTGTCGGCGGCGGCGACCAGGAGCGGCCAGTCCATGCCGGTGGTGGGAACGAGGCTCGCGATGCCGCAGGACACTGTCGAGCTCGTGTGGTCGTCGGACCAGCCCTGCACCTTCGCGCGGATCTTCTCGGCCACCGTGAGGGCGTCGGTGACCGAAGTGCCCGGCAGCAGCACGGCGAATTCCTCGCCGCCATAGCGCGCGGCGCAGTCGCTGGCGCGGCTCACCGAATCGGAAATGCAGATGGCGATGCCGACCAGCACCTGGTCGCCGGCCTGATGGCCGAACGTGTCGTTGTAGGCCTTGAAGTGATCGGCATCGATCATCAAGAGCGCGATCGGCGTCTGCTGCCGCATCGCGCGGCGCCATTCGACGTCGATCACCTGGTCGAACTTGCGGCGGTTCTTCAGGCCGGTGAGCGCGTCGGTCGTCGCCATCTCCTCGAGCTTGCGCTCGGCCTCGGCGCGCCGGCCGATCTCGCGCGCGAGCACCAGCGTCGATGCCAGCATGAACACGCTGAGCGCCAGCACCACGGCGCCGATGCGGTAGGCTTCCTTCTGCCAGAGCTCGAACACGGCGTTCAGTGGCTTGCCTGCCACCACGAATAGCGGGCTGCTCCCACTACTGCGGACATAGAGCCGCGGCGTGCCGTCGATCGGCCCCTGTCCGGCGAATGCGCCGCCGACCTTCAGATTTTCGGCCTTCCAGACCGGCCGGTTGGCCAGATTCGTGCCGATCACGTCGAGATCAAACGGCCGCCGCATCATGACGGTACGGTCGCGCCTGAGCACGGTGATGGTGTCGTCGGCATCGAGGCTCAGCCGCTCGAACAATTCGTGGAAATAGCTGAAGCGGATCGATCCGGCGACGACGCCGAGGAAGCCCCCGTCGGTGTCGCTGATACGCCGGCTCAGCACGATCGAATAGGCGCCGCGGAACAGCATGGGACGGCTGATGAAGAGGCCTGCGTCCGGATTGTCGCGATGAGCCTTGAAGTAATCCTCGTCGCTGCGGTTCTCGGCAACGGGATCGAGCGTGGAGGCGTCGATGGTTAGCCGGCCGTCGGCGTCGAACACCTGGATCGCGCCGAAATGCCTCGCCGTGGTCGCATGGTCGAACAGGATGAGGTGACGGATCGGCTTCGAGACCGTGGCTATCTCCGGCAGCAGCATGTTGCTGGCGACCGCCTTGAGGGCCAGGTCGTAGATCTCGATGTTGCGGCTGACGTCGGACTCGATGGTCGTCGCCAGGTTTTCCAACGTCTGGCGGGCGAGCGCCTCCTCGCCGCGGCGCATGTCCAGCATGACGTTGACGCAAATGGCGGAAAAGCCGATCACCGTCACCACGGACGAGATGATCAGCAGTTTCGCCGAAAGCCGCCATGGCCGCCGGGCCGTGACGTCGCGCCATCGAGACAACATCATTTGCTCCCGACATTAGTGAATGCGCCCGAAAGCTTGAGCAGTGTTTAAGCCGGGACGGCGCTGCCGGAATGAGTTAAAAATCGGTTTCCGCGGCTGACGTTTTTGGGCAAAGCGGGGCTTCGACCAGCGAAGAGGACAGCGGTGAACGACTACGACGCGTTGCGCGATTATCTGATGCGGCAGAAGCAGGCGGAATTCGTGCTGACCTATGAACAGATCGAAGAGATCATCGGCGCGGCCCTGCCGCGCGCGGCGAATCGTGCCTCATGGTGGGACAGCCTGCGCAGCCCGGACATCCAGATGCCCCAGCGCGAAGCCTGCCTCGCCGCGGGTTTCAAGGCGATGCGAATGCCGGACGGTGCGAGCGTGCGGTTCACGAAGCTGAAGAGCGACCGGCGGCGGCCAGTATCGTAGGGTGGGCAAAGCGAAGCGTGCCCACCACCTCTGTTGCAATGTTGGATTGATGGTGGGCACGGCGCAAGTGCGCCTTTGCCCACCCTACGGGACCGGACTCGCGTTGAGATCAGCTCGCCGCTTCCAGGCGCACTTCCGTGAGCAGGCGCATCGCGGCGTCGGCGTCCATGGGTTCGCCGAAGGCAAACCCCTGCGCGTATTCGCAGCCCATCTGGTAGAGCTCGACCGCGTCGGAATCGGTCTCGGCACCTTCGGCGACCACGTCCATGCCGAGGTCGTGCGCGAGCGCGATGATGGATTTCAGGATCACCGGGCGGGTGCCGCGGTTGGTGGTGCGCACGAAGGACTGGTCGATCTTGATGGTGTCGAACGGGAAGCGCTGCAGATAGGCCAGCGACGAATGGCCGGTGCCGAAATCGTCGAGCGACAGCCCGGTGCCGAGCTCGCGGATCCGCGTCAGCATCTGCGCCGCGTGCTCCGGATTCTCCATCACCAGCGATTCCGTCAGTTCCAGCTTCAGCGTGCCGCGCGCGACCGAGGAGCGCGACAGCACGGTGCGGATGTCGTGGATCAGATCGTGCCGCAGCAATTGCCGCGAGGAGACGTTGACCGATGCGAAGATCGGCTCGCGCGAGCGCATCGCGCGCTGCCAGATCGAGAGCTGCTTGGCGGTCTGGTCGAGCACGAACATGCCGAGGTCGATAATCAGGCCGGTCTCTTCCGCGATGGTGATGAATTCCGACGGTGCCATGCGTCCGAGCTTGGGATGATCCCAGCGCACCAGCGCCTCGAAGCCGGCGACGGAGCGGTCTTCGAGCCGTACGATCGGCTGATATAGAATCGTGAGCTCCTGCCGCTCGATGGCGCGGCGCAATTCGCTCTCCAGCGTCAGCCGATCGGTTTTTCGCGCGCGCATCGCGGACTTGTAGACGTCGATGCGGTCGCCGCCGATACGCTTGGAGTGATACATCGCAAGCTCGGCGTCCTTGATGATCTCGTCCGTGAGCTGAACTTGCGGATCGGACAAGGCAAGGCCGATCGAGGCCGTGAGAAAGATCTCGCGTTCGTTGAAGGCGATCGGCGCGCGGATGGTCTTGCGGATGGTCTCGGCAAAGGCGGTGATGCGGGCGGGGTCCTGCTCCGAGAGCAGGATCAGGCCGAACTGGTCGCCGGCAAGCCGCGCCAGCGTATCCTGCGGCTTCAGGATGCGGGTGAGGCGGCGGGCCAGCGTCAGCAGGATGGAATCGCCGACCGCGATGCCGACGGAATCGTTGACCTGCTTGAAACGGTCGAGGTCGATCACCATCAGCGTCGGCCGCAGCGTCGGCATGGTCTTGGCGAAATGCGCGACGGCGCCGAGCCGGTCCATGAACAGCTTGCGGTTGGGCAGGCCGGTGAGATTGTCATGCACGGAATCGTGCAGCAGGCGCTCCTCGGCGTTGCGCAGCTCGGTGACGTCGGTGAGGGTGCCGACCACGCGCGAGACCTCGCCGTCGGAGCCGACCACCGGGCGCGCCTTCAGCGCGAACCACATGAAGTGACCGTCGGGCGTGCGCAGGCGGAAATCCTGCACCAGGCGGCCGCGGCGCTGATCGAGCACGCTGTCGAGCGCGGCGCGGAAGCGGTCCTGGTCGAGCGGGTGCAGCACTTCCAGCCAGGAGGCGGCCGGGCCTTCCAGCGTGCCGCGCTTGAGGCCGAGCAGGGCTTCGGTCTCGGGGCTGGTGAAGACCTTGTCGGCGGAAACGTCCCAGTCCCAGATCAGATCGCCGGAACCGGCCAGCGCCAGCGCGCGGCGCTCGATGTCGGAGACGACGCCGGTGGTGGCGCCGCCGCCCGCGAACGCATGCTGCATCACCGTGAAGCCGATCAGCATCACGATCAGCACGAGGCCGCCGAGCAGGGCAGGGCCGACGATGTCATTGGTGACGGAGCCTGCGACCGTCATGCCGGCCGCGACCACCCAGACCACCAGCAGGAACCAGGTCGGGATCAGCAGCACCGCGCGGTCGAAGCCGTGGGTGGAGAGATAGACGATCAGCGCGAAGCCGGCGAAGGCGATCAGCACCAGCGAGATGCGCGCGATGCCGGAGGCCACCGCGGGGTCGAACAGGGCCAGCGCAACCAGCGAGCCCAGGAACGCGAGCCAGCCCACCGTGATGTGGGAATAGCGCACGTGCCATCGACTGAGATTGAGATAGGCGAACAGGAACACCAGCAGCGTCGCCGCCAGTATCGCCTCACCCGCCGCGCGCCAGATGCGCTCGGCGTTGTTCGACATGTCGAGCACCTTGCCCCAGAAGCCGAAATCGACGCCGATATAGACCAGCACCGCCCAGGCCAGCGCCGCGGCGGCCGGGAACATGATGCTGCCCTTGACCACGAACAGGATGGTCAGCACCAGCGCCAGCAAGCCGGAGATGCCGATCACGATGCCCTGGTACAGCGTGAACGAGTTGACCTTGTCCTTGTAGGATTCCGGCTCCCACAGATAGAGCTGCGGCAGCTTGTCGGTGCGCAGCTCCGCGACGAAGGTGACGACGGCGCCGGGATCGAGGGTGACGCGGAAGACGTCGGCGGTCGGGCTCTCCTGCCGCTCCGGCCGGTCGCCGGTCGAGGGCGTGATGGTCGCGATGCGGGACAGCCCGAGGTCGGGCCACAGCAGCCCCGAGGAGACGATGCGGTAATGCGGGGCGACGATCAGGCGGTCGAGCTGGTCGTCGGTGTTGTTGGCGAGCGCGAACACCACCCAGTTCTGGCCGCCTTCGCGGGCGCGCACTTCGATGCGGCGGACGATGCCGTCGGTGCCGGGCGCGGTGGAAACCTGGATGCGGTCGGCGTCGCTGCGCTGATGCTCGAGCACGCCGGTGAGGTCGATTGCGGGCGCGTCACCGCGGACGCTGACAGCGTCGAGCGCGCGCGCCGGGAACGCGCAGACGAGAATCATGAGGCCCAGCGCTATGGGCGCGAGGCACCTGATCAGACGCAAGGTCAGTTCTCCGCGTTCGACGCAAACTCTTCGGTGCAGGCTCTTCGGTGCACGGCGTTTTCCGAACGGAACAAAGTGGTTCGGTGCGTCGCGATAGATGCCACGAAAGCGAGGAAAATCAAAGGGTTTCCGGCTTGCCCTGTGGGCCGCTGGCCTAGACCTCCAACACAATTTTGCCAATATGTGCAGAGGTTTCCATCCGCCGGTGCGCGTCGGATGCCTTTTCCAGCGGGAAAGTGCTGTCCATCAGCGGCTTGACCCGGCCTTCGCGCAACAGCGGCATCACTTTCGCCTCGATCGCGGCCACCATCGCCGCCTTGTCCGCATTACTACGGGGGCGCAGCGTCGAGCCGGTATGGGTCAGGCGCTTCACCATCACCTTGGCGATGTTGACGGTGACCTTGGGCCCGTTGAGGGTTGCGATCTGCACGATGCGGCCGTCGAGCGCGGCGGCGTCATAGTTGCGATCGACATAGTCGCCGGCGACCATGTCGAGGATCAGATTGGCGCCGGCATTGTTCGTCTCCGCCTTGACCACGGCGACGAAGTCTTCGTCCTTGTAGTTGATGGCGCGATCGGCGCCGAGCTTGAGGCAGGCATCGATCTTGTCCTGCGATCCGACGGTGACGATCACCTTCGCGCCGAACGCTTTTGCGAGCTGGATCGCCATGGTGCCGATGCCCGAGGAGCCGCCATGGATCAGCAGCGTCTCGCCGGCCTTCAGCCCGCCGCGCTCGAACACATTGTGCCAGACCGTCATCAGGGTTTCCGGCAGTGCGCCGGCTTCCTTGATCGACAGCGACGGCGGCACGCTCATGGCCTGACCGTCCTGGGCGATGCAGTACTGCGCATAACCGCCACCGGCGACCAGCGACATCACCTTGTCGCCGATCTTGTGCCGCTTGGCGTTGCTGCCGACGGCCACCACTTCGCCCGCGATTTCGAGGCCGGGCAGGTCGCTGGCGCCGGGCGGCGGCGGATAGGCGCCGGAGCGCTGCGCGACGTCGGGCCGATTGACGCCGGCGGCCTGCACCTTGACCAGGATCTCGTCGGGACCGGGCTGCGGCAGCGCCCGTTGTTCCGGCACCAGCACTTCCGGTCCGCCGGGTTTGGAGATGGCGACCACGGTCATTTGCGCGGGCAGCTTGTCCATGATGTGTCCTTGAGCAAAGGTGCGGGATGGAACGAGGCCATTGCTTAGCCAGCGCAATGCAGGCTGGCAACCGCCTCAGCCGCTTGTGATGCGAACGCAGGAGGAACAAGGATGGCGATGGAAGACGACGACCGTCCGCGCAAAAAGATCAGCCATGACATCGGCCAGGATCTCTCACTCTTGTCAGTGGAGGAACTGACCGAGCGCATCGCGCTGCTCAAGGCCGAGATCGCAAGATTGGAAGAAGCCACAACAAAGAAGCGCGCCTCGCGCGATGCGGCCAACAGCGTTTTCAAGTCGTAGGGTCCGACGCTGGAGCGGGGCTGGCCTCACACACGGTCCTCATCCTGAGGAGCGCGGCACGCGCGTCTCGAAGGATGGCCGCGGGCGAGAGCAGGGCCTGCATGGTCCCGGCGATGCGAAGCATCGTCCGGAGACGCGCGCGAAGAGCGCGCTCCTCACCATGAGGGTCTGGTTTCGGCCTTCGCTGCGGATGCGCGTGAAGAATTCGTTCCACCGCCCACTCGGCCACTGACCGACATGGCTAACGAACCCTCAAAATAATCGCTCGTTTACTCCACATTAAGCTTTCGAGTTTATGACTGGGAACTGTCCTTGTTTGGACACCGAGTGGCTCCTGTCCACTCTGTTTGACGCCTCCCTGTTATCAACTTTCAAAGCCGCCGGTTTTCCGGCGGCTCTTTTTTGCGCCCAGCTCCGCCTTTTCGCATCTCGCCGCGGTTGAATTCCGAGCAAAGACCCGCGGAAACCATATCCGCGCTTGTCACTGGACTCGGCGTCGCGCCCGCGCAATGATTTGTTCATCATAAGCCGGCGCCAAAGCCGGGCAGTCAGACAGTTGCGTAAGGGGCGTTAACCATGGAACGTTTGCAAGCCGAAGGTGCTCTCGTTCAACTCAGCGAGCGGTTCACCAATTCTGCGGCGTTCGGCGTCCTGTTCCGCGAGGGCATGGACCTGGTCGAAGAGACCGCCGCCTATCTCGATGGCGCCGGCCGCACCGAGGCCAAGGCGCTCGATCGCGCCGTCAGCCTCACCTATGCGACCGAGAGCATGCGCCTGACCACCCGCCTGATGCAGCTCGCCTCGTGGCTGCTGCTGCACCGCGCGGTGAAGGAAGGCGAGATGACGCTGGGCCAGGCCAACCGCGAAAAAACCAAGGTCAAGCTCTCCGCCGCCGATCCCGGCTCGACCGACAGCATCGAGAAGCTGCCGTCGCAGCTCCAGGATTTGATCCATCGCTCGATGAGCCTCCAGACCCGCGTGCGCCGCCTGGACACCACCATCCACACGCCGCCGGTCGATCATTCCTCGATCGGCAACCCGCTGGTGCCGCATCTCAACGCGCTGAAGGCAGCGTTCGAGCGGTAAGCGCAGGTGCCGTAGGGTGGGCAAAGGCGCGCAGCGCCGTGCCCACCATTTTCTCGCAGAATCGCAATCAAGATTGGTGGGCACGCTACGCTTTGCCCATCCTACGATTTCTCGCCTTGGTCGAGAGCACATCGCCTCAAAACAAAAAAAACGCCCCCGGCTCTCCGGGGGCGTTTTCGTCTCCAGCCTCGAGGGGCCGGATCAATCCTTTTTGAGAAAGCCCGAAAACTTCTTCTGGAAGCGCGAGACGCGGCCGCCGCGATCCATCAGCTGGGCGTTGCCGCCGGTCCAGGCCGGGTGCGACTTGGGGTCGATGTCGAGGTTCAGCGTGTCGCCTTCCTTGCCCCAGGTGGAGCGGGTCAGATACTCGGTTCCGTCGGTCATCACGACCTTAATCGTATGATAGTTCGGGTGAATTTCGGCTTTCATGGCAATTCCTCGGCGCCCCGGCGCCTCACTTGAGTGGCTATCGAATGACGGATTTGGCGCGGTCTATACCCCACGAGGCCCTGTAAAACAAGCCGTTGCAGGGCCTTAGTAGGGGACCGGGCGGCCCCCTAAGGGACATCCCGGATTTGCCACTCCCGCTCGCGCGGCCTATCTGGAGCAGACTACCTCTCTTTGTCTTTTGGTCGGATCTCATGAGCGCAGTAGAACGGCTTGAAACCGGGCCCGCAGAAGCCCCGTCGATCGAGGCCGACCTGATCGAGGCGCCGGCGAAGAGCCGCGCCAAGCTGCGGCCGCTGCTGGCGCTCGCACCCTATGTGGCGCGCTATCGCGGTCGGGCGGCGCTGGCCTTTGTCGCGCTGACGATCGCGGCGTTGACCACCCTGCTGGTGCCGGTCGCGGTGCGCAGGATGATCGATTTCGGCCTGACGCCTGAGGGCATCGAGCTGATCAACAGCTACTTCTCGGTGATGATCGCCGTCGTCGCCGTGCTCGCGCTGGCGAGCGCCGCGCGCTACTACCTCGTGATGACGATCGGCGAGCGCATCGTCGCCGATCTCAGGCGCGACGTCTTCGCCCATCTGCTCTCGCTGTCGCCGGCCTTCTTCGATTCCGCGCGCAGCGGCGAGCTGGTGTCGCGCCTCACCGCCGACACCACCCAGATCAAATCCTCCGTCGGCGCCTCGGTTTCGATCGCGCTGCGCAATCTGATGATGTTCTTCGGCGCTGCGGCGATGATGGTGATCACCAGCCCGCGGCTATCAGGCTTCGTGCTGCTGGCCATTCCCCTGATCGTGCTGCCGCTGGTCGCCTTCGGGCGCTGGGTGCGCCGTCTGTCGCGCAATGCGCAGGACACGCTGGCCGAGGCCTCGGCCTACGCGAGCGAGCTGGTCGGTGCGATCCGCACCGTGCAGGCCTATACCAGCGAGAGCCTCGCCGAGAGGCGCTTCGGCGGCGAGGTCGAGCAGGCCTATGAAGCCGCGCGCACCTCCACGCAGGCGCGCGCCGTGCTCACCGCCATCATCATCTTCATCGTGTTCGCAAGCGTGGTCGCGATCCTCTGGATCGGCTCGCACGACGTGCTCACAGGCACCATCACGCCGGGCCGGCTCGGCCAGTTCGTGCTCTATGCGGCCTTCGCCGCGGCCGGCCTCGGCCAGCTCAGCGAGGTCTGGGGCGAGATCTCGGCGGCATCGGGCGCTGCCGAGCGCCTGTTTGAGATCCTGCATGTGCAGCCCGACATCAGCGCGCCGGCGTCGCCCCCCCCCCCCCCAGCGGCAACCGCGGGGGCCACGCCCCGCGGGCGGGCCCCGGGGGGGCCGGGGGGCGGGGGGGGGGGGGCCGGGGGCCGGCCTCCCGCCCCCCCCCCGCGCCCGGGTGGCGTGATCGTCGTCGCGGCTTTTGAAGCGCCAGCTGTCATTGCCGGTCTCGACGATGTCACAGTGATGGGT
>NZ_JBVVPN010000101.1:0-9204 GCF_055811035.1 Bradyrhizobium sp. MI1.10
AGCGTTCGCTCCCCCATCTTGGACGTCGCGCCAAGCCTCTGTTTGCCACCCGTCGATTTTTGAAGAGGCGTGAGACCGAGCCATGCCGCGAAGTCACGGCCTTTGGCAAAGGTCTCGGCCGGCGGCGCTAGAGCGGCGATCGCGGTGGCGGAGATTGGGCCGATGCCGGGAACGGTCATTAGCCGTCGCGATACCTCGTCCTCGCGAGCACGTCGCGCGATCTCCTGGTCGAGATCCGCGATCTTGCCATTGAGGTCGGTCAGCAGGTCCAACATCAATCGGAACATGGCGTGGGCCGCTTTGGCAAGCGAGCTGGCCATCTCTTCCTCCTCGATCAGATCGATAAGCATCGCCACGTGCGATGGCCCCTTAGGTGCGACCCATCCATATTCAGTGAGATGTCCCCGGATCGCGTTGATGAGCTGCGTTCGCTGCCGCACTAACAGGTCACGGGTCCGAAACACCAGACCCGCCGCCTGTTGCTGTTCGCTCTTCACGGCCACGAACCGCATGCTCGGCCGCTGCGCTGCTTCGCAGATCGCCTCGGCGTCGATCGCGTCGTTCTTTTGCCGCTTCACAAACGGCTTTACATAGGCGGGAGGGATCAGCCGAACTTCGTGGCCAAGCCGAGTGAGCTGACGGGCCCAGTGATGGGCTCCGCCACATGCCTCCAGCGCTACCGTGCAACTCGGCTGGGCTGCGAAGAAATCCAGCAGCTTTCCTCGGCTGATCCGTTTGCTGAATATAGCTCGCCCTTTCCCGTCTGCTCCATGAGCGTGGAAAACCTGCTTGGCGATGTCCAGACCGATTATGCTAACCTCCGACACGGACGCCTCCCTTAAGTGGTGCTAAACACCTCCACTTTGGCACATCGATGCCGTCGGCGGGGCGTCCACCCCATCATTAAGCGGCTGGCCGCTTGATGTCCGCTCAACTCCTAACAGCGGCGAGAAAGCGGACGTCTCCCGAGGTCGCTGAAGGCCATAAGCGGGAATGCTAAATGAGCAGCTCAAGCCTCACCGCGCGAGGACGTGTGCAGTCCACTCCCCTCAGGAGAGTTTTCGATCTATCCCGCTCGGTGGTGCCGCGGTGACTTCAATCGTAGCCGACACGGTCATGATCGGAACGTCTCTCGTTCTTACGAAAACGGACAACTTGTCGGTTAAGCCCGAAGGGCTGTGGTCTCGTATCCCCTCGGCGAGATATCTCATCGCGGCGTCCCGCGCGGCGGCCAAGTCCGAAAGTTCTTCGCCCTGGTCGTCAAGAATGATGCCCGCCGAGTCCTGATAGTCGAAGTAGAAGCGCATGTGGGCCAACACGGTCCTGGTCCGGGCGATCCTCTGACCAAGCGCCGTCCCATGCGTTGATTTCACTTACTCAAAATGAGCCGTTCGCTACAAACGAGTATCCCGTCCACTCCTCAAGGGCCCCGGTTCACTTCCTTCAAGGAAGCGCTCATCGATGCATCAGGCGCCTTTGCCAGTGACAGATCGCGAGACGGCTTGTGTGCTCAGAGCGGCGGGCGGAGCTTCTTCCGGTTGAGGGCTAATCTTAGTCTCTCCCTCAGCAGACGGATTTCGTCATATTGCTTTTCGATCTCTGGATTGATGCGCAGCCGTTCCAATTGCTGCTCGTGCAGTTTCGACAATGCAGCAATATACGAACTTTGGATGGGCGGGACACGCATGATGACCCTTCAATAGAATACGAGAAAAGCCGATCTCAAAAACTTGGCCGAAGCACAACTTAGGAAGAAATTTGGGGGGCCTTTCTGACAATGCGGGCTCGCTGGCAAAGTTCGCCCGTTGCGTCTTTATGACGCCATCGGGCGGCCCCCCGACCTTCAGGACTTCAGCTTCTGGCGAAGCTTCCTGATCAATTCGCGGAGGTTCGCGGCATACTCTTCGATGATGCGCCGCCTGACCTCGTCGCTCTCGCGGGGCTTCACGTCTGGCTTGTCCGGCGGCATATCACTCATGGGAGTCATACCAGCGGCTCGCGGCAGGCGGCCTTTGATCTGGAGCAATAGTTCCACCCTCAGGGCTGTCCTTTGACCTGCCGGTTGCGGATTATCTTCTCCATTTTGGTGGAGGCCAATTCGGCGCGAGCAAGGAGAAGCTGGTCGCGCCGCAACTCAAGAAGGCGGCACAGCTCGCGGGCGCGCTCGCGCAATTTACGACTGTCGTCGCGGGTGGCGCGCGCCCTGATGATGTCCAGATCGTCCATAGGGCATTCGGATGCGATCTCGCCGGTTCCCGCATTTAACCAGATTAAAAGCGTCCACTCCCTCAGGGGCAGCGCGATGCCCTGGAGTCCGGGAATGGGATGGTCCGGCCGTGCTCCTGCCCCGCCAGCAAGCGAAGCTGGCAAGGGGCGCCAACGACGAGGAGCACGCCATGTCTCAGACACCCAATACCGCGATCGCCGTGATCGGCATCGATATCGGCAAGAACTCGTTCCACGTCGTGGGCCACGATGCGCGCGGGCGCCATCGTGCTGCGGCAAAAGTGGTCGCGTGGCCAATTGGAAGCGCGGCTCGCCAATATGCCGCCTTGCCTGATCGGCATGGAAGCCTGCGTCGGCGCACATCAACTGAGCCGCAAACTCGTATCGCTTGGTCACGATGCCAGGTTGATGCCGGCCAAATATGTCCGCCCCTATAGCAAGGGACAGAAGAACGACTTCAATGATGCCGAAGCGATTGCCGAAGCCGTGCAGCGCCCGACGATGAAGTTCGTGGGGACCAAGACTGCGGAGCAACTGGATCTGCAGGCGCTGCATCGGGTGCGCGAGCGGCTGGTGTCGCAGCCGTTAAAGGCTTTGGCTCACGCCTCATCTCGAGAACACTGGAAGACGATTTCCGAGGGACGGTTACTGTGTCCTATGGATCGAGCGGGCTCACTTGCCGTCTCACCGCCCCCGTTGCAAATCTAAAGACTTCACCACAATAGCAGAAGTCTTTTACCCGAGCTACGTTGACCAAGGCCAAGACGAGGCGCCCGCTCGCGGCTCCGCCGGCATCGAGGCGAGTGTTCGCGAGACAATCTAGAACTTGCGGTATGGCCCCAAGCCGAAGAGCGCCTCAGTTAACGTGATGTCCGCTTTCGCTGGTAGAATGGGCGCCGAGTTGCACTCGCGTCGACCGTCGCTTTTGAGCCGTAGCAGATGAGGATTTTAGAACGTCTCCGTGGCGTGCGACTGCTCAATTGCGAGGACACGAAAGAGGCCAGCCGCGTCGGCCTATCGTGCGTCGGGACGTACTCCGATCTCGCCAATGAGCAGAATTATGGCCGAAAACTGTTCCCACAGATGACGTCGAATGAGATAGGATTGCTCATCCACGGAGCCAGGTTCGTCCGCTTCAGTAGCTAGTTGGCAAACTCTAAGACGCCCTGGGTGCGCTGAGGACATGACAATGAGCCATGACGTAAGAGCTTGGCTTGAGCCTCTCGGACTCGGGCGATATGCCGAAACGTTCGCACAGAGCGGCGTCGATTTTGATCTGCTGCCGGATCTCAGTAACAGGGATCTGAAAGATCTCGGGATTGCAAGGCTAGGTGACCGCAAGCGTCTGCTCAGGGCAATCGCCGCGCTCATGCGGACCAAGCCCTTAGCGGCAATTCCTCCGAGCACATCCGAGGCGGAACGTCGTCAGCTGACGGTGATGTTCTGCGATCTCGTCGATTCTACCGCTCTCTCCAGCACTGTCGATCCCGAACAGCTGAGAGAATTACTGCTCGCCTATCAAGCAGCTTGCGTCGCCGTCATTGACCGCTATGACGGCCATCTCGCGAAATACCTTGGAGACGGTCTGCTGGTCTATTTCGGTCTTCCGCGTGCGCATGAGGATGACGCCCAACGTGCGGTGAGTGCTGGGCTGGATATTGTCGAGGCGGTCGTCCTGCTGAATCGAGACTTGTCCAAGAAATTCGGTATCGAGCTCAGTGTCCGCCTTGCCGTGCACACCGGGCTTGTGGTGGCAGGCGAGATGGGTGCGGGTGGCGCACGCGAGGAAATGGCGATTGTCGGTGAAACACCGAATGTTGCTGCGCGGCTACAGTCGCTGGCCGCCCCCAATGCCTTAGTGATCAGCTCCAGCACACAGCGGCTGGTCGCTGGCTTTTTCACCTACGAAGACATTGGTGTCCACCAGCTGAAAGGCGTCGCCCGTCCTGTGCAGGCGTGGCGCGTGACCGGCGAGCGTCTGACCGAGAGTCGTTTTGAGGCGCTGCATCCTGGCGGGCCATTCCCGCTGATCGGTCGCGAGGAAGAGGTCAATTTATTGCTGCTCCGCTGGGAGCAGGTGAAGCAAGGCGAGGGCCAGGTCGTATTGCTCTGTGGGGAGCCTGGCATCGGCAAGTCGCGGATTGCCGAGGCGCTCATCGAGCGAATAGCGGATCTGCCGCATGCACGGTTGCGGTGCCAATGCTCGGCATATTTCGCGACCAGCGCGCTATATCCCTTCGCGCGCCAGTTGATAGAGGCGGCCGGGTTCCTGCCAACTGATCCACCCGCGATTAAATTGAACAAGCTCGAGCAGATGTTGACCGAATCTGGACAGGCAGTGCCCGAGAAAGCATCGCTGTTTGCAGGTTTGCTGTCGATCCCTGTTGCTTCGCACTATCCGAGGCTGGAGCTGACGGCAGAGACCCTTAAGCAGAGAACGGCGACAGCATTGGTCGATCGAATGCTTGGGTTGGCGACCCGGAAGCCGGTGCGGATCGTGGTGGAAGACGCGCATTGGATCGACGCTTCGAGCGCAGACTTAATAGTGGCCGCGATGGATCGTGTGCAGGATTCTCGGGTCCTGATCCTGATTACCTACCGACCCGACTACGTACCGCCATGGAGCGGCCGCCCCCATCTAACCATGCTTACGCTCAATCGGCTAAGCCCAGCGCAGGCAGCTGACATGGTTGGTGCGTTTGCTGCTACCGAAGCGCTGCCGGCGGAAATAATTCAACAGATCGTCGCAAAAGCGGACGGCGTGCCGCTTTTCATCGAGGAGCTGACCAAAGCGGTACTCGAGGCCGGCTTGGCCGACGGCGAAACTACTAGCGGGCGTGCCGGGCGACTGCAGCTCTCGGTTCCGGTGACGCTGCAGGACGCCCTCGTTGCGCGGCTGGACCGGACAGCCGGGACGAAGGAAGTCGCGCAAGTGGCGGCGGTGCTGGGCCGCGAATTCAGCGAGGCCCTCCTGACAGCTGTCTTGCCACCGAAGCGAGACGCACTGACCGCGGCCTTGGATGCGCTGGTTCACGCGGGACTACTGTTCCGCCGCGGCTTGCCCCCTCAAAACAACTACGTCTTCAAGCACGCGCTGGTGCAGGACGCCGCCTATGGAACCCTGCTCTTCACCTCCAGACAGCAACTGCATGCGCGAACCGCCGACGTACTTGAGCAGCAATTCCCGGAGATTGCAGAAGCGGAGCCCCAACTGCTGGCACACCACTACGCGGCCGCCGGCATATACGATCGCGCGATCGCCTATTGGCAGCGGTCCGGCACGCGTGCGCGCGAACGTTCCAATTACGTCGAGGCTGAGCACGCCTTTACCGCGGCGGTCGCACTTGTGCCGCAACTGCCCGACCAGGCGCGGAAGCGTACTGAGCTTGACCTGCAGATGTCGCTGGGCGCGGTGTATCGTGCCCTCCGTGGCTCGGGCTCACTGCAGACTGAGATCAGCTATAGGCGTGCCCGCGCACTATGTGAGGAGATTGGCGACGCCGATCGGCTGTTGGAAGTCATGTATGGTCAGTTTGTCGGTGCTTTCAATCGGCCGAAGCTTCATGATGCCGAGCTCTATGCGAGCGAGTTCATGGAGGTTGCGCAGATTGACCAGAATGCTTCAGCGCTGAAGGTGGCAGAGTATTTGATTGGCAGCACAGCATTTTTGCTGGGTGACCTTGTGCGCGGTCGCCAACATTTGGAAGAGTCGCTGCGCGTCGATAACGTAGACCATGGGCGCGTCAATCGTTACTCGCACGGCCAGTATCCCACTTGGCCACTGACATACTTGGCATGGACCATGTTCGTGCTTGGATTTCCGAACCAGGGGCACGCTTTAGCCGCAGAAGCCATTGCGGCTTCAAGGAAGGGCTCAGAGTTCTACTATGCAATGGCACTTAGCAACGGTTGCTATCTGCATCATATGTGCGGAGATTGTGCGGCCGTGGAGGCGAACGTTGCTAGGCTGCTCGATCTTGCGGCGAAGAAAGGGGTCGTGTTCCGCGCGCAGATGCGCCTTTTCGAAGGCTGGACACGGGCTTGTCGCGGCGCACCCGAAGGTGGGATAGAGCTGATGCGTGACGCGCTGGCTAAGCTCGTCGCGACGGAGCAGAAGGTCGAGCATCCCTATAAGAGATCAATCCTGGCCGAGATTTGTCTGCAAGCCGGTCGGTGGTCGGAAGCGGAGGAACAGCTCGGCGAGGGACTACGCCTAGTGCGGGCCACGGACGAACGCTGGTATGAGGCGGAGTTACACCGGCTTGCCGCCGAACTTGCGCTTGCAGAAGGGGACAAGGTGAATGCCGAGGTAAAATTCCGGCGAGCGCTCACGCTTGCGACGGCGCAGTCGGCGCGGATGTGGGAGCTACGCGCGGCGAAGGGACTTGCCCGGCTGTGGCGCGAAGCTGGCAAGATCGACGAGGCGCGTGCCCTACTGGCGCCGGTGCTCGGCAGCTTCACCGAAGGTTTCGACACGCGCGATCTCATCGAGGGCAGAGCACTCCTCGATGAGCTGGCCTGATGCACGGGAGCCAGTTTGGGGGGCCGGCGCCAGCTTCTCATGGTCTAGGTCCGTAGCTGGCCCATCAGCGAAGTCGCGGCATGCCTCGGTTAGGTCCGGTCGGTGAGGTTTGGCGGACCAGTGTTGCTCACATTGTGTTGTTCACATTTTCGCCCGAAGCGGACTACCTTCTAAACGCATCAAGTCATGGTGCCAGGCATGAAGCATCGGACGCGTGGGTGGCCGTCAATGTAATGTCTCCAAACCATTGTACGGCCGAAACGGTTTGGTTGTGTGACAACGGCGCCGTCAGGCACGTCAACCCATTCGTTGTCGATGCGGACGCGGTAACGCCCACGATCGGACTCCCAATCCACGTCGGAAACTATGTACCCGTCAAAATCGGTGCAGCACTTTCCGAACTGGCTCTGCAAGCTTTCAAACCATGGCTTCAGCGGAGAGTTGTCGTATCGGCCATCATCGCCCGCGAGCGCTCGCGTCACTAGCATCGCTAAACCAAGCAACAGTGCCCCAGCTTTTGCTGAAAACATCTCTTTGCTCCGCGATTGACGCCGTCCGGAAAACAAGACAGCGCTTACAGCTGCGATCCGGCGATGAGCGCGACAGCCACAATCGTTTGATGCTTCGTCATGGGAGACCTTCGTCCCCGATGCGTACAGAAGTGGGTCCCCCAATTCGGGCAAAGGTTCAACAACTGGACAACACAACTAAAGGTAAGCCATGCTGCGGCTTTACTCCGGGCAACTGGGGGAGTGCGGCGCGGCTGATGACATTTCTTGACCGATGAAAGGTCCGAGATGCCCGCATCATCATTTTTTGAGCGAAAGCGAGCTGATCGCAACTTCGGCAGGCCATCCCTTTTGGGGCATGTGGGAAGGCCGGTGGATGCATCCACTCGACATGCTCGACCAAAAGCGGATATTGCCTCTGGCTTACTTCAGCTTGTAGGTGCCGGTCTGATGATTGCAGTCCTGAAACGTTCCCGCTTTCACGATCGGGAAAGGCCCTAGGGGGTGGACTGTGCCGCTTGCCTTCATGTCTTCGTATTTTCCGGTACCTGAAACGTTTTCTCGGGTGAGACTTCCGTCACTTGCGAGCGAAAAGTATGCCAGGCGTTTGTCTCCGTCGACATCTACCGTCTCGCACACGGTGGACCCTGTGAATTTTCCGTCAAGCGAGGCGTTCATGCCAACGCATCGGAAGGTGTTCTTGTCAAACATGCCGTCGGGAGGATTGCTGCGGGTAGTGCCGGTCATTTCAAAACTAGATGCAGTGTGGGTTTTTGAGAATGTAATCACGTTGTTCGCGCCGGACCAGCAGGCTGTGTAATCGTAGCTGCCTTCCTTCGGCGGATCTGCTGCTAATGCAGGACCACCAGACGCGAGCCCTAGCAGTGCGATGAAACAGAAGAACTCCAATGTCTGGCCCATATGCTCGTCTCCGATCAACGAGGGGTTGAATAAATGACCGTTGCAGGTTTCACCAGGTCAATCAACCAGCACACCTTACGTAAGCAAGCGTTAAACCGGCGGCCTCTTTGTGTCGGTCTACCGCGAGGACTTACCCGTTCTAGAATGGGGTAAGCACTTGGTTGTAAACTAAGAAGCCTACTCTTCAGATCTTTCATCGTCTTTGGCATCTTCGTAGTGCGGGAGTTGTCAACTTCACGCACTTCGGAAATTGGGGTAAGTGCGGGTTGTCAATTCGCATGATTAATCCTTGGCGATCACACGTATTTAGCGCACTTCAACCAACACCGACGCGAATGGACCCGACGCGAAAATGTTCATTGCCAGCGGATGTGCCCATTTTGAGTGGATCAGCTCTACTGACGCACCTTTGCTTGCTGAGCTCCGCCTGCGACACCGTGCTACTCTTTGTTTGGTCTGTAACTCTTGCTGGAGCGTTCCTCAGGGCATAGCCTGCTCGCTCGCATAAGTTCTCTGCGCCATCATAAAGGGAGGGAACGATGGCTATTAATCGTGTACTCATCGCATCGTTTTTGCTGGTTGCCATTCTGACCAGCTCGAGCGTCGTTGCTCAGAGCGTGCCGCCGGAAGGTTCGGTCTCAGTCATATTCACCGCTACGCCGATTCCAGCGCCCAAGCCAATGTCCATCGGCGGCGGCAAAGAGTTTGTTTTTATCAACCAAGCCATGGCAGCCTCGAACGAGGCTGGAAACCCTGTACTCAACAACATGGGTGGACGCTGCCAGCTGAGCCGCCTTACGGATTCGTCGGCAAAGACGGCGGAGATTCACGGATACTGTACTTACGTCGACAAGGACGGCGATCAGTTGTTCGAGCAGTGCGACTGGATGCCTGGATCCCCCAACAATTGCAACATCACTGGTGGAACGGGGAAATTTGAAGGTCTCCAGAGAGCCGGCTCCGGAAATCTGAACAGGGCGATAAGTGGAGTTTCTGCCTGACGGCGGGCAAGATTGGCCCGCGAAT
>NZ_JBVVPN010000102.1:0-7309 GCF_055811035.1 Bradyrhizobium sp. MI1.10
GGCTGGGTGGGCGCTATGTCAAGGCCAGCATGCCAGTCGATCGAGGGCTTCAGCTGCAGCGTCAGGCAATGGCTAGCAGCACCCTATTCATGCAGGAGAATGTGCGACTTCAGCACATGAGCGACACCGTGCCATTCGATGTCGGATCGCTGCTGCCCGCACCGGCGGCTGCGACCGCGATCGTGCCTGTGAACGTGCGCGTACTCGGCAGTGACGGCCGTCCCGTCGTGAATGCGATGGTCAGCGCGTATGGTGCTGGCTTCGTTCAGGCGGCCACGGATGGAGCGGGGCTGGCGACGCTAACCTTCTTTGGTGGTACCGTCGACGACCTTGCGGCACTCTATGTAAAGCCCTTTGCTGATTACTGGGAGCGGTGGATCCCATCGCCGTCATTGCGCAGCGATAGCGAGAACCTGGTGACACTGCAGCCGCTGGAAAACTGGCCCGGCGCCAACCTGCGACGCGGTCAGCCCTTTGTCGGATGGGGTGAGCGTTTGATGGGGCTGCAGGGCAGCGACGCCAGTTTGACCGGGAAGGGGGCTAAGGTTGCGATTATCGATTCCGGTTGCGACACAAATCATCCCGCTCTGTCGCACATCAAAATTGGACTTGATCTAACTAACCTTGATCCGAACAACAACCCTGACCCGAACACCTGGCGCAACGATGTCATCTCCCACGGCTCGCATTGTGCTGGGGTGATCGCGGGCAATGGCAACAACGGTATTCGCGGCTTCGCGCCCGAAGCTGAGGTGCATGTACTCAAGCTGTTCCCTGGCGGCGCGTTCGACAGTTTGATCGAGGCGCTGGTCTATTGCGTGAACCACGAGATCGACGTCGTAAATTGTTCACTGGGCAGCGATCAGGTCAATGAGGGCGTGGCTCAGCAGATGAGTGAGGCACGCAGAGCTGGCATTGTCGTCGTCGTCGCTGCCGGCAACAGTGCTGGGCCGGTGCAATTCCCGGCGCGACTGGACACCGCACTCTGTGTCTCTGCCCTCGGTCAAGCGGGGACTTTCCCGCCTGACACCTATCACGCCCAAACGGCACCCTCGCAGATGCAGCCTGGGATGACGACCGGCGCGAATGGACTGTTTGCACCGAAGTTCACCTGCCGTGGACGGGAAGTGCGACTCTGCGGTCCAGGTGTGGCCGTCATCAGCTCTGTGCCGGGGGGCGGCATGGCTGCATGGGACGGTACCTCTATGGGAGCACCGCACATCACAGGTTTGGCGACGTTAGTAGCGGCGCACCATCCGATGGTGACCGGTATGGCCCGCAACGCGAACCGCGCGGAGCAAATCCAGAACTTCGTGATTAGTCTGGCGCAGCCGGTTGGCATGGACAGGCAGTTTGTCGGGGACGGCCTTCCGTTGTTTGTTGGGCATTCCGAGCCAGCGCCGAGCCCAGGAATAGCGCCGCAAGCGAGCGACCTGCAGAGCATTGTCAGTCATGCGTTTGACGATGTCCTGACCCATTAAAGTCTGGAAGCAAGCGCGGTGGCTTCAGGGGAGATCGCCGTGGCGCTTTTGATTTCGTATTGGCAGCGCGAGTACGGGCTATCGTAGGGCTATTTTGCAGCCGATCAGCTCCCTTCACCGGGCCGAACTCATGCCTGGCGCTGGAGGGGGAGGGAGACCGCCGGCTAACCGATCCATTGCGCGAAGGCGCGCTTGCTGGTGCGGCTTACTCGGCCTCGCTGCTTGCGGAAACGTTGTAACCGACCGTAGACGGCCTGGCGACTGCGACCCAACCGCTCGCCCAGCTCGGTTGCAGTCATGCCCTGGTCGAGTAGCGCAAGTAGTTGCGCTTCTTCGTCGGGCGACCACGGGCGGATCTCTTGTCGATTGTTGGACATCGATTTCATGCCAGCAGAAGCGCTGCGGACCATCATCGTATAGCATGCTGGTAAATGATGGGTTCCAGATTTGGAGCGTGAACGTCGCGAGGTTGCGCTTGCACCCAGCTTGCTCGGCCAGGGCCGAACTGGCCACGCGCCTGTAGGGCGGTCCAAGGGGGCCGCGTAACGATCTGTAAGTATTGGGCATGCAAAATCGCGCCTTTCTGCGCGTGATCAGTCCGACCAAGGAGATCGCCGTGACATCAAATACTGATGACGAGCTGGCTGTTTTGACGCGAGAGATCGCTGACAAGGTGACCTATGTTCAGAGCTAAACAATCCTGATCGAGGTCCTTAAGCCAGACGGACACGACGTATCCGACTATGAGAGAGAGTTAGCCAAAGAGCGGTCGCGCTTGGCAACACGGATCGCGAGGCAGTTTAGACTGCTTGAAATAGCTTCGACCAATGAAGAACCCGAGACAGCCGCGTCAACTCAAGGATAAGTAATCATGTCGGATCGCCGGAAGATCGATCGTTCGGACGTCGACTTGGTCGCATACATTTTTGGAGATGGCGGCAGCCAACGTTGCCGCGTTTTCAACATCTCGGAGGACGGCGCTGGGATCGAGCTACCGACGAAGCTGCACATGCGTGCCACATTCAAGATGATGTTGGAAAGAGACCGTATCATCCGAGATTGTCGTCTCGTTTGGTCCAGTGATACTCGCATCGGCGTCGTGTTCAAAGCCGATTGAGTCGGCTCTGGTAGGTTGTCGGTGCCAGCCAAGTGCCCCGCGGGACAAGGTCGGGGAGTGCTACCAGGCTGTCTAGCGGCAGGCATCGAGCGTTGTTGCTGCGGGTCAATGACGACACACGCGGCGGGTGCTGTGAGGAGGGCGCCCGGTGATCCGCTTCCCAGGACCCTGTCGTTTTTGACAGGTGCGGACCGTCCCGACGTATTGGCATGATCGCAGCCTAAGGACGAGGGCCGCGGCTATGCGACGTTACTACTTCCGGATTTTTCACAACGGCGAGACACAGGCGGACCCTGTGGGGGAACTATTTCGCTCCCCTGAGTTAGCAGTCCAATACGGCGCCCGTGTCGCTCGGGATATCGCCAGCGATCCCGATTATGATTGTGATGCGGGCACCGTCGTAATCGTGGTCGACGCCTCCGGTGCCGAGATCGCGCGGCATGGAGTTGGTAGTGTCACCAACTAGCAGGCGGCGTTGAGGTTTGTTGCTGCCCGCCAGCGGCAAGGTCGCGAAGCTCGGGGACGACCTGCTTTCCGCGACCGATACGGGATGATGATGCTCCGCTTCGCCGAGCAGATCTATCGGCGGGACAAGCCGCGGCGCGGGCGCGGGTTTCTTCTGGGGCGGCGGGCACGACGGCGGCGCCTGGATGAGCGGGTAGTCCCGCTTCAACGGGCGTATCCGGGAGGTCGGGACGGTGCGACTACTTTCAATGACGCAGGAAGAGCTTCATGAAGATGAATAACTTGAGCTTCGTCCAAAACCGGAAGCGATCGGCTATCGATGTCAAAATTGCTAGTGGGCCAGATTTGATGAATGTCGACGCCTTCATACCCCTGAGGGACTCCCATCACGCTGCTGCTGACAGCGTGAAAGCACAATTTCCCGATCACCATGGTGGTGACTTGCGTATTGCATTTATGCGGTCTCGGTGCGTCGTCTGGAGATGAGACCATCTGCAACCCGAAGTGCCGGCTCCAATGATCTTCTGGATTCGCGCCAATGTATTGAGCGATCCAAATGCGCCACGTCTTGAACGGAGGATGGCCGCGCAGCATGAGGGTAAAACGATCCTCGCGCGGGACCCCCTGCATTTGAACGTCAGTGAATTCCAACCGGATCGTGATCAGGCAGAAAAGAGACGCGAGAAGCCACTGATCGATCGGAGTTATGAGGCAACTTTTTCCCGTTATCAGACGAGACAAGGTGTAAATGTTGGCTTGTTCAAGCCGGCTCATCCACCCCCCATTGCACTTCAAGCAAGTATTTCGCGGCTTTCTTGATCCTGTGTGCCCTTGTCGGAGCTTCTCCCTACGCGCTGGTCCAGCTCCTTCGTATTTGAAGGTTAGTATTTCTCCAACGGTTTCCATGTGGTGGCTAGCTTTCGGCGGCAGATAGGCATCCAACCATTCAGGCCAAATATGTCCTTTGGTTACAGGCGTGCCGCCGCAGAAAACACATCTTGTCTGAGCTTTCGACATTCAGGAAACGCGCTTCATCCCATTAGCCCGAGCGTTCCAAAAGTAACTTTGGATGCCTTGACTGTGACCTGAAGAATAGCGAGCAAATCAAACCTATCCTCTGCAGGCCTCAGCAAGCGATCCGTCTCGACGGAGAGCTTTGTGACCAGTGAGTCATCCTGAAGTAAGCAGAAGGTTGGTTTTGACGGCCCGACTGCCGAGAAGGTGTCTGCTTGTGATTGGGGCGGTACTGATAGTGCATCCAAGAGAGTCTTAACTCGGTTATCGATGTCTCCGCCGTCGCCGAGTAATTGGCCCGGCGCTTGCTGGCGCAAGAACATCACCTCCAATTCGCATTGAAGATCGTTCCGTTTGGAAATGAGCGGTGCAAAGACGGAGCTGCCACGCTGCTCTAAAATTGCATAGTCCCCGTCCTCGCCCGGGTGTCTCAGCCAATTCACAGGATCCAGCGATAATGGAGGGAATTTCCATAGAGTTTCGATTTGCGGCGAGAAGCCAAGGCGGATGTTATGCACGACCGGAAGCTTCGTCTGTTGCCTAGGAGGAATTGGTCCTTCGAAGACAAGACGAAACTTCATTCCAAACGTCCATCTAATTGCAGGAGCGGCACGGGTCGTCATTTGCTTGCAACCGTCGTTCGAGTGCAAGCCACAATAGTGGTGGATTGACACTCATCACCCTTTGACCCGCCCCGACTCAGGCGCGCCCTTCCGTGGCGCAATCCAGCGCTGTGGAGGCGAGCATGTCGCGTGTCCAAGCATATCGTTCACATGAGGAGCGTAGTGCGGCCAGACGGAAGTGGATGAACGTCCCTCCCGGTATGACACGTGAGCTTGCTGACGAATTCATGCGGCGGCTGAAAGCCGTCCGCTTGTCGCTCCGCGAGATCGCCAAGTACGGCAAGCGGGGAGCACAATGAAGCGCCGGCGCCGAATGCACAGAAAACGGGACCGGCATCGCCTGCGGCTGTCCCGGCCGAAAACCCGGCCCGGCGGCGCTTACCAGTGGGTCACCGAAATTCTCAGCACGGGAGATCTAAGGCATTTGTGAGAGATTTGAATCATCCAATTTACCGGATCAAAAATTGGGTCCCGTATATCTCCGGTATTACCAACCTAGGCAGGGGCAGAAGATGGTCTTGATTAAGCGCTTTGTTGCAAATGAGAGTGGTGCGACCGCAATCGAGTACGGGCTTATCGCTGCAGGGATCGCGCTGGCGATCATCACCGTGGTCAACAACCTCGGCACCACCATGAACGACAAGTTCACTTCGATTAGCAGCTCCTTGAAGTAAAGCCGCCGCTCGAGCGCATTAAAAGCCTAGGCCCGCCGGTTCGCTGGCGGGCCTCTCTCCCGGGGCGAATTGGTGCTATAAGTTGAGGATCGATTCTTCGGGCAATCGGTTGGATGGGCATGCGCATCCAGGTCTTGATATGGGCAGGTTCGCTGACCCTCGGCGGTCTCCTCGTCTCAGCTTGCGCGCATTCAACTGATTCCAGCTCTTCGTCAGCAATTGGTTCTGGGGCACCATGGGCGCGAGACCTCAACGAGCCGCCCCCAAGTAGAGAACCCGCTGGTGCGGCAATGCCGCAGATAAGGGCGGATCTAGATGCTGCGCGTGTGAAAGCTTCTCGCTAGCTAAAATCCCAGCGTAAGTGGCCCGCCGGTTCGGCCTAGTGCTTCTCTAGGCCTTCTGAGGCTTCGTCTGATCGTCCTCCCGCATGTGCCCTGTGCCGTGGCACGCCGAGCAGACAGGTTGTGGCGGTATAGGGCGCCCCCATCTGAGCGGACGCATCACCAGAACGAAGCCGTCGATACAATTCGGGCACTTCATGATTGCTCTCCAATCGGCCACCATTGGCCGCGTGGATGAGAGTGAAGCAATTGGGCGGGCCAGCAACGCACCGGCCCTGGTTCGCGCTGGCGGGCCCGTTGTTCTCCGGGCGAGAACAGATCGCGATAATAATAAATCTTCGTTTGTTCCCTGCGCGTGTATTTATAAGCGGAACACCTAGAAGTAAGGCCGCCTCAGTTGGCGGCTTTTCCTGTGTGCCGGTTTACGCCGGCAGGGCTTTTCGCGTGAACGAAAGTTCTGAATCAGTAGCGCCGATAGTATCGATGGGCATAAGGCCGACGGACGACGACTACGCCGCGGCGATAGGCGGGACGATAGACCGGGCGAGTTCGGACACATCCGTGCCGGCCGCACACCAGGGCTACTGTCTCAACGTTCGCGACGTTGTTGGATTGTCCCAGCGGAGCAACTGGCATTGCCGATGCCGTTGCAATTGTGAATGCGGTCCCACCGAGAACGGCTAGGGCGGCAAGAGTAAGTTTGAATTTCATCCATGCTACTCCAGCGGAGGCTATCCCCGCCAACCAAGCTTAGGCGTTCCTCCCTGAACCTTGGATGACCAAGCAGCCTCACGCTCTCAATGAGCGCCCCGGAACGCGCGCGAGCTACTGCGCGTCGGGGGTTAGACATTGCACATGAAGCGAACCGGCCCGGCTTGGCGGGCGGATGCGGGGGCAGTGTGCGATAGTTTGATTGCGGCAGGATAGCTGGCTTGAACCTGGGCACCATAGGCGCATATTCGCCGGATGTTCGAGCAGCGACCAATTTTCATGGCTCGGAAAAATCCCGGACTTGGCTGGGGGGTCGATATTCTGTGGCCCGATGGCGAAACGGAAGTAATCAAGGGCTTTATTTCGGAAGGCGACGCGGTCAAGTGGATTGCTGAGCATGAGCACTCGAAGCCGTGGCAGGGAAATACGAATCAAAAACCACCCCTACAGCCTTAGAAACCCGGAAACCCGGAACCGCCAATTCTCACCGGATCCTCGAAAGGCCGCCGCCGTCTATCTCCATCAATTGTGCTTCACGCTGTCCGCGATTGCGCGTTCAACTTCTGAGGCGAGAACCGTCAGGTGATCAGCCAGCCTCGTAAACAGCTCTCGTTTCTTCGGGTCGGTCGCCAGATCACCGATGAGGGCACACTCGGCGGCATCTGTGCGGAGCTTTTCCAACTGAACCTGCATGTCTTTCATTGCAGCTACTCCGTTCCCCGAGGGGAACTGTACTGCCAAGGTGTGAAAGCGAACAGAGCGAAACGCCGAACTTTCCTAGGTTCGGGTCGCTGGACCGACGCAGTTGCGGAATCCGAGGCAAAGCGGCCACCGATTCCGACGGAAGGCGGCCAGCGATTCCGATCGAAAGCGGCCACCCAAT
>NZ_JBVVPN010000103.1:0-7045 GCF_055811035.1 Bradyrhizobium sp. MI1.10
ACCAACCTATAGGGGGTCAATTTTGGACGCCGATCCCCCGGCTTAGGGGGTCAATATTGCAGGCCGAATGACATACGGCTGATTACGGCACATGGAATGGGAATGCACGGCCCCGGCTGTTTCTCCCAACCTGCGGCTGGGGCCGTTTAGACGTGCGTTGCATCGCTCAACCCGGTCCGCCACCATTTTAGAGGTATTGCCATCGCGCTATTTGGGCTGACCATTCTTTTCGCAACTCGATCAGCGCTCTTCTATGGTCGAAATACTGACGCTGCGCGCACGGTTGTGCGGGAGATTAGTCGCGGTTTGGGGTTGTAGGTGCGTCGTGCTGCGCTCATTCGGGCGGGGATGCGAGCTTCCTCAACGGCTATTTCTTCAACAGTATCCCTATCCTTCGCGCCATTCGCCTCACAGATCCTGCGTGGCGGCCCAGCTCGGCTGCGACTCTTCGATACGCCAGCGCCTGCCCGGGCCAGCTTGGATAATTGCTGGACCTCACGGTCGGCCCATTGCTTTGGCTTTTGTGTTTTCATGATGCTGCGGTCAAACCTGCCGCAATTTAACCATTGCGCCTGGTTACCGGCACTTGGGAAATTTACGGGTGGTGCCGGCCACCACGATATCATTGCGAGCACATCATCGTTTGACAGCGCATCTATAAGCTTATCGACCGCTGAAGCTGGGTTGTGTAGCCGCACGGATATCGTGCAGCACGCGCGAGCGTCATGTCGCTCACATGGACCTTTTCCATCTATGGAAAGAAGACCGGGGGATGGTGGTTTTCCCTGACGATCCGACATCGGGTCGCACGCTCCGGGATGCCTGCTGTGACTACATCGAAGCTATGGCCATCGATTCGGACGAAGACGATCAGGACGACGTTGGCGACGATGATGAAACCTGACTCGCAGCTCCATTGAGGGACTCAAAGGTCCCATAATGATCTTTAAGGCAACTGAGAATTGCGATGGCGGGCGCTCTGCGGGGCGTTTCCTCTGGAGGCGACCGCGGATGCTGGAGTAAGCGCGCGTTCCAAGGCGTAATTGCGTGATCAGGTCAGGGCTGAAGAGGTCCTTCTCTCCGCGCCGAAATTCCTTCCCTGTATCGTTCGCGAGCACCGCATGTACAGCAAAAGCCGTGGCGGAGCCGTGTGGTCCGTCAGAGCACAAAGGTTTCAACCAAGACGAATGTCCAGTCGGAACATTGCATCAAATGAAGAGCGTTGGCGCTCGAGACGAAAGCCAACCGCAGCAAGCATATCGAGTGGCGGTCGGGGCCAGGAAAAACAAAAAATTAGTTCTCGCGCATAATCATAATGACTCCAACGCAAAAACAAAAAATAAGGTGGGAAAAACATGGGAGGCTGGAATGGAAACCGCACAGCGCTTGCGCGCGATGGCGCGCTCTGTCGGCAGAGTGCCGCGCTTCATCCTGACAGAAGCTGGAAACTGCTCGCCGAGGCAGAATACTGGGAGCATTTGGCGGCGACTCCTCTCCCAACAGACATTGAACGCTGCTTCATCCCTGGTCAGCATGACTTAGCTGCTGCCTAGCGCTCACCTTTTGTCGTTTTGAAAATCGGATTGGGGTAAATGAGTATTCTTTGGGGCCAGTGGATGACTTCGTGTACCAACGAACGGCCGATGTGTCCCGTATGCAAACACCGGATGGCATTGGCGCGCATCTCTCCCGGCAAGTCCGGATTCGAGACGCGCACGTTCGAATGCTCGACCTGCGAACGTACCGAGACGGCGTCGTTCGCTGTGGATCCAATGAAGACAGATGCGGTCGGTTGGCTTGCAGGCGAATTGAACCCGCCTCGGTGAGCTTGGTGCTGTTGGTGATGCAGCCGGATGAATGTCCAATCGGCAGCACGAACGTTGTGCTATCGTGAGTACAATGGTGTGCCGGGACCTGGGTGGCGTTCCGGATTGCAAGAGCATCGAGCGCAGTGCGATAGATTTCAGCGTTGCTGTGATCTCGAACCCGAATTGCAGAATTGTGGGACATCAGTTCTGGTCGCACCAGCGTGAGCTCCGCTGCGAGACGTTCTGCTTGGTCCGCCGCTCCTTGTCGATCTTCTAAGATCATTCCGCCCTGATGCTGGCATGTTGCATCGGTGACAAGCTCGAATTCATAGTACGGCATGAAAGCCTCTCTACAAGGCCCCGCTCAGAGCGTACCTGCGCTCCCCATCAGATGAATTATCGTATGTGAATGCGAAAGCTGGTTTGTGGAAGGATGCGGACCGACTTTCGACCAATGGCCATATCCGGTGACGCTGTGGCGGGCTGATGCTGTTCGCCGAAGTCCACAAAATCTGCGCCCTGGCTTGCGGGCCATCTGCGTACCACCATACCGAAGCCTTGGTTGCGAGACGCGAAAGGCAGTAGCTTTGGTGCGATCGAGGAACTTCGGAGCTTCAACAATATTCTGTCATGATCAACAAGGAGGGATCCGCATGCCGATGCAGACCGTGATGGACAGTACCGGCGACAGCCGTCACTTCTTCGATGCGGACGATGCAGGGGAAGTAGCCAAGGCGGAGCAGCGATTCCGCGAGCTGACGAACGTCGGCTTCACCGCCGCGGTCCGGACCGGTTCAGGTCAGGTGTCGCGGATCCGATCGTTCGACCCCACTGCGGAAGAAACTCTCTTCTTCCCCAGGCTGGTCGGCGGCTGAATCGCGAAGCCGTGCGGCTGTTCAGACGCTCGCGGCCGGGTGAACGCTCACGGATGAGAGCTGCAAAGGCGCTGTTCATTCGACACGGCGCCGAGAGCACTCCGGAAGGACGCGCGCTGCTGCTGCTGCTGCATTACCTCTCGCCTGTCCAACGGCGGCAATTCGCGGAAAAGGGTTATTTCGAGGTAATCGGCGGCGACACGGGCAACCACTATAGGATCTATGCGGGAGCGGCTGCGAATGTCTGCGAGATCGGCGAAAACGGCGGTCCAAGGACCGGCTTGTGTTTCCTGCCCGTTGGCGATCTTCCGATTGGAGACGTCATGCTGGCCCAGAAGATCGCGCTCGAAAAGTGCGAGGGCAGCGCGCTCGCGGTAGCCCGAAAGTTCACTCCCAGCCGTTTCTTGTTCAGCCGGTCCCGCCCGCTTCGCTAGCCGCGCGGCGTCGTGTCAGTCAAGTTTGGGCGTGACGTCTCCTATTGGGCCTTCGCTTCCATGACGGGCTGCCGCTACATGCCCGTTCACCGGGGTAGACCGGAAGTCATCACATCGGGAGCAGGCCGACGCGATTGACCCATTCCGGACGTCTATGCTGGCTGAAATAGAGCCGCCATGGTTAGATTAGGGGTCGAACAGAAGCTTACTCTTCTCACTGCATTACTGTTTTCTTTGGCTGACCCTGAACTCATTGTCCAAGATAGCCAGGACGACGCGATGAAATTTCATCAAGCTAAGTTTGGAATGAGCCAATTGCCTGCAGACGAAGTGGGTCAAGATTTTCCATTGATAATCGCAACGATGCCGGCAAGCTCGCGGCAACGTGCCGTAGCAGTCGGTGTCATCGTCCTTTTGATGGTGGCGGCGGCAGTTATGGCACCATACGCGAACATACAGGTCCGCCGAATTGACTCATTCATCCCGGTTTTGCAAACCGTCTTAGCCGTTGCCGATCTCCTCACGGCAATTTTTCTGTTCGCTCAATTTTCTATCCAACCGCAACGCGCGTTGCTTGCGCTCGCGAGCGCTTACATATTCAGCGGCTCATTTGCATTCCTGCAGACGCTCGCTTTTCCGGGCGGGTACGCGCCCGACGGTCTGATTGGTGACGGACCTAACACTCCAGCTTGGATTTACGTGCTTTGGCACAGCACGTTTACGGCGGCTGTCCTTGTCTATGCAATCTCCAAAGACACCATCGGAAACAGCAAGTTTCCGGCCGGATCCAAAATGGCACCGATCATAGTTACTGTTAGTGGTGTCCTTGCGACGATTGCTGTACTCACTTGGATCGTATGCACAAAGACGGAATACCTGCCAAGCTTCTTCACTAATGACATCAGATTGCAGACGAAATTTGGGAATCAGGTCAACCTCGCGCTGTGGCTCTGGGGTGCTACCGCGACAGCGGTATTGCTGTTACGCAGACGTACGATCCTAGATTTGTGGTTGATCGTGACGTTGCTTGCCTACATGCCTAGCTTCTTGGTGGCAATCATCGGCAGCTCGATACGATTTACGATTGGTTGGTACGCAGCTAGATGCTTTGTTCTCGTTGCCAGTTGCATGTTGCTGAGCGTGCTGATCGTCGAAACAATCTTTCTCTATTCACGTCTCGCCAGTGCGATCATTTTACAAGGCCGCGAACGCGCCAACCGACTTTTGAGCATAGATGCTGTCACGGCGGCCATTGCCCACGAACTAAGGACGCCGTTGGCAGCGATATCGCTTAATGCCAACACCGCGCGGAGCCAACTTCGTTCGAAGCCTCCAGAGCTTGATCAAATGGACGATATACTCAGTGATATAGAAGGCGACAGCTTTCGCGCGAACGAAATCATTACGAGCATTCGCGAACTGTCAAAGAAAACGACTGATCGAAGCGCATCTACACGTATTGAGGATGCGGTTCGCTTAATACTTAGACTGTTGCATCATGAGCTTACAGTCCATGAAGTAGCTGTCACCACAGAATTTGAGAGTAGTCTCCCAGAGGTGCATCTAGATAGCACGCAATTGCAGCAAGTGCTCTTGAACCTCGTCAAGAACGCTGTAGACGCAATGCACTCCGTGCCTCCAGAAGCCCGACATCTGCGGCTCACAGCGAGTTTAAACGGCCAGTCGAGGATACTATTGTCGGTTGAGGACTCCGGGCCTGGAATTCCGGTTGAGGATCGCGAGCGCATATTCGATCCATTCTTTACGAAGAAGTCCGCTGGTATCGGCTTGGGCCTCGCCATCGCTTCTAGCTTGGTAGCGGGCTTCGGAGGCACATTGCGGCTCGCCAAGTCAGACTGCGCTGGTTCCGTTTTTCAGATCGAGATACCGGCCAGCGGGCAACACTCGGCCAAGTAGGTGCGATCTTTGGACTATCTGCGAAGTAGCGGCGGCATTCAACAGGTCCGCTCACCGGCGCACGAACTTCATGGTCGGGCGTTGGACCGCCTCGGCGATGGCTTCCGCATCTCGGAAGTCATTCTTCTGTCCCTTCGAATATCCGACGTCTCCCGGCACGCTGGTGTATCGGTTTCAACGATCCGGGTATGGGAATCCCGGGGACTTCTGTCTCCGGCCTACACGGCTTCGGGCAGACGAGCCTATCGGCAGTCGGACGTCGTGACCGCGATCGCCATCAAGCGCATGCGAATGGTGGAGGGAATGAAGATCCCCGAGATCAAGACCACGCTTGCGTCCATGCCGTGCGAAGACGGCGAAGAAACGTCCGTGGAGGAAAACGAAACGCAGTTCGAATTTGGCGCCGAGCTGCGGCTGACCTTGCCCCGCGGGTTTAATCCGGTTTGAAGTTCGTTCTGGCCCACGACAAGGACCAGAGCATGAAGCGCAGCCGCTTTTCGGAAGAGCAGATCATCGGGATCTTGAAGGAGCATGAGGCCGGCGTGTCGGTCGCCGATCTGTGCCTCAAGCATGGCCTCAGCGACGCCAGCGTCTACAAATGGAAGGCCAAGTTCGGCCATGAACGTTGTCGAGGGAAAGATTGCCCTGCTGACGCGAGACGGCTTTGCAGCCGAACTCTCTCGTCTAGGCTGTAACTTCAAACGGACTTGGCTTGGAGGACTGCTTCATGGGCATTGTCTTGTGTCGTATTGCCCGCTTCTGCTTCGGCGGTCTTGCTGCGACACATGCAGTTCCCGGACGCTCTTCTTCACCGCGTGCCCCTGCGTGGAAGGCTCGTCAAACACCCGCAATCCGACTCACTCCCCTTCAAATCCTTCTCCATCCGCCGACAAAGCAGGAAGAACAAATGAGGTCTGAGAGACGCGTCTGAAAATGGACGAGGTGCCGAACGATCTGAGCACGTTCCTGCGTTAGCTCTCGCCAATTAGCGTTGCCTCGCCTCGACGTGCTGAGAGCTATCGGATCATCATCAAGCGGTGCGATACCTCCAATTCCCGACCGCTGCCTTAGGTCCCAACGCATCGCAATCTTGGAACGAAGTCAGCCGACGATTCGCATCTGAACCGGGACCAGATCGGCGTTCCTTTACCTTCTCGAATTAAGGTCAACGCGGCAGAGGAATTGAACTGGTCGGCGACATTAGGTCGAGAGACGTACAAACTCACTCAGAAGAAGGTCGGGTGCTCGGCGGCAAACTCGAATAGGTGATCTGGGTAAGCCCCATAGAGATCCCGCGCGACGAGCCGATTTTCCGGTTACAAACCCTTGTCCCCCCGGAAATCAGTCCTATTTCAGCTGCGCCCGCGTTGGCACTCGCGGGCAATGATTGCTAGCGACGTCAAATCATCAGCCAGTGTAAACGCTTAGGAGATCTCATGGAATTTCGTCCGCTTCACGACCGCGTCGTGGTCAGGCGCATCGACGCAGAGGAAAAGACCGCTGGCGGCATTATCATTCCGGACACTGCGAAGGAAAAGCCTTCCCAAGGTGAAGTCATCGCAGTCGGCCCCGGTGGCCGCGACGAGAGCGGCAAGCTGATCCCGATCGACGTCCTGGTCGGCGACCGCATCCTGTTCGGCAAGTGGTCAGGCACCGAGGTCAAGATCGACGGCCAGGAGCTGTTGATCATGAAGGAGAGCGACATCATGGGCGTTCTCACTGACGCGTCCGCCAAGAAGAAGGCCGCTTAAACCATCGCTCGCACCGCTCATCCTGAGGGGCGCCTGCTGGGCGTCGCCAAGGGTGAGACCAAGTAAAATTTTCAGGAAACCCACATGTCAGCCAAAGAAGTCAAGTTCGGCGTTGACGCGCGCGACAGGATGCTGCGCGGCGTCGAAATTCTCAACAACGCGGTGAAGGTGACGCTGGGCCCCAAGGGCCGCAACGTCGTGCTCGACAAGTCGTTCGGCGCTCCCCGCATCACCAAGGACGGCGTCACCGTCGCCAAGGA
>NZ_JBVVPN010000104.1:0-6244 GCF_055811035.1 Bradyrhizobium sp. MI1.10
GTCCATCCGGGCAACCCTCGTCGCAACATCGAGGGTGAGTCGCCTCATTTTGTGGGGGGACATACAGTCTAGCGGACGTTCGAGCCGAGGCACGCGGAAAACTGGCCAGGTAGAAAATGGCCAGTAATTGGAACCTGCCTCCTGGGCGAGGGTTTGAGCCGTCGTTGCTTCTGCGTGCTTAAGAGGAATACCGACGATGTCGCTCCAGAATGGCCTTGGGAATAGGCTGCTGGCTGCGTTGCCGCCCGCGGACCTTAACTTGCTCGCGCCCTACACCCAGAAAACGTCGTTCGATCTTGATACTGTACTGGTGCGAACGGGAGATGAGTTCAAGCAGGTCTATTTCCCCCTCAGCGGGGCCATAGCGTTCCTAGTTGAAATGTCGGACGGACGCATTGTCGCGTCAACTCTCATGGGCTCGGAAGGGGCGGTCGGCGCTCTCTCCGTCCTAAGTCCCTCACGCTCCCCAGTCACAGCAACTGCCTACGTCCCTGGAGCCGCGCTCCAGGTCCCTGTTTCGCAATTGCAGCTTGCTTATGAGCAAAGCGACACGATCAGGCGTGTTCTACGGCTCCATCTCCGCACACAATTGTTGCAGCTTAACAACGCGGCCGCTTGCAACGCGGTGCATCCGGTGGAGTGCCGCATGGCTCGATGGTTGCTTGAGATTCACGACCGCACCGCAGACAGCGGAATCCAGCTAACGCATGAGGCGCTCGCACAACTTCTCGGGGTCCGCCGAACGACCGTGACGCTAACGATGGGCAGACTTCGGGCCGCGGGCGGCGTCTTATCAGACCGACGCGGAATGCTAGACATCGACCGAAGGCGGCTCGAGAAGATCGCTTGCGAGTGCTACGCCGTGATGCGACACAGAATCAAGCGCATGTATGACAAGGAGTTGGTGGCCGCCTGATCCGCGAAAGTGAGCCGCCGCTCTTTGTTTGACTGGACCTTCTTGCTTGCCTGCGGCTCAGTAACGGCCGACGGTCGCGGTCTAGCGGTAAGTAGCTCACGTTCACCACGCCCCGACAAGCATTAAACCGATAATGGTCAAACACGAGACGCAAGCCACCGTTACAGTGTAGCATTCTGGGGTGTTCATAGTTGCCTCCCGAGCTGTTGCCTGTCACTGCTGCGCCGGGAGAGGCCGCCTGTCTCGGGGCCGCTGTTCGGCACGCCTGTGACCGGTTCGGTGCGGTGTGTTGGTCCTGTCGTCGCTGCTGTGATCCGCAGGATTGTAATCCCAGATGTCTGGAGCTTCAGGGCGTTCAGCTGGGATCAGAAGCTGCTTTCGCATTTCAGCGAGGCAGGCGCGGCAATATTCACGATAGAGCAGGTCGAATATGGCGGGCATCGTCACCCCCACCGTTTGAGTGTCAGTGTCAGATCTTTCCACCGCGATCTTCGCGTGATTGTAGCCACTTCAGACGGCTCTTCGATGTGAGCCCGTTCGCAGACTGCACCAGTTCCAAGCTCAACAGCCGATTGGTTGACCTGATTGTCTGCCCGAAAAAACAAAGTCACGCTAACACAGACTATAGCAGCTCATTGTTTCAGGAAAACTTCGTCAAACAACTCCAGGGCGCCGAACGCCAACGAAAATCCAACCACAGCGCGAATAACTTTACCACTGAGTGAGAGCAACATTCGTTGCAAGCGGACCGAGTATGAGGACAGCATTCTTCCAGGCGTTGCCCGACGGCGGCTTCGTAGGCAGCGGCGCGCAGCAAGCGCGTGACGCCGCGCTCACCACCGCCTCGGCAGAAGTGAAGTGTATCAGCGGCTGGTCCGGCGTGGCGACGTCGTTTTCCGACGTGAGCCGGTGCTATGGGGGGCAGGGCGTCGTTCCTCGACTTCCGGTGTTGGCGCTCTTTGGCCGATGTTGGCGGCAAACCGGACATCAGGCGGCCGCCGCTTCATGAGTACGAGCCCTAGTCCGGCGCCGGCGAAATTGTTTGAGCTTGTGCATGTGAGACTTGGGGCGTGCCGATTACGGCCGATTGCGGCACGTGCAATGGGACACCGGCCCCGGCTGTTTCTCCCAACCTGGCTGGGGCCTACGCGCCCTGCAGAAAACTGTCAGCACTGTTGGCTGTTTATTTCGAGCGACGCCGTAACGCAGTTCGCTATATGGCTTCGTTCCCGTTTTTTACATCACCGACTGCCGGGCGATCATAAGAAAGCTGCTCCGCAAGTTTATGCTTTGGACTTTGCCGTCGTCGCCGGGTGTTCCGGGATTGTTGGATGAAATACATATTCATCGCGGTCGGCTGCTGGCTGCTGCTGAACCTGCTCTACATTCTCATAGTCACTCCGCCACGTAGGTCGCTCTGGCCTAGACAGCTCGCTCGCACCATTGCTGCGGTCAAGAGACTCATCCAACGCGGACGGCAGCCACCTACCTGAAGGGAGTGAACTTCACCCGTCCTTGCGAGCCGCTCATTTAGCATTCCCGCTTCTGGCCCAAATGCGAAGTGCAGACCTGCTTTGAACCTGTCTGGTCATCGGGATACAGCGGAAGTTGGATGACCCTCGACGAGTGGGGTCCGATTGACCTATCTCGACGGAGCGCGCGCTAATACGCCAGTACTTTGCCAATGGCATCTCGCAAGGCCTGCCGTGCGAACGGCTTGCGCAAATAGGCGATGCACCCCGCGTCCACCGCCTCATTGCGCGTGCCCTCGTCCTCGTTCCCCGTCATGAAGACGACCGGACACTTCGATCCCGATGCCGCAAGTCGGCGATGCAGCTCGATCCCCGAAATTCCGCCGAGGTGGATGTCAAGCAACAAGCAACTAGCCGTCTTCGCGCTCCCGCTCTCAATCAGAGCCTCGGCTGAACTGAACGTCCGGGCGTCGATGCCGTCGAGCACCAACAGTCGCGCCACGCCCTTCAGGAATGACGCATTGTCATCGACCACGATCACGATCGGCGATTTCGGTGCCATAACCGTATCCTGCCCGTTGTAGTGTTTGCCCAAGGTGTTAGCCGACCCTTGATCCAAATCAAGAAGATCTAGTCCGTCGCGAACACTCAGCCAACTCGCGCCCACGGGGCAGACCGCCTCAATCGGTGGTGTCCTCCCTCAGCTTGCGAGGTCGCTTATTGATGCTGTGGACGGCTCCTCCACGGGCACGAGAGTGCCAAAGACTGGGCGCCGTTTAAGGCTCCCACGATTCGGAGGAACAACCTATGCAGTCAGTTTCAACGATTGGTCTGGATATCGCGAACTCGGTCTTCCAAGTACATGGGGTCGATGCAGCCGGCCAGGTGATCATACGCCGTCAGCACAAGCGCCGCTTCGTGCTGTCCTTCTTTGAGAAGTTGCCGCCGTGTCTAGTTGGGATCGAGGCTTGCGCTTCATCGCACCATTGGTCCCGCGAGCTGCAGGCGTTGGGGCATACGGTGCGTCTGATGCCTCCGGCTTATGTGAAGCCCTACGTCAAGCGGCAGAAGAACGACAGCACCGACGCGGAGGCTATTTGCGAGGCGGTCACAAGGCCCAACATGCGGTTCGTGCCGACCAAGACGAACGAGCAACAGAGCTGTCTGATGCTTCATCGCGTACGCCATCTCTTCATTCGCCAGCATGCTGTCATCAACTCGATCCGTGCATATCTGGCCGAGTTCGGGATTGTTGCCCCCGTCGGGCGCAGGGGTGTCGAACAGCTGTTGGAAGTCGTCGCCGATCCAGCTGACCGCCGGGTCCCGGAGGTGGCCCGCGCGTGTCTTGCGGCTCTCGGCGGTCAGTTGCGGGTACTGAAGGCTCAGATCCTGGAGTTCGATAAGCGCATTATTGCCTGGCATCGATCAAACGCGACGAGCAGGCGACTGGATGTGATCCCTGGCGTCGGTCCAGCACTGGCAACGGCGCTAGTCGCAAGCGTTGCCGATGCCACAACCTTCCGATCGGGACGGGACTTCTCGGCCTGGGTCGGGCTCGTGCCGAAGCAGAACTCTAGTGGGGGCAAGGACAAGCTTGGCCGTATCAGCAAGCAAGGCGATCGCTATTTACGCAGCCTGTTCACAGCGGGCGCACTCGCCGTGATCCGCTATGCCAAGATCCATGGCACGAGCCATCGGCCTTGGCTCACCGCGTTGTTGGCACGCCGCCCCACCAAGGTCGCAGCCATCGCACTCGCCAATAAGCTCGCCAGGATGGCATGGGCGATGATGGCCAGGAACGAACCCTATAAGGAACCCGCCAGTCTTACGGCGTGAACGAGATCACAGCCGGTCGCCCGGCTGTAACGTAACGGTTGGAAGGGCGAACAGCACTAATGCAGCGCCGGTCGATCCGGCGATCAGGACAACCCACATGGGCCATGGCATCTTCGAATGCGTGCTTTTGATCGGGACCTGATCCGCGGAGGGCATTATGGCCAGCGGTCAAGAGTACCGCACAAGAAGGCCGAACACATGGCTGCTCCGACCAACGCCGCAAGTGAAGATTCTCCTTGCCAACCCGGAGCCGTCCACACATGGCCCTCAGCCGTTTTGATGGCGGCATGCCTCATCCTGCCCGCCATAGCACCACCCCTGCCGGTCGCCGCCCAGTCAAGATCACCTTCGCCGAGCTGCGCGAGATGGGCGTAAGCGGCGTCGTGGTCTGGTGCCATTGCGGCCATCACGTCGCGGTCAGCGCCGACACCTGGCCCGATGAGATACGACTATCCGACATCGAGGAGCGTTGCGTCTGCTCCGCCTGCGGGACGCGCGGCGCCGACGTCCGGCCCGACTGGAGCACCAAGAGGTCGCGCCTTGGCGTACGCCGGCCGCTAAATCTCCAACCTGCCCAAGGGCGTCCGTGATCGGGTGGAATGGCAGGCGGCAATGGAAGCGCTGCTGCTGGTCGTCGAGCGCGGCGGGCCGGTGATGTTCGCCCGGATTGGGATCATGCGCGCGCTCAATGCCGGGAAGCCAAGCCCCGAAGTCGGGCCGCGCCGTAAGACGGCGAACGTCTACCGGGTTGTGAGGTAGCCGCTGGCGGTCATTTTGCGTATCGGCAGTTGCAGCGATGCAACCGCCGAGTTGTCCGCCGCGACGGCAACCGTTCCGTTTTAACGTGCATCCGGGAACCAGCGGACTTAACCTGCATTAAGAAACTGGAAGGGTCCGATTCAGGGGATTGGGCCATGGGCGCGGAACGGATGCACACCCCGAAGTACTGGCGTTGCGTGCCGAAGAATTTCGCACCAAGGCCGATAATTGCCAGTTCTCGCAGACCCATGCGACGCTTCGTGAAGTTGCGAAGAACTATGACGAGCTGGCGCGGCGCGCCGAGCAAGTCGTTACCCTCGCGGAGTTGGACGAGCGCACCTCAGAAACCCGCCGAGTAGCGCAGCAATACGCCGAAGGGTCCTCGCGCCGTGGCGCTGCGGTGAGCGCGGCGGCCCGCTGATGTTCGCCCGGCTAGGGTCATGTGCCTGTGAGGGAAAGCGCCCCGGAGCGCAGGGGGGCTAAAGGAGCGCGCCAGGGCCGCCCATGCCGACGACGGCGTAAGGCCGGCATGATCGCCTACGGCGTTGCCCAAGGCACCGCCTATCGAAATGCCACTGCCTTAATGGTCATGATGATGATGGTGGTGGTGATGCTGATGCTCATGCGAGCTGCCCCCGCCAGACCGCGCAATGGCGTTAGACGTCAGCGATGTTGATAGCAGTAGCGTCATCGCTGTAGGCGTCACGACGGCAAACCTACCGCAGGTCTTTAAGAACTCGCGGCGCGGGACTGGGCGAGCACAGGACCAGGGGTTCGATAGAGGCTCCACGGCGTCATAAGCCGGTAGTTTTCCGGGCTGTAGATTTTTGCCGGCCTTAATAAATGCGGCGAATGATTGCTCCGATGATTGGAGACCTCCACCATCAAGCAGAAGCCATCGCCGCGATGCAGAAGGCGATCGCCGCGACTTGCCCAACCGAGAGGTTGAAGTGGTTACGGCCGCTTTGGCCTGGAAGGACCTCGCCAGCTTGGCGAAGGGTAAAACTGCTTTAGGACCCTTCTTGCCCATGATACGTTAGACCCTATCACACGAGGGCGTCGGTTGACTGAGAGACGCCACAGCGCTCCCGCCTCAAGCCGGAGCGCCTCTCGTGCCAGAACAATTCAGCCCGGAAACTCAGGAACTCTTGGACCGCGCGCAGCGCGCCATCGAAGACGCAATCTTGAACCGCCCCGGGTTTGCCGGAGGCTATTTGGTTTAAATTATGCCGCCATGGCCGGTTGTTCCAGCATGGTGTAG
>NZ_JBVVPN010000105.1:0-6225 GCF_055811035.1 Bradyrhizobium sp. MI1.10
CGCACTCCGTCGCACTCGGTAAAGACGCCGATCGGGGGATTCTTTCGCTCCGCTGCCACCTGAAACGCGATGTTGCCAAGGATCAAAACGACAACTCCTGCCAAAATGATCATCAGCACGGCTTCTGTTGTGGACATGGTGTCAACCTATATGCGCGATGGCGGGTACCTCGGATTGGCGGCACCGAGGCCGCTTAGGGCCGATGCTGATTCGGCTCCCTCGTTGTGAACCGCGCGCCCCAGCCGAAAGCAAGCAACCGCGAAGCAAGCAACCGCGCGTGCGTGATCCGCGTTCGCTTCCATCCTTTGCCGCAGCGGACACGGTTGCAGTTATCGTCCCGTCAGAGCGGTGAGCTCTTGGGGCGGATTGATGCGCCAGAACGGATAAGCCGCCAGTTCTTTCGAATGCTGCCCCGACCATATCGAGCCGTCTGTTTGTAAACTCCGTAATGACGCCAAAAAATTCAGTCGGTGACTTGATCGTCGCAAGTCTGAGGCCGAATTCAAAAGCAAATTGCGCGTTGGCCGCGGCTATCTCAAGAAGCTTCGCTTGATACGCCTGCATGTTTGCCGTCGCTAAAGCAACGCCTTTCGTTGGATCGCTATCCGTGATTCTCGGACTGAGGTCATCCGGTAAGGCATCCACCCGAGGCTCAATGAGAGGAACCTCGTGTTTAGAGTCATCATAAAGCCCAAGGGGCAGTTCAATCGAGACTGCCGCAACAGAGCGAAGTAAATCCTGTTTCGGGCTTCGAACAATGGTCTGCTTGTTCTGTTGGGCCCGCGCGGCCATTTTCGGATTGCGGGCGCGCTTGGGCGCTGTCGCCGGCTTGCGTTTGCTCATCTGACACTCCAAGAAAATGGGGGGCGACCACAACGGTCATTTCTGAAAGAACAACAGGCTTTGTGACGTGGCGTTCCAAGCCCTTGCATTGTTGGAGTCCCGCATGAACTGAGATCAATCGGACGTTCTGCGCTGTCGAGGATGATTTTAGGTAGCAACTCCAACCAACAAACGTCTTGCTGGCGATCTTCCAGACCTATGCTCAACGGGGTGGCGTCAGTCTGAGAACGATCAGGCCTCCGCGCGTTGCGCTCTCCAAAGGACCGCTTTATCGCCGACGTTCTCATCACGGACGTCAAGCCGCCCGGAGACATCGACGGATGGCACATACCGAACGTTGCCGAGAGGATTATCCAAAGTTCCGATGATCTATGCGACCTGTTTCTCGCCCGTCGCGCCCAGCGCTGGCGGATAGAGGCCGGCTTCGGCGACGCCAAGCGGTCCGGACGCTCGGCGACGTGCTCATACCAAGAGCGGTGCTGTCTGAGCGCCTGGAAAAACTTGTTGAGTACGGAATCTTTGAAAAAACGTCTTACAAGGAGCCGGGGGCGCGAAAGCGCTATCAATACGAACCCACCAAAGCCGGCATCAAGCTATTGCCTGTGCTGATGGCATTGAGCCAATGGGGAGATGAGCATCTCGGCAAAGGATCTGCCCGCATGATGAGCGACTCGGGAAGAAGTGTTTCTGAAGGTCGTCAGCAAGAACGGCGACCATGTCCCAGTGGAGCGGGTGCGACCAGTAGTGCGGAGGTAATCACACGTGTGTGGTCAATAATGTTGATCGGCTTGCTGAAAGTAAGATAGACGTTCTTGAGTGATTGAGCAGGCGGGGTCCCATCGTGCGATTGGCCGAGGCTTCGGGAGTGCCTGTTGCGCTATGGCGGCCTTCGAAAAACAGCACTTCTCTGCCAAGGGCCGGAGGTGTGTTTGCTACCAAACCCGGAGATCGCAGCCTTCTTGAGGCCTGTGAGACGCAGATCGTCGCCCAGGACGTCCAGCATAGTGGCTGTCGGCGGCGCGCCAGCGATGCGAGCCAGCACGTCAGCGAGCCAAGCCTGCGGATCATCGGTCGGACACGCGCCAATGCTGCAGCATCAAGCACTAACGTCAGCTGAGCGGGCCATACGCACGTTCCGTTCATGGCCATCGGCGAACTGGCAGGGCCCTACCATGAGGTCCGCTGACTGAGACACAGCAGACCAGATTTGCTCACCTTGAGTTCTTCGCACTTTGACCCTGAGCGGTCATTGGGCCCCTTTCCGATTAACAGCCAGCTGTCAGTTTCGGACCACCTTGATTTTGTCGGACCTACGGCCTGGAAACTGCATTCGGAATTGCGACGGAGACATCTCCGCATGATGATGAAAAAATTTCACAAAGTTCGTCGCCTCGCCGAATCCGACGGCCTCCGCAATCGACTCGATGGGCCATGCGGTATACGCAATGAGTCGCTTTGCCTCGAGGATGACGCGCTCCTCGATCATCATCTTGGGCGGAACACCGCGAACCGCAACGCACGCGCGACGCAACGCCTTGGTTGAACAGCCTAGCCTGTCGGCATAGTCCTCGACACGCCGCGTCCGCATGAAGCGGGCCTCAAGGTCGGTCAGAAAATGCCGGACTGTCCGATGATAGCTCGAAATCAGTAGGGATTCATGCCGGTCCGAGCAGCGAGCGACCTGCAAGAGCAGGACGTGAAGCTGGTGCTGCAGGATGTTTGCGCAGATCGTCGAGCCATCACTCCGTTTATACTCATCCGTTATCGTCGCAAACCCGGCGTGAACGCGCTCGTACGAATCCGCATCGAGGTTGATCGCTCCGCTTGGCGCCGCATGCTCGAGCGCCGAGCCCGGGACCAGCGGATGGTTCGCCGCTCCATCCGGCAGAACAAACTCGGGCGTAAAGAGAAGAACCGTCGCCTCCGCCTCGGCACCGGGCACGAACTGCTGCACCTGACGGGGGCGAACATGGAGAAGCGTCCGCGCCGTGCAGCGCAAACGCTCGAAGTCGAGGAAATGCGTGGTCGCCCCCGATGAGAACAGCATCAAAAGATGAAAGGCAGGACGCTGCGGATGGTCGAAATGATCCGGCGGGACACGCCTGAACAGATCAGACAAGGAGAGCGGCTCGATTCCCAATTCTGGGAACCGACGATTGAAGTAGCAAACCCCTTCAATGGGTGGCAACCCGACCTCGCGCCGCATTCGTCGCTGTCCGATTTTGATCATCGAACAGTAGCAAACTGACCTAGCTGTCCGCAATACGACGCGGCACGGTTTCGCGATGGACAAGTGAGGACGTCACCATGTCGAACAAGCTGATCCGAACGATCGCCGCAACACTTGGTTTTATCGTGCTCGCGATCCTCGATGCGGCCGCGCCACGCGCCGAAACCGGCGCGGAGAGTGCGGCCATCGCAGCCGCCAATCACGTCTTCGGTCGGGCGTTATCTGCGCGCGATATCGCCGCGATGGACACGATCTGGGCGCACGAGCCATATGTGATCGCGGTTCATCCCGCGAGCAAAGCACCGATATCGGCTGGGCCGCCGTGAGGAAGAGTTGGGAAGCGACGTTTGACCGTTTTGCCGATATCTCAGTATCGATGCAGGACCCGCAGATTTGCATCAAAGGAAACGTTGCCTGGGTCGTGGGTCTTGAGGAGGTTCGAGGCAAACTGAAAAACGGCGAGACTGCAGTCTTCACGGCACTGACCACGAACATGTTCGAGAACACCGGCGGCCGCTGGTTGATGGTGCTGCACACGACCTCGCGCGTTCCACAATAGTCCCTATGCGAGCCAGTTTCGGGGTCAGATCGCCGGGAATGGTGCAGGCTGAAAGCGAGTAATCCTACGACTGCGTCTGGCCCTTCGCGACCGCCCTTGCGGTGCCCGGTCATGCTGAAGTTGAGGGTACACCGGCCCTGACTGCCCGCGGCCGAAACCGGCGCTGTTGACCCGATGCGGACATTCGGTCTTCCCCTAAACTCGTGAAGCTTCGAAGTATTACTGTTTAGCAACCTCTAGCCCCTTGACAGCACGATATCGAAATTTAGCGCGCGGTGATCGCATCCGTCTTCCGATGGAACGGGCTTTGCCACCAGCAAATCCGGACGTAGCGCGGCGTTAAGCAGTCTGTCGCAGGCATTGAGCGGCTCGTCAGGAAAATACATCTGGGTGATCAGCCGCTCGAACTGACCGTAAATCTCGAAGTGAATGTGCGGCGGGCGCATCCAGTCCGGTCCTGCGGGATATGCGCCGGGCTTGACGGTCTTGATCCGATAAAACCCCTCGTCATCTGATCGAATGCCGACGCAACCCACGAAGCTGAAATCCAGCGGGGCGGGATTGGGGTCGTTACCGTGCGCGTAACGACCGAAGGTGTTGGCTTGCCACACGATGATGGGGATATTGCGAACGGGTTCGCCGTCAAGGTTGAGCACCCTTCCGGTGATCTGGATAATCTCTCCCTGGGCATGCCCTTCGATCCCTTTGACCGAGGTCAGGTCGTCTTGCGGGACCGCCGTGTGTCCCGTTGGGAAGTAGGGGCCGAGAATCTGGTCTGGCGTTCGGTACCGGCGCGTGGCGCTTGAGTTGTTCATAACCCGCCTCAATCTTCTGGCGTAAAGCCGGAGGCCTGCACGATTGGTCCCCAATGGTCGAAATCGGATTTGATCAGTTGCGCAAATTCCTTCGGCGTTTCGCCGGCCGGATCCATGGCAAGCGTGGCCAAGGCCGTCTTGAAGGCGTCAGTATTCACCACCGCGCGGATCGCTTCATTGAGATGGTTCACCATTTCAGCCGGCGTATTTGCCGGAACAAAGACGCCAAACCACTCATTGGCCTCCAGCGCCGGGTATCCCGCCTCGCGAACCGTCGGCACATCGGGAATTCGTGACGATCGTTGCGGTCCGGTTGTCGCCAGTGACCTAATGGCGCCGGATTGCACATACGGAAGGGCGGTACCGATTGGATAGATCGTCGCAGCAATCCGGCCGCCGATCAGATCCTGGATGCCGCCCGGTCCGCCATAGGGCAGGTGCACGAATGCGAACTGGCCGGCCTTGGCTAGGCTCACGCCGGTGAAATGCAACATCGATCCGGCCGCCGCCGTGCCGTAGGTCGCCAGCTTGGGATTGGCCGCGCACCATGTCACGAAGTCAGCCAGCGTCCTGACTTCGGCCGGCACCATCGGGCCGACGGTGATCAGAAATGGAAAGGAGCAGACAGTCGTGACCGGAGCGAAATCCTTGAACGCGTCATAGCCAAGCGACTTGTAGACATGGGGGAATACGGCGACGCTGGAGGCGGGCGTCAGGATTATCGCCGTGCCATCAGGCGAACTGGTTTTCAGCGCGCCGAGTGCAAGCCGACCGCCGGCACCGGGGCGATTGTCGACGATGAAAGAAGATGAGTATCCCTTCATTCCATCGACCAGCATTCGGGCAATCACGTCGATCGCGCCGCCGGCGCCGAAGCCCACCAGCATGCGCGACGTGCTCTCGGCGGACGCGCTGCGGATTGCGTTGGGGAAAATGGCCGCGAGGCCGCCGGTGCACGCCAGCGCTATGAGTCTTCGCTTCGTGATCATGGGATCGTCCTCGTTTCCCGCCCGGCCCTCATCGAACCGCTGTCACTCTGGTCCACCGGGGTATTATCTGGTAGACCGAAAATTGCGGCATCCCTGTAACTCCAAGGTTAAGGCTCGCCATGGACTGGTCGGATCGAATTGGCCGCCGCATCAAGTTGCGCGACCTCCATATCCTGATGGCGATCGCCGATACCGGTAGCATGGCGAAGGCAGCCGCCAGGCTGGGAATTTCCCATCCCGCTGTCTCCAAAGCGATCTCCGAAATCGAAGGCGCGCTCGGCGTCCGATTGTTCGATCGCGGTTCGCAGGGCGCCGAGCTCACGTCCCATGGCGAGGTGCTGCTTCGCTGCGGCATCAATGTCTTCGACGAGATGCAGCAAGGGCTTCGCTCGCTTGAGCATTTGTCCGATCCAAACTCCGGCGAAGTGAGATTGGGGTGCACCGACATCATCCTGCATAGCCTGGTGCCGTCGATCGTGCGGGAATTTTCGACGAAACATCCCGGAGTCCAGCTCGATGTGAAATTGACCAATCCGGGCGAACATCAGATCCTGGAGCTACGTGAGCGAAGGATCGATTTGCTGATTACGAGAGCCACGGTACTGAAGGACGATTTCCATTCCGAAGTTTTGTTCGATGAGCCCCTTGTCTTTGTTGTGGGGGCCCACGGTGAATTGGCGCGAAAGCGCCGAATCTCCCTCACGGACATCATTGTCAAACGCCATCCGGAACTGCCCCCTTTGCGTCATGAAGAACTGCCCCCACCATCGGGATTATGATTTCGGTTGA
>NZ_JBVVPN010000106.1:0-5452 GCF_055811035.1 Bradyrhizobium sp. MI1.10
CCCCCCCCCCCCCCCCCCCCCCCCCCCCCCCCCCCCCCCCCCCCCCCCCCCCCGCCCCCGCCCCCCCCCCCCCCCCCGCCCCCCCCCGCCCCCCCGCCCCCCCCCCCCCCCCCCCCCCCGCCACCCCCCGAACCGGTTGAGCTGGGGACGATCGGCCGCTAGCGTGCGGCGGGATTGGGGTTGGCAGGGACCATGACTGACGAGTTGCCCGGAACAGACGCGGCTGCGGCTGCGGTTGGAGAGACGCAGTTCGCGGCCGGCGAGCCGCTGCTGCGCATCGAGGGCGTCGCCAAGACGTTCGGGACGTTCCGGGCCGTCGACGGCGTGTCGCTCGACATCAAGGCCGGCGAGTTCTTTGCACTGCTCGGGCCCAGCGGCTGCGGCAAGACCACGCTTCTGCGCATGCTCGCCGGTTTCGAAGCGCCGGATCAAGGGCGCATCCTGCTCGGCGGCAAGGACATCGCGCAGGCGCTACCGCATGAGCGGCCGATCAACATGATGTTCCAGAACTACGCGCTGTTTCCGCACCTGTCGGTCCGCGACAACATCGCCTTCGGCCTGAAGCGCGCCGGCATGGCGCGCGCCGACATCGCCACGCGCGTTGCGGAGATGGTCGCGCTGGTGAAGCTCGATGGGCTCGAGAAGCGCAAGCCCGATCAGCTCTCCGGTGGCCAGCGCCAGCGCGTGGCGTTGGCGCGCGCACTGGCGCGACGCCCGCAGCTCCTTCTGCTCGACGAGCCGCTCGCAGCGCTGGACAAGAAGCTGCGCGAAAGCACCCAAGGCGAGCTGATGGAGCTGCAGCGCCGGCTCGGCATGACCTTCATCATCGTCACCCACGACCAGGAAGAGGCGATGACGATGGCGAGCCGGATCGGTGTGATGAGGGACGGCAAGCTCGCGCAGGTCGCCAGCCCGCGCGAGCTCTACGAGGCGCCACGCTCGCGCTGGATCGCGGAGTTTGTCGGTGACGTCAACCTGTTCGACGCCGAGTCCAAATTGCGCGACGGTCATCGTCTGGTCATCGGCACGCGCGATGCGGGCGCGCTGGTGGTGGCGGAGCCGCGCGAGCCGTTCGGCGAGGGCAGATTATCGGTTGCGATCCGCCCCGAGAAGGTCAAGCTGTCGCGCCGTGGTCCGGTGCGGGAAGCCGGTCATGAAACGGCGATCAACCAGCTGGACGGCGTGATCGCCGACATCTGCTATCTCGGCGGCACCACCACTTACAAGGTGAAGCTGGACGCCGGCGGGATGCTGCAGGCTTCGGTCGCCAACAGCGCGCGCCTCGATGTCGACGCCTACAGCCTGAACCAGCCTGTCGTCGCCTGGTTCACGCCCGACGACTGCGTGGTGCTGCCGTCATGAGCGCGCGCCGCATTTTTGCGCGACCCGCTCGCCTTGCCGCGATCGCGCCCTATGTCTGGATGGTGCTGTTCTTCCTGGTGCCGTTCGGCTTCGTGCTGAAGATCAGCCTGTCGCAGACGGCGATCGCGCAGCCGCCTTACGAGCCGGTGTTCGACCTGATGGCGGGATGGGGGGCGCTGAAGGCCGCCTTTGCTGCGCTGTCGATCGACAATTTCAGGCTGCTCGTCTCCGACGATATTTACGTGTTCGCCTATGTGCGTAGCCTCACCGTCGCCGTCACCGCGACCGCGCTGTTGCTCCTGATCGGTTATCCCATCGCCTACGGCATGGCGCGGCTGCCGACGCGCTGGCAGGCCGTGGCGATGGTGCTGGTGATCGTGCCGTTCTGGACCTCGTTCCTGATCCGCATCTATGCCTGGATCAACATTCTCCAGCATGACGGCCTGCTCAACCAGATCCTGCTTGCGTTGCATCTCGTCAGCCAGCCGGTGGTGTGGCTCTCCACCGACAGCGCGATGTATATCGGCATCGTCTATTCCTACCTGCCGTTCATGATCCTGCCGCTCTATGCCACGCTCGCCAAAATGGAGCCGGTGCTGGAGGAGGCCGCCTCCGATCTCGGCGCACCGCGCTGGCAGGTGTTCTGGCTCGTCACCTTCCCGCTGTCGCTGCCCGGCGTCGGCGCCGGCGTGCTGCTGTGCTTCATCCCCATCGTCGGCGAGTTCGTCATTCCGGATCTCCTGGCCGGCTCCAATGCGCTGATGATCGGTCAGACCCTGTGGCTCGAATTCTTCACCAACAAAGACTGGCCGGTCGCCTCCGCCGCGGCCATCGTGTTGTTGGTGGTGCTGCTGGTCCCGCTGCTGCTGTACGAACGGCTGCAGAAGCGGCAGCTGGAACAGGGGCGGTGAGGCGATGCGCAAGGTCTCCCGCCTGTCCCGCTTCAACGTCGTCTCGCTCGCGCTGGGTCTGGCTTTCCTCTATCTGCCGATCCTGATCCTCGTGATCTATTCCTTCAACGCCTCGCGGCTGGTGACGGTGTGGGGTGGCTGGTCGCTGCGCTGGTATCACGAGTTCTTCAATGACCGCGCCATGATCGAGGCGGCCTGGATGAGCCTGCGCGTCGCGGTTTCGTCGGCGACCATTGCGACCCTGATCGGCACGCTCGCCGCCGTGGCGCTGTCGCGCGGCGAGCGGTTTCGCGGCCGCACCCTGTTCTCCGGCATGCTCTATGCGCCGCTGGTGATGCCGGAGGTGATCACCGGATTGTCGCTGCTGCTGCTGTTCGTGGCGCTGAACGCCGAGCGCGGCTTCTGGACGGTGACGATCGCCCACACCACGCTGACGATGTGCTTCGTCGCCGTCGTCGTGCAGTCCCGCCTCGGCTCGCTCGACCGTTCATTAGAAGAGGCCGCGATGGACCTCGGCTGCGACCCCGTGCGGGCGTTCGTGGCCGTGACGCTGCCGCTGATTGCGCCCGCGATCGTCGCGGGCTGGATGCTCGCCTTCACGCTGTCGCTGGACGATCTCGTGATCGCGAGCTTCACCACCGGCCCGGGCTCCGCGACGCTGCCGATCCGGATCTATTCAGAGGTACGGCTGGGAGTGAAGCCCGAGATCAACGCGATCTGCACGCTGGTGATCGCCTTGATCGCGGTCGTCATCGTGATCGCCTCGCTCGCCTCGAAATTGTCGAGCTCGCAGGGCGAAAGCGCGGCGCCGCTTTGAGAGGGGAGGCATTGTGATATTCACCTACCAGGTCCTCGTCCATACGCCGCTCTGGGTCTGGCCCTTGTTCGCCTATCTGGTCTGGCAGGGCATCAAGGCGATGCAGCCGCGCAGGACGCCGATCTGGCGCGCGCTGATCGTGCCGGCCGTGTTCATCGTTTGGGGCGTCTCACGGATCGGCTTTGGACATCACGACGGCACATGGCCGCTGATCGCCTGGATCGCGGCGGCACTGGCGCTACTGCCGCTCGGCGTCCTGACGCCGCGTCCGTTCGATGTCGATCACACGACCGGGGAGATCATTCGTCCCGGCAGCGCGTTTGCGCTGGTCCGCAACCTCGTCGTGTTCTCTCTGCAGTACACGGTTGGCGTGATCTCGGCGATCGATGCGGGCGATCGCGCGGTGGCCTTCATCGCCGGCCGCGCCATTTCGGGCGCGACCGCCGGCTATTTCATCGGCTCGACGGTCGCGCTTCTGATCGCATATCGCAGCAAGCGCGCGGCCGATGTTTAGGACTTCACCGCACCCGCCGTGAGCCCGCCCACCATGTAGCGGCGGAAGGCGTAGTAGATGGCGGCCGGCGGCAGCGCGTAGATGAAGCCGGTCGTCATCAACAGCTCCCACGGCGAGTCGTCGGCGGCGAGGAAGTTGCCGAGCGCGACAGGGAGGGTGATCTCGCGATCGTTTGAGAGCAGCAGGAACGCGTAGAGATATTCGTTCCAAGCGAGCAGCACCGCATAGGTGCCGATCGCGACCAGCGAGGGCATCATCAGCGGCAAGTAGACCAGGCGGAAGATCTGGAGAGTCGTCGCGCCGTCCATCACCGCGGCCTCGTCCAGCTCGACCGGCAGCTTGTCGGAGGCCTGCTTGAGCACCCAGATCGCATAAGGGCTCGCGATCGTCACCATGGCCAGGATCAGCGACCAATGATTGTTGAGCAGGCCGTAATTGCCCATGGTGCGATACATCGGCACCGCGAGGAACGCTGCCGGGATGAAATAGGTGAACAGCGCGAGGTTCATCACGATGCGCCCGCCGGGCACGCGCAACCGCGAGATCGAGAACGCAGCCGCGGTTGCGATGACGAGCGTGAGCACGCCGACGGCTGCCGCGATCACCAGCGAATTCCAGAACTGCACGTAGAAGTCCCGCAGGAAGTAATGCTGCTGCTTGAACACGATTTCGAAGTTGTGCAGCGTCGGATGATCCGGCCACAGCTTGCCCGAGAACGCGTCCTCCTTCGGCGAGATCGCGAACAGGAACATGTGATAGATCGGTATCATCGTCCAGAGCAGGACGGGAATGCCGATCAGGAGCAGCCGCGCCTCGGTCGCGACGTCACGGAGAGAGGGAAGCTTCATCGCGACAACCGTTTCATCATGAAGTACATCAGCGGCAGGACGAACGGTATCGCGCAGACGATGGAGGCCATCGCGAGCGAGAGCTGGTCGAGCCGGAGATAGCGGATGCCGAGTGTCGACAACACGTGCGTGAGGTCGGCCGGGCCGCCGCCGGTGAGCAGATAGACGCTGTTGAAGTCGCCGAGCGTCCAGATCATCGAGAGCAGCGTGCAGGTGATGTAGAGCATCTGCAGCGACGGCCAGGTGATGTAACGGAATTTCTGCCACCAGCTGGCGCCGTCGACCTCGGCGGCCTCGAACAGATCTTGCGCGATCGCAAGCCGTCCGGTCATCAGGATCAGCGTCCAGAACGGCAGCGATTTCCAGATGTGGACGCCGATCGCCATCGTCAGCGCCACGGTTGGGTCGTTCAGCCAGTTCGGGCCGTCATCACCGGTCAAGTTGAAGATGAGGTGGTTGACCATGCCCCATTCGGGGTTGAACATGAAGCGCACTGACAGGATGGTCGGGATCGACGGCACTGCCCAGGGCAGGATGAAGACCACCGAGAGCCATTTGATCCAGGTGCGCTGCTGCGCGAAGAAGCCGGACAAAAACAGCGCGATCAGCATCTTGATGTTGATGCCGATGACCAGGAAGATCAGCGTGTTGACGGCGGCGCGCGCGAAGATCGGGTCGTTATAGAGCGCGACATAATTCGACGGGGCCCGCGCCAGCCATAGCCCGTAACAGACGGGGTAGACGACGAAGGCAAGGAAAACGAGCAAATAGGGTGCGAGCAGCACGATGCCCCAGATTTGCGTCGGGGTCAGCCGCGACGACAAGGGCGGTGCGGGGATCGACTGATCACCAGAGAGCGTAATCGCCATTCTTTTTGGACTCTTCAAAGAGTTGCCGGCCGCCCAACGCGGCCGGTGATGTTGTTATAACTTAAACCCCCGGGGGGGGCGCGGGGGGGATGGCTTAAACCCCCACCGGGGTGATGCGGGCGCTCAGTTCG
>NZ_JBVVPN010000107.1:0-5399 GCF_055811035.1 Bradyrhizobium sp. MI1.10
CCGCATGGCGGCCTAACCCCGGCAGAGGCTCCACTTATCGACGCGGAGATTCTGTTCAGACAACCGGGACCAGCTCTTACGAGCATCGGTTCATTCAGCCCCGCACGGAGAACTTCAGCGAGTCGTTTGGTGGGCCGATCGCACCCGCCATGCTTTCGATGTCGTTATGACTGCACGGCTTCGACTTTAAGAGCTGCGGTCTGATTTTCCTCAAATATTGAGGCGCGCGCGTTCAACCGGCGGATCGAAAGCCCCGGCCCTAGGCCGCGTTTTTTTATTCTGTTAGTCTGGTGTACAGGAGCCTTCGGTCTTATGCATTCCGGAAGGCCTCCCTTGCTGCATCAAGCAAAGCCGTTCTTCTGGGTTGCCATGTAATAGCAATCTCGGTCCTAAAAGGCGAAAAGAGATGTCGACGTCATGCTCAAAGGGTTTAAAGTGGAGCGGCGTCGCCCAAGTATTGTTCATGACCACGCGTGCACCCGAGTGGTGTGCGATAGCGGCCAGCGCGGGCGCATGCTAGAGTCCAAAGGTCATGGACCCACGAGACCAGATACACAGCTCGCGCTTTTTGGCGATCTGCGCGAGCAAATCCGAACGTTGTGTCGGATGCTTAATCTGTAGCCGGTTAGAACCTGATCCGCGAGGATCCTCACAGGTCCATAGACGCTGTCGCAAATCAAAACATGATCGCCGGCCTTGATGGAAACCGCGGGACCGACTGCTGAGCGACATCATTCCCGGCAGCGCTTGTGAAGTCAGTCATCGGATTTCACGCATTTGCTGGTGAGCCAGCGCTGGTCCCTGACTGGAGCAAGGGCTGGGCCGATTCGCAGGCTGCGGATTTAGCCCACAATCATCGATTGTGTGAGCAGGCGCAGACTTTTTGTCCGGCAACAGAAGGTCCAGTTCCGCAAATCGCGACCGAGGGTTAACTTCCGGGCGATCTTGATGGCGGACTGATAAGCCCCGTTGTTAGGAGCTTCGCGGGATGGCTCTTCTTTTCCAGATTCCTATGAACGCTCTCAATCGGCTGCAATCTCAAACTTTTAAGTTGGAAGGCGGTCACGGCTTTCCGCAGTTTAGCGGCGATTACGGCAGTGACGCCGGAGTTATGTAGCTTCTCTGGCGCAATGGACATATGCCGCGTGCTCCCTACTTACAAAACCGGAGCACCTGACTTAATCGAGAGCTGGTCTCCTGACAGAGTGTCCCGCGTGATCCCGATCAGTGATCCCCCTCAAGACCCCTTAACGGACTTGAATCGCACCTAGCGTCAGGTTGTACCAACTATCAGTTCGATTCGCTGCAGAGTCATTGCCTGCCTGCACCATGATTCCTACACAGCACATTTGCGCTCTGTGAGGCGCGCCGGAGATGGATACTTCCCGATGATGGCATTCGTGGTTTTCGCTCTGATCTTTGTCGCCGGCTCTTGCGCCGGCTACGCCGTCCACAGCTGGCGTCGTCGAAGGCGCCGAGAGCGTGCGCGGCTTTATGGCGCCTGCCAACTCCGTTGCTCTTGCGAGACTGCCATTCAAAGTCCGAATTGGCGAGCATTCATATACCCAAACCGATAAGTTCAGCCGTGATGCAGCCTACTGACGCTCGCTCGAGCAACCCGCGTGCTGGCACCAGTACCGGATGTTGCAGACTAAAGGTCTCGAGAATAGCGCGTGAGAGCTGAATGATTAAGGACCCGCGGGCCCCTCCCACCTGCGGGATTGGTGACCTCATGGCGTCAGGAAGGTGCAGCTGACGCGCGATTCGTAAGGGTTACCTTGCGCCGTAGCGGCAGCGTCTCGCGCCTCCAGAACTGGGGATTCCCCAGAACCTTTTCTGCACGGCGCTGTCACTGGAGCGGAACTCTGAGGAAAACGGAGTGCCATGTCGACAGCGGGACGCGTTTCCGACGCGAACTCCAGATAGATGAAAGAAGCAGGTGAGTCAGATGATGCCGCGAAGCCGGACGCCCGAGATCCAAGACCGTATAGTGGCCAGAGCCAGTCGTATCCGTCCGATTGCTGCTATGCTTACAGAGCTGACGCGGGGTGCGTGGCTTGTTGGCCGATCGTTGCGTTGGGGAATCGTCGAGCCGCTTTCGGAAGCTCTAACGTTCGGGCTCGTCAGCCTGATACTGTCATTTGTCCTGGCGATCCCGGCTTTTCATGAAACCGCGGATCAGGTCCGGGGCGCCGACCTTGATCGCACAGTCTTTCGGCCAGAATGCCGGACGAGTCCGACCAGCGCTTGCACGACGTATAACACGATTGCACTGAAAGAGCTTCCGGAGGTCTTAATCAAGGCGACGCTTGCAACTCAGGATCATCGCTTCTACAGCCATTTCGGTATCGGCCTTGCCGCTATCGCCCGTTCGCTCCATGCCAGGCCAGAGACAGACGGCGTACACCCGCCGATTAGCCAGCAGCTTGCGAGAATGCTATTCCCGTCAAATGGACGAACTTTCGAGGACAGGATTCACGAGGGACTTATCGCTATTTGGCTCGAATTTCGACTCACGAAGGATCAAATCCTACAGATCTATTTAAACCGGGTGCGGATTGGAGGCGGCATATTCGGCGTCAGAGATGCGGCACGGCTCTATTTCCAAAAACGGGTTCAGGATATCGACCTTAGCGAAGCGGCCATGCTGGCTGGCCTCGTAAATTTTCCGCTCGATCAAGTTTCGCACATTGCTGTTGGGACTGCGCGACAGCGTGCAAGCTTGGTTCTCGAAAAGCTCGTCGAGACCGGATTCATGACTGATGACCAGGTGTTTGGCGCAAAGCACCAGCCGGCACATCCGATATTCAACCGCGAGGAGGATCCACTGAACAAGGAGAGTCCAAAGTGAGGTTGCAAGCTCGCCTTCAAAGCGGTCCGGCGATCATTGTATCTTCAGGAAACGTCCCTAGAATGTCGGCGCATAACAAGCGGGGTGAGGAGCTAAGGGGTCATGATCGCGGTTGCATCTCAGCACACCCGAGCTCCTGCACCAAATGTATGCGTGCTGTGTACCAGGTTAATTTGGCGCATTTTTTTGATCATGGATCAGATCCCAGCCGCGGCGATGCTGCCAACGACATCGGTCCGTTATCCCGTGCGTCGATGCCGCTGATCTTTGCCGTCACGATTAGCGCTGTACGGCCGCCACACGGTGTCCGCCGCGATCGGATCCGCAGAGCAAATCGGACTTTTCGCCCAAGAGCAATTCTCCCAGCGGTGCTGTTTGATACGAACGTTCCCAACGGGGTCCTTCGAAGTCCAGTCATTGACGCCTGCGAGCATGATGGGCTCCGTTCGGGGGCAGCTTCAACCTACGGCGCCGCAGCTGGTCGAATTGCAGGCATCCAAGTGCAGATGGCGCGGTGAAGTGGAGCAATCCAGCGCCGCTTCGGTGGCGCAAGTCGCTATTTGTAGTGGGATCGGAATCTAACGGAGTAGTTCTAGGACGTGATGCTAGGCGTCGCTTGGATCGCAGCACCGCCCGACTTTACTTCAAATAAGCCCGACGCGGCGCGCCCTTATGACACACTGGATTCGCCTGGTCACTTCCAGCTTTCGCATCGCGTTCTTCAGGTGAAAATTGACCGTATTCTCACTGATTTTCAATATCACCCCGATTTCCCAGGATGATTTTCCCTCCTCTACCCAACACAAGCACTCTTTTTCTCGTGCGGACAGCACGACCTCTTGCACATCCACCATGTGTTCCTCCTGAGCCGAGACGGCTTGGGAAGGAGATCAGCAAATGCCGTACCACGCGACGCGATCGCAACTTTTCTACCAAGACAACCGTTAAGAAAGTGCCGATAATGGGAAGCCCTACCGATCTAACTGCAGCACCAACGGTCATGGAAGCGACATAGGTCCTAAACGCTACAGCAATAGTTACGACATCGGCGAGACTTAATGTTCGAGTCAGCAGGAGGACCAAAGAGTTCTGCCGTTCCGTGCACTGACGCATGGGCCGCACCAACACGCGATTAGGAAAGCTCGATGAGGCCTTTGCAGGATCGGCGCCCCCGCTTGGCCAGCCATAATTGCGATCCACGTCGAGCCGAGCTTTTGCGCGCGCGACTAAGATCCCAAACGCGTGACCAAGGCACTGTTCGGTCGCGATACTTTCAAGGAGCCTGCCGTCAGAACTCCAGCCGATCTAGATACTGCGAGCGATTGCGGGCTGCTGTACCTCTAAGATTCCGCCGCGGATAATCACCCGCCCTCTAGAGCACTCAACGGGTTTGAACTGCCGATGCCGCTTTGTATTCGTCGGTCAGCTCCCGCACTAGTTCGGCGGCGCCCACAATCGTGCGCACGCCTGAGGTGGAATGGCCAGCACTCCAGATGTCGAGCCAGCGGCGTGGTCCCTTGCCACAATTGTTCGCGCCGTACATCTCGGTCGCACGCGTTGCTGAAACCGACTCGTCGAGCTTGGCCGGTTCGAGACCAACGGCTACGATCGAAGGGCGGAGCATATTGACGTCGAGGCCGGTAAACGCCCGAGTTAGAACGACATCATCGATAGTGCTGTTGACCAACATTTGTTGATAGGCAGTGCTCGCCATACTCTCCCGGGTCGCAATGAAGCGAGTACCCATATAGGCAAGATCACACCCAAGCAACCGTGCCGCCGCGAGTGAGACGCCGTCGACAATACCGCCTGCTAGTGCGACAGGACCATCAAACAGGGCGCGAATCGCGCGAGCAAACGCAAACGGGTTGGCCCAGCCAGTGTGACCTCCCGCTCCCGCAGTAAGCAGGACCAAGCCGTCAGCACCAGACTTGATCGCCTTCTCGGCATGTCCCAGCGACGCAACGACCGCAAACACCAAACAGCCGATTGCGTGCAGTGGTTGTATGGCTTCACTTGGCGAGCCCAAGCTGGTTATCACCATCTCCACCTTATGCCGCACGAGACAGGCCAGGTCTTCCTTCATCCGTGGGTGTCGGATCATGAGGTTCGGACAGTGCGGTGCGGCGGGACGATGTAGCTTTGCTAACTCTTCTTCAATAGCGCTTAACCAGTGGTCGAGCTCCTCAACGGATCGGGCGTTAACTGTGGGAAAGGCGCCGATCGCTCCGGAACGGCAGACACTGGCCACAAGGTCCACCCCAGAAACGGAGAACATCGGCGCAACCACCAGCGGGACTTCGAGCCGGCATGAGATAGCAACGGGCAGACGGCCTCGTTCAGACAATGTATTCACGAATAGGCACCTCCATCTTCGGCTAGTTCTTTCAGCAATTTTCGAGCCACCTGCCCATTTGCTCAGATCAGCGCTCAATAGCTTCTGTGCCCGCCTCCCACTGACGGAACGTAGCTGAACCTCCTCCGAATGGGTGGACACCTGTAGTAGGCTCGTTGAGCCCGGAGGTGTCGAATGGAACGTCAACGTCGG
>NZ_JBVVPN010000108.1:0-5266 GCF_055811035.1 Bradyrhizobium sp. MI1.10
AGCACGCGCCTTCAAAAGCCAAGCCGACGTTCTGAAGTCAAAAAGGCGAGCAGGCAAGAAGAGACGGTGAACTTGATCCTTGAAGAACAGCTGTAGAATACTTGGCGATTGGTTGCGCAAGCAGGCTTCAGAGCGGCAGGTCCGATCCGCAACTAACAGATTGGACCACTTGGCCTTGGGGCCAACAGCGGCCATATCGCACCTGCTCACCTTCACCGGCGGCCTCTGGAAATTTCCAACTACTGCTGAGAATTTTCTCCCGCGCGGCCGGTAACGCGACGAGCCCCGCAAGCCGTTCGATCAGGCACGGTATGCTCATCGTTGAGAATCGCGCCGCAATGTTTTCTACTGTGATATTGTGCGCAATCCACGAGAGTTTCGTCGATACGGTGGGCCGGCGGAATTTTCACACCACCTCGGCCGGCAGTCATTAATCATTAGGTCTTGGAACGGAAACGGAGTAGCGTCCTCGTAGCAGTCAAGCGGATTGCTTGCCTGACAGACTGCCAAAACGGCGACGCGCCGAACTCTCCGCCTCCATCTAAATGGCAGCCCAGTGCCGTCGGTAGGCAAAACTTTTTCAAAATTGCTGTTCCAAACACGTGAATGCACCCACGCGTGCGGACTGCTGACCGCGTCGCGCGCCGTAGACTACCTGTTAAGGGAGGAACAACATGAAAATTAGCAATGTAGTTCCCAGCGCATTATCTGTGGCAAAGCATACTTATGTCGCGGCGACCATATGGGTAGCTCCTTCTGCTCTCATCAAATCGGCGCATCTGTTTGAAAGGATTGGACTCGCTACGGTTGGAGGCTCGTGCGGCCTGTACGTGGCCGCAGCATTGATGCGCCTGGAAAACGAACTGTTTGGAAGCGGCTGGTTCATCTTGTTGATGATGCTCTACGGAGCTTTCAGCTTCTATATCGGCATCGATCTGCCTGGCCGTCCTGTTCAGGGAGCGACTTCGAGACTACCGGAAGAGCGGAACCGTGGCACCGATGCGGCTCAGATCTTCAGTGCGGCAGGTACATTCGTTGCGGCGATTGCGGCGTTTCTGTCTGTCAGCATGATTGTCGTTGATCAGGTCGTTTCTGAAGGTTCGATCGTTCTGATCGCAGTCTGTTGGACGATTGGTTCTTCGCTTCAAATTGTGGCCGGCTCCATCGCTCGCAACGGCGTGCTCGAAGATGGTGGCGAGTAACTCCCGCTGCAATTGCTACTGACGCCGCTGGTCTCTTTTTGAGCGCGCGACAGCGAGACGGACAAGACGGAGCAAATAAAGAAAGACATTAGAATCAATAGTCAGCGTGGTGCCTATTCTCCTGGCAGCGGCGTGCCGTAACCAATGTGCGAGAATGACGATGACAGTCCGATCGCGACGTGAAACAGTGGTTTTCAAGTGTCCATTCCGGATCGCGAGTATCGAGCGGCTGTTACCGGCGGGCTCGTATGAAGTCATTACCGACGAAGAGTTGATGGAAGGCTCGTCAATGCCGCTCTATCGGTGCGTCGCTACCAGGATGATGCTGCCTGCCCCGCCACGTAGCTCTGTCGTCGAGATGGTAGCGATCAGTTCGACCGATCTATCCGCGGCGCGCGCGATGATGCGCGGGCGTCCCGAAAGTGATGTGCCTGTTGACATCGGCAAACATCGCGACATGCCCTCGCCAGACTTCCGCCGGATGCTGGCGGAGATCGAAAGCAAGGCGTTACGCGGTCAGCAGCCACTACTTGAATCCGAGCTGCCAGCGAATCCTGCGCAGTCATTGGCGGGCGCCCTCCCAGTGCTGAAAGGGTCTGGTCGGGACCTCCGCATCGATGCGTGCCGTGGTATCGCGCTATGGTGCATCTTTCTTGACCATGTCCCCAACAACATCGGAAGCTGGCTGACGCTGCGGAATTATGGTTTTAGTGATACCGCGGAAGTGTTCATGTTCCTCTCGGGTGTGACCTGCGCGCTGGCTTACGGCAAGGCAAGTCGGTGCGATGGTTGGGCGAGTGTGGTCAGCCGTACGCTGTGGCGAAGCTGGGACATTTATGCGGCATTTCTGCTGCTCACTCTCGCTTGCGCCATCTTGGTTTACCTCGCCGGTGGCGGCACGATTGCCGACGAAAGCAACACGCGCATTCTGCTGGAGCAGCCGGGCGCGGCGCTCGCGCATGCAGCGATCCTGCAATACCGCCCAGTCAACTCCGATGTCTTGCCGCTCTTCGTGATTTATCATCTTCTATTCGCCCCGCTGCTGTGGCTGATGCTGCGAATGCCGAATGTAATGCTTGGCGCGTCACTGTTGCTTTATGCGCTAGTGCACGTCTTCGGTTGGTCCGTCCCGGCATGGCCCAATGACGTCTGGTTCTTCAATCCGCTGGCTTGGCAGTTGCTGGTTGTTCTTGGTGCCTGGTGTGTCATCGAGGGCAAGACGTTCTGGCCGTGGGTGACCTCGCGCACGGCGCTTGCAATTGCCATTCTCTATTTGGTTTTTGGCCTGACGATCGCATTCAGTTGGAGCATTAGACCCCTGGTCCCACAAATGCTGGCGGAGCTGGCTTACCTGCTGGACAAATCGAATCTCTCGCCCTTGCGGCTGCTGCATTTTGTTGCTCTCGCGATTCTGGTTGCGTGGGTCGTGCCTCGCGATTGGCGTTGGCTTACGACTCCGGTGATGCGTGGGGCGATCCGCTGTGGCGAGAACTCCCTGGCAATCTATTGCCTCGGCGTCCTGCTGGCGCTTGCCGGCCGCATAGTACTGATAGATATCTCGGATAGGCTTGCCATGCAGATCACGCTGAGTCTCGCTGGCATCTTGGTCATGATTGCGGCCGCAACGTTCCTGAACTCGATCAGGATCAAACCGGCGGCAAGCACGATCGGCGGGAAGACCATGATCTCCTGAGAATGGTAATGGAAAAACGCGGTAACCTGATGAGAAATCGCCGCCGCTTACGACGTAGCGGATGGATGGCAGTTCGCTTGGAAGGGCGGGGGTCCGCCTTGGGTCAAGATGCGAAGAACTCAAGCTGAGCGAATCCCGTCCGCCGTGCCTCAATAAGCGGACCTCATCGAGGCGCGCCGCTAGTTCGGTGAAGGGCCAACAAGCGACGTCATTCGACAACTTGATCGGCGCGGACGAGCAGCATCGCGGGCAGTGCGAGCCCGAGCGCCTTCGCAGTCTTGAGATTGATACTCAGCTCGAATTTGGTCGGTCGGTAGAAGGGGATATCTCCGGGACTGCTGCCTTTAAGAACCTTGTCGACGAGGCTGGCGAGGCGCCGAAAGGTCTCTGGTAGGTCAATCGAATAAGCCATCAGTCCACCGAGTCGCACGTACTCGCCGTAAGCGTACATTGTGGGAATGCGGCCCGCCGCGGCTAGTTCAACAATAGCCGCGCCACTGGCGAGATGCTCGGCCTCATCTGACACCATGAGCGCATCTGCTCGTTCCATCGAACTGAAGATCCGCTGGTACTCTGTCTGGTAGAAGCCGCTGTCCAGCAGGGCGGCCTTCAGCGAAACACCCGCTCGTTGGGCTGCCTCGCGCGCTGCCGCACCTCTCATGTCTTCCCAGTACGATCGCGACACAAGGTAACGGAGAGTGGACAGTCCCGGCATCGCCTCGACCAGTAGCTCGATCCGCTTTCCAATGAGTTCCAATTCCGTCCCGATGGTGACGCCTGTGATGTTGCCGCCCGGCCGCGCGATGCTGGCCACAAGTCCCAAGGCAACCGGGTCGTTGACTATTGTCACAATCGGAATTGTCGTCGTCGCCATTTTAAAATCCAGCGATAGACGCGCGGCCACCGCTAAAATCAAGTCGGGATGTGTGTTGATCACATCCCGAACCAATTCGGAATAGCGTTCCGGTCGACCTTCTCCCGAGTAGCGATCAACCACGAGGTTTTGGCCCTCGACGTAGCCAAGGCGGCTCAGCTCCTCGAAAAAGGCACGGTATTGCGGCGGACCACTCAGGCCCATTTCGTTGACTTTGAGAGCCGGGCTAACGAAGGCGATCCGCTTTAGTCTCGCCGGTTGCCGCGCTCGCGCCGCGAGTGGCCACGTCGCCGCCGTGCAAGCGAAAAGCGTAATGAACTCGCGCCGTCGCATGTGCCCCCTCACGGGAAAACCTGACCGACCACGCAAAGCCTAGCACTTTACGACGGGACAGGAGCGAGAAAAGGTGGAAATCGAACCTCGGCACTCGCGGACCTATTTCAGCTCAGGGACAAAAAGCGACGGTCGAGGCACGCGCGGCTCGACCTCCGGATTACCGGCAAGAGTGGACGTTGCATTCACTTAAACGCCGTTCGGCTTAGCGGCCAGAAGCCGAAGTGCATGGAAATGAGACCGCCTCCGATCACGCCTTGAGTGGAGACGTGGAATATTCCTGCACAGGTTCGAGCAGAATTCATCTGGTAAGCGCGACATCCTTGAAAGAGGCGACTAGCGCCCTGTCCAGCTTTCCCCTCATACCGCAGATAATCTCGTACGCTGCCGCGCGCGGCATTGTCACCTTGTACTGTTCGATCGGCGCCGCAAAGATATCCGAAATGGTGAGAATGCGAACGATGTCGGTGATGCTCTTCGCGCAGAGGCGGTCAGGATAGCCGCTGCCATCGAGATACTCGTGATGGTGCCGCACCGCATCGAGGACTTCCGGTGAGATGTCCCCGTGCCCCTTCAGCACATCGTAACCCGTCGCCGGGTGAGTTTCGACCAACGCTCGCTCGTCGTCGTCGAGGCGTCCTCGCTTGTCCAGGATCGCCAAGGGCACCCTCGCTTTGCCTATGTCGTGGAACATGGCAGCGGTGGAGAGCCGTTCAAGGTCACTTTTACGAAAACCGAGACTGAGGCCGAAATCGACCGCGACGCCGGTCACGAGCAGGCAGTGCTGGAACGTTCCCTCGTGATGGCGCCGCACCGTGGCCAGCCATTCGGATAGCCCATGCTCGGAAATCCGGTTGGTGATCTTGCGTCCGGCCTCTTTGGGACCGGCGACGTCGACCCGCTCCCCGAGGGTGATGGAGGTGAACATCGACGCAATCGCGGTTGCTGCGGCCTCAACCGCATTGTCAGGCTGCGAGATGCCGCTCGTCGACCCAGTCTCTCCGCCGGCTGGATCGGCCAAAGCGGCCAGGAGCTTGGCCGGCTCGATCTTGCCAGACAACACCAACGTTGCGCCGAGCGCATAAGCTGCGGATTCCGACGAAGTCGCCCAGGCGTACCGATATGAAGTCGCCCGTGGATTCCGAGACGATGTCGCCCACCTTT
>NZ_JBVVPN010000109.1:0-4987 GCF_055811035.1 Bradyrhizobium sp. MI1.10
TTTACCGGCAAGAAGAATTTTGTCTGGACCTGCAACAAGGACACAAAGGAGCAGGCGTTCAATGATGGGAACGTGGTCGCGATTATGCGGATCACGGACCTAAAGGCCTAAGGCTCGTTTCTTCGCAAAAAAATCGATTGTAGTTGCGAATGGCGCACGCGACGGCGCACCGATCGCGTCGGTTTGCCCTCTGACGTGACTTCCTGGTTGCGCCGAACTCTAGATATGTCGCTGCGCCAACCGACGCGAGACAAACGTCTAAGGGCTAGTTGGCGGACGATATGAAATCGACGAGCGCCGCGACAATGGTCGGGGCGTCTCAATTCAAGACTACTGCAACATGAAGAGAGAGAGGGAGAGAGAGAGAGAGAGGGAGGCCGATGTCTGAATTGGGTCATTCGCGTCGGTTTGGCCGATAGTTAGCGACTTCCGGTCTAGCCCCGTGAACGGACATGTAGCGGCAGCCCGCCGTGGAAGCGAAGGCCCAATAGGCGACGTCACGCCCAAACGTGACTGACGCAATGCCGCGGCTAGCGAAGTGGGCGGGGCCGGCTGAACAAGAAACGGCTGGGAGTGAACTTTCGGGCTACTGCGAGCGCGCTGCCCTCGCACGTTTCGAGCGCGATCTTCTGGGCCAGCATGACGTCTCCAATCGGAAGGTCGCCAACGGGCAGGAAACACAAGCCGATCCTTGGACGGCCGTTTTCGCCGATCTCGCAGACATTCACAGCCGCTCCCGCATAGATTCTGTAGCGGTTGCCCGTGTCGCCGCCGACCACATCGAAATAGCCCGTCTGCGCGAATTGTCGCCGCTGGACGGGCGAGAGGTACTGCCGCAGCAGTAGCAGCGCGTGTCCTTCCGGAGTCCTCTCGGCGCCGTGTCGAATGAACAGCGCCTTTGCGGCCCTCCTCCGTGAGCGTTCACCCGGCCGCGACCGCCTGAACAGCCACACAGCTCAGCGATTCAGCCGCCGACCAGCCGGGGGAAGAAGAGAGTTTCTTCCGCAGTGGGGTCGAACGATCGGATCCGCGACACCTGACCTGAACCGGTCCGGACCGCGGCGGTGAAGCCGACGTTCGTCAGCTCGCGAAATCGCTGCTCGGCCTTGGCTACTTCTCGTGCATCGTCCGCGTCGAAGAAGTGACGGCTGTCGCCGGTACTGTCCATCACAGTCTGGATCGGCATGCGGATCTCTCCTTGTTGATCATGACTGAATATTGTTGCAGCTCTGAAGTTCCTCGATCCGCACCAAAGCTACTGCCTCCGCGCCTCGCAACCAAGGCTTCGGTATGGTGGTACGCAGATGGCCCGCAAGTCAGGGCGCAGTTTTTGTGGACTTCGGCGAACAGCATCAGCCCGCCACAGCATCACCGGATATGGCCATTGGTCGAAAGTCGGTCCGCATCCTTCCACAAACCAGCTTTCGCATTCACATACCATAATTCACCTGATGGAGAGCGCAGTTATGCTCAGAGTGGGCGTTGCGAGTTCAGAGGCTTTCATGCCGTACTACGAATTCGAGCTTGTCACCTATGCAACATGCCAGCATCAAGGCGGAATGATCCTTGAAGATCGACAAGGAGCGGCGGACCAAACAGAACGTCTCGCGGCAGAGCTCACGCTGGTACGACCAGAACTGATGTCCCACAATTCTGCAATTCGGGTTCGAGATCACAGCAACGCTGAAATCTATCGCACTGCGCTCGATGCTCTTGCAATCCGGAACGCCACCCAGGTCCCGGCACACCATTGTACTCACGATAGCACAACGTTCGTGCTGCCGATTGGACATTCATCCGGCTGCTCCACCAACTGCACCCAAGCTCACCGAGGCGGGTTCAATTCGCCTGCAAGCCAACCGACCGCATCTGTCTTCATCGGATCCACAGCGAACGACGCCGTCTCGGTACGTTCGCAGGTCGAGCATTCGAACGTGCGCTTCTCGAATCCGGACTTGCCGGGAGAGATGCGCGCCAATGCCATCCGGTGTTTGCATACCGGACACATCGGCCGTTCGTTGATACACGCAGTCATCCACTGGCCCCAAAGAATACTCATTTACCCCAATCCGATTTTCGAAACGACAAATGGTGAGCGCTAGGCAGCAGCTAAGTCATGCTGACCAGGGGTGAAACAGCCTTCAATGTCGGTTGGGAGAGGAGTCGCCGCCAAATGCTCCCAGTATTCTGCCTCGGCGAGCAGTTTCCAGCTTCTGTCAGGATGAAGCGCGGCACTCTGCCGACAGAGCGCCGCCATCGCGCGCAAGCGCTGTGCGGTTTCCATTCCAGCCTCCCATGTTTTCCCATCTTATTTTTTGCTTTTACGCTGGAGTCATTATGATTATGCGTCAGAACTAATTTTTGTTTTTCCCGACCGCGACTCGATACGCGCTTGCTGCGGTTGGCTTTCGTTTCGAGCGCCAACGCTGTTCATTTAGCGCAATGTTCCGACTGGACATTCGTCCTGGTTGAAGCCTTGTGCTCTGACGGACCACGGCTCCGCCACGCCTTTTGGTGCACATGCGGTGCTCGCGAACGATACAGGGAAGGAATTTCGGCGCGGAGAGAAGGACCTCTTCAGCCCTGGCCTGATCACGCAGTTACGACTTGGAACGCGCGCTTGCTCCACCATCCGCGGTCGCCCCCAGGGGAAACGCCCCCAGAGCGTCCGCCATCGCAATTCTCACTGCCTTAAAGATCATTATGGCCGGACTTTTGACTCCCTCAAATGGAGCTGCGAGTCAGGTTTCATCGTCATCGCCATCGTCGTCCTGATCGTCTTCGTCCGAATCGACGGCCATAGCTTCGATGTAGTCACGGCAGGCATCCCGCAGTGTGCGACACGATGTCGGATCGTCAGGGAAAACCACCATCCCCCGGTCTTCCTTCCATAGATGGAAAAGGGCGATGTGAGCGACATGACGCCCGCGCGTGCTGCACGATATCCGTGCGGCTACACAACGCAGTTTCAGCGGTCGATAAGTTATCGTTGACTTGTCGTTTTGGAAAGCCGCCGCACCACTTAGCCTCGTGGTGGCCGGCACCACCCGTAAATTTCCCAAGTGCCGGCAACCAGGCGCAATGGTTAAGTTGCGACAGGTTTGAGCGCCGCATCATGAAAACACAAAAGCCAAAGCAATGGGCCGACCGCGAGGTCCAGCAACTGTCCAAGCTGGCCCGGGCAGGCGCTGGCGTATCGAAGATCGCAGCCAAGCTGGGCCGTCACGCAGGATCGGTGAGGCGAATGGCGGGAAGGATAGGGATACTGTTGAAGAAGTAGCCGTTGAGGAAGCTCGCATGCCTCGCGCGAATGATGGCATCACGGCTTACCTACAACCCAAAACCGCGACTAATCTCCCGCACAAGCCTGCGCGCAGCTCAGTATTTCGACCATAGAAGAGCACCTGATTGAGCTGCGAAGGATGGTCAGCCCAAATAGCGCGATAGCAATACCTCTAAACATGGTGGTGGACCGGGTTGCCCCGGCCTTCGAGGGATTGGGGGGAGCTGGGCACGACTGCATTACCCACTTTAGGGCCGTGTGCCGGGAACACTCGGTAATCAGCGAAGCGTTCCAACGCCGCACCGTCGCAAAGACTCAGCGGCCTCTGCCAGAGCCTTCCGACGAAGCCGAGGGGCAGCTAAAGTTGGCGTGCCACAACTTCAAAGAGATGAACGGGCTGGGGAAACTGGAAAAGGCGTATGCCGCGATGGCGCTCGCGAACGGGACGGAGCGGTTTCGACGGTGATCAATACGCGCCGCTCCGCTTCGCGCACGCGGGCCCGAAGACACTCCAGTTCGGACAATTGAGACGCAAGCCGTTCCTGACGCTCATGCAGCCGCACAATGGCGTCAACCGCTAGACCGGGATGTTCACGCATGTCGTGTACCCCCCAACCAAGCCTTCTAACATGCTTGGATCATGGCCCGTCGGCGGACCAATCGGGAAAATGATGCAACAGAGACTGAAATCGGCCGACGTTGTTCCAGCATCCACATATGTGAATCGTATGTTGCTGTTGGAAGTTAATTCGGCGGAGTGCATCAGGCGCCGCGCGAAGGCGCAGCCGAACTGTCCGGTGGTGAGCGCCATTCCGCGCGATGCAGGGCTTTACGTTCGGTCGACCTGTCCCGGCTCAGCGACCCGACTCTTCTCACCAGTGGTCCAACAAAAGACGCGGCGCTGGCTGGGATTTCGTCCACGTCTGCATAGACGACCATTCCCGCGTCGCCTTCTCCGAGATCAAGCTCGACGAACCGGCGGCCGTACGCGAGCCGGACGAAGACTAGATTGACGCGTGTTCGGCCGTGGGTGCTATAATATCCCCCATGGGCTGGGATGCGAAAGACATAGGGCTCCTCATCAGGCTCTGGTCCGCAGGACATAGCGCGGCGCAGATAGCGCGCCGGCTCGGATGCAGTCGTAACGCGGTCTGCGGCATGCTGACCCGTCAGGGCCTAAAGCGCGGTCACAAGCTGCCCACGGCAACGCCTAAGATAAGGCCGACCCCGAAGCTGAGGGCGACGTCGTGGCAGCTTGCGCCGGTCCAGTCGCAAAGAAGATCTCGCGGAACGCGGCGGAGAGGCAGCAGCCCAAGCAATTCAGCAAGCAGCAGCTTTACGAGATACTGGCTGAGGCGGTCAAAAATACTGGCTAAGAGGTCACCGCGAATGTCGTTGCGCTGCGCTCAGTATCGGCTCGGCTCGACGGTTCGGGGGTCGTGCCCCTTCCCAAGTTCGTCCCGTTCGCGTCAATCGCGTCGGTTTAGTCCTCCGCGATGACTTCCGGTTAGCCCCGATGAGCAGACGTCTTTGGCGCCATCGCAGGGTCTCAAACGGGCCAGAAGCTGCCATTTCTCTTGCCGCGTCGGCGATACTGTCTATGGATGTCGGCCTCTCCTGGCTTGACTGTCAATCGGCCTGTAAATTTGACCCCTCATCGGCGTCCAATTTTGACCCCTTCGTGCGCCGCGGTTTGACGGTAGC
>NZ_JBVVPN010000110.1:0-4600 GCF_055811035.1 Bradyrhizobium sp. MI1.10
TGTGCCTCTTCCTGATCCAGCTATCGCATACGCTTGCCTGTCCGCTCCCGCTCAATTCGGCTTCTTAACGGACGACTCAGTAATCAGCAATGACGTAACGCTTCTTCCGCGTATTCATAAGCGTATGGCGGCGGGGGCAAATAGCGGGGACGGACCTCCACGATAGTGCGCTCTTCGTGCGTCAGTGAGGTAGAGCTGCAGCCGCCAGATGCTCCCAGTATTCTGCCTCCGCGAGCAGCTTCCAGCTTCTGAGCGCCGCAGTCTGTCGGCAAAGCAGCGCCATCGCGCGTAAGCGGCGTACAGATTCCATTTCCACCCTCCCCGCCTTGGGTTTTCTCCAGCTTATTTTTATTATTTGCGGAAGAGTCATTACTATTATGAGACAGAACTAATTTCTCTTCGGCACCCGCTTTGTGTTCCGACAGCGGAACTATATTCGTTTAGGCTTCACGTGGGCGTCGAACGCTACTCAAGTGGCGTACGCCTCGATGCAACGCGGCTAGGCTATTCAAGAAGTGTCGCCGCTCTACGCTCGTGAAAACACAACGTGAGCAAGGATCCAACGTTACAATCCGGACCGACCGAGCATGAGCACTCCGGTCCAATTAATCCGTTGCTCAGCACCTAACGCTTTTTTGCGATCAGCCCGGCGCAAATGCCGGGCTTATTCGGGATGCGTCCTCATTCTCGCTCGGCTCGAGAACGCTATCATTTTCCTCTCGGTACCTGCTGCGGGCGATAACACTCGCGCTCTCGCGCGGGCGGGCGTCCGGAGGATCGCGGCGATCTTACCTCGGAGCTCGCGATAGATCGGTGAACACTTCGGCCTGGCGGCGCAAGTCGTCGGCGATCATCGGCGCTGGCTGGCAATGGTGGACACAACGGTGACCGGTGCGCCACGGCACTGCGCATACTGTTGATATGACGATTGTGTGTATTGACATGCTCGGAAGATTTTTTTGCCGAGAGTCGCAAAGCGAACGGACAGGTCTCGTGTCGTTGGACATAGTGGTGTCGGGGCTGGATTGAAGCTCATCAAAATTGAACGGACGCTGAGGTGGAACACTTTCCGCCTTCACGAACTCCTGTGGCGCAAGCGAGCGTTTCGGGAAATGATTTCGCTTGAGAAATGGGGACAGCAGCCGTGAGTGAAACCAAAGTGAAAGCTGAAGTGAACGGAACGAACGGCTTCGCGATGCCGCTGTTCGGATTGCCGAAGTTTGCGTTGCCCGGTGTGCTCGGTGAATTTTCCGAGCAGGGCGTCGCCCGCGCACGGGAAGGCTGCGAGAGGATCAAAGCCGCGTCAGAGGATATGGCTGAAGCACTGCGCGAGACCTATTCGGGCAATGCCAAGAGCGCGACAGACTACGGGCTCAAGGTCATCGAGATCTCGAACTTTAATACCGCCTCTGCGATCGATTTCTTCGTCCAACTCCTGGGTAGCAAGTCGGCGGCGGATGTCGTCACCTTGTCCGCGGAACAATCGCGCAAGAGTTTCGATACCGCATCCGCCCAAAGCAAGGACTTGTGGGACCTTACCCAGAAGCTTGCAACCGCAACCGGCGAGCCACTCAAGAAGCACATCGCCAAGGTCCTTCACCAAGGCAACTAAGCAGCACTCAATTTACATCCAGGTTCATTCAAGAGGGAGATCCGGCCGGTTGGACCAAGCCCCGCCGCGAGCATGCCCACCCATGTTCGACCAAGTAACTGGCAGGTGCGCGATGCCCCCCACCAGCGCACCAACAAGAGGCGCGATCCAACCGGCTGGGTGTTTCAACCGAATAGGAAATCGAATTCAAGAAAATTAAAGTCGAGGAGGCCCAGATGAGCATGGTCATGGTCAAATGTCCGCAGACCGGACGCGCGATCCCCACCGGCATCAAGACCGATCGCGAGAGCTTTCGGCGCAGCCCGGTTTTCTTCGCGCACACGCGCTGCCCGATCTGCCAGTCCAATCACGTCTGGTTTGCACAGGAGGCTTGGGTCGACGAGCCCGGTGCCTGGGCGGGTCATCGCATGGGATCGCTGGCCTGATCATCCACACAGGCATTGATGATCGCGATGGAGAGATGCGCGCATGCAACTCTCCATCAAACGATTTGCGGCTCAGCCAGGCGGCCGCTTGCTCCAGAACGGTCTCGCTCGGGATTACTTTTCGAGAACGCTATCATTTCCCTTCAGTACCGCGGCGGTCTCACGCTCTGGCTGCGTGTGATAGCGCGACTGCCGCTCGCGCGGAAGCGGGCGTTCGGACGGATCGCGGCCGATCTTAGCTCGGAGCTCGATCAGATCGGTGAACACGTCAGCCTGGCGGCGCAGCTCGTCAGCGATCATCGGCGGCTGGCTCGCGATCGTCGAAACAACGGTGACCCGCACCCCGCGGCGCTGCACCGCCTCTACCAGTGACCGGAAGTCGCCGTCACCGGAGAACAGCACCATCTCGTCGATATGCGCGGCGAGCTCCATGGCATTGACGGCGATCTCAATGTCCATGTTGCCCTTGACCTTGCGCCGGCCGCCGGCGTCGATGAACTCCTTGGTCGGCTTGCTGACGACCGTGAAGCCGTTATAGTCAAGCCAGTCGATCAGCGGACGGATCGAGGAGTACTCCTGGTCCTCGATGATGGCCGTGTAGTAGAACGCGCGCAGAAGTCAGCCTGCTTCGCCTTCTCACGAAGAGGCAATGCATAAGCATCGAATCGGTCAACTACTAACTCGATCAGCGTGATTGAACTAGACTGCAGCTCACATGCTTCAATGGTGAGCTCGCCGCGACACGCTCCACAGCTCTTCGAATGTCGCCGTCCTGAGAACACAAGGCACGAGCTTGGCCTTTGAACAATGCATTGCTTAGACGGCGTGTCATACGGGCCACTTTGCGCCGTAGAGGTTCCCGATCACTGCTTCCCGACAAGCCGACCAACATTAGGCCAGCGACATGCCCGCGGAGCGCACCGAAGCGGACGTAGGTCCGGAGTGAATGCAGGCTCTAAGAGTCGCTTTCCCGCAAACACCCGGACTTATGCGCACTGTGGATCCGGTGCCTCAAGAACGCACTTCGAAGATCATATTGAACGGCGTCTCGGTCGCGCGGCGGAAGCGCCTGAAGCCCGCTTCAGTCGCCACCTGACGCAATCTGTTTTCACCCGCCTGCGCACCGAGACCCAACCCCACTTCTTGCGAGAGCGATGCCGGCGTGCAAATGAATGTCGAGGCGTGATAGAAGATGCATCCGACCGGGTTGAGATTATCCTTGAGATTGTCATGAGCAAACGGCTCGACGATCATCCACGCCCCGTCCTTGCCTAGTGTTTCCTTGACATGTTTGCCTGCCCCGACGGGATCGCCCATGTCATGCAGGCAATCGAAGAACGCCACCAGATCATAGTCTTTAGCCGGAAAATCCTTGGCTCTGGCCTGCGCGAACGTGATGCGATCTCCAACTCCCGCTTCTTGCGCCAGGACCTTCGCCCGTTCGACCGAAGGCTTGTGGTAATCGAACCCGAAGAACTCTGAATTGGGGTAGGCCTGCGCCATCACAATCGTAGAGGCGCCGTGGCCGCATCCGACATCGGCCACCTTGGCGCCGGCTTTCAGTTTCGCTTCGACGCCTTCGAGCGTCGGAATCCAGTTCGAAACTAGATTGGCGTTATAGCCCGGCCTGAAGAAGCGTTCGGTGCCAGAGAACAGACATTTCGAATGCCCGTGCCAACCAACGCCTTTCCCGGTTCGAAACGCTTCGGCGACTTTGGGTTCGTCGAGGTACGTGGACTGCACGACATCGAATGCGCCCGCAAAGAAGGCTGGCGACCCCTCTTCGGCGAAAGCCATGGCCTGCTCCGCCGAAAGTGAGAATGCATTTTTTTCCGGATGGTAGTCGATGTATCCTGAGGCGGCCTGCCCGGACAGCCATTCGCGCAAGTAACGCTCATGCAGTCCGGTCCTCTTCGCAAGCTCGGACGGAGTGATCACGGCACCATCCGCCATCGCCTTGTAGAGCCCGAGGCGATCGCCGAGCAGTATGCTTGCACCGCCAAGCGAGATGCCAAGGTCGCCGACCAGCTTTCCTACCAGCGCGTTCAATTTTTCGACGTTTGGTTCACGCATTTCAGCTTCCTCCTCTTGAGAACAACCCAGCCTTTCAAACTAGCGTGGGAGGACCGGCAGATTGCGAGTGAAGGAGTTCACGTTTCCACGAGTGGCCTGCGTCGCTCGATATCAGCTTTGGGTCATCGCGTCTGTCGTTCGGCAGTCGAGCGGCTTCCGCTCGGCTCCCGCGCGGCCAAGCAGCGGCGGCACCTGCCAGGGGCAGCCAAAACTCGTGGTACTATCAGAATTGCCTCAGCCGCGGATCATCGCGTATTATCCGGGCATCGGTTTCGAACGTATGTAGCTGCCCAAGCTTGGTTGGCTCAGTTCGTCTTAGCGAATTTGTACGTTCCCTTCTTGTGGCCAATGACCTGACTGACGCCTTCGAAGTTGCTCTTAAGCGGGTCTATGGTGACGACGAGCGCAGCCTGGAGAGCTGGTCCCGGTTGTCTGAACAGAATCTCCGCGTCGATAAGTGGAGCCTCTGCCGGGGTTAGGCCGCCATGCG
>NZ_JBVVPN010000111.1:0-4099 GCF_055811035.1 Bradyrhizobium sp. MI1.10
AGACCAAGCAGGTCAACGCGCCCACCTTCGATGTCAGAGCCGCGCTGTACGGCGTGGTCGGCGTTGATTTGACTGAGATCCATGGGTTGGGTCCGTCACTCGCATTGAAGCTCATCGGCGAGTGCGGGACGGACCTGAAGGCATGGCCAAGCGCTAAGCACTTCACCTCCTGGCTCTGCCTCGCACCTGGCAACAAGGTCTCTGGTGGTAAGGTACTGTCCTCGCGCACACGGAGGTCCTCCAGTCGAGCAGCCGCGCTGTTGCGGCTGGCAGCCGCCACTACGGTTGGGCGAAGCGATACGGCGCTCGGGGCATTCTATCGTCGGCTGTCCTCACGTGCGGGCAAGGCGAAGGCCGTGACGGCGACCGCTCGCAAGATCGCGGTCCTATTTTACAACACCCTTCGGCACGGGATGAGCTACAAGGATCCGGGCGCGGACCACTATGAGAAGCAATATCGCAGCCGTGTACTCGCCAACCTTCAGCGGCGAGCCAAATCGCTGGGCTTCGTCTTGCAAGCCATTCCGGGAGACGCATATCCGGCTGTTTCTTAGGAAGTCGATCGCGATCTTCGCCGGAACCCGGACATGAGCTTTCGCTTCATCGAGGATCACCGCAAGACCTATCCGGTACGCTTGATGTGCGCCGTGCTTGAGGTCTCACCGGCCGGTTATTATGCCTGGCGCGAGCGTCCGGTGAGCGAGCGAGCAAAATCCAATGCCGCGCTCCTGGCTGTGATCCGTATTCCTCCGGGGTGGGCCGCCTTGTTGAGTTGCAGGTATCCGACGAGGATCTAGCTTTAAGGCTAGCCTTAAGGTCGGTAGATGCGGGTAGAGGTCCTGGGCGGGGTTGAGCGTCGTCGTCGCTGGTCTCGCGACGATAAGATGCGGATCATCGAAGAGACGCTGGCGCCCGGCGCGGTTGTGACGGAGATCGCGCGGCGGCACGGCATTTCGACGAGTTTGGTGTTCACGTGGCGGCGGCGGGCGCGCCTGGCGAGTGTCGTTTCGGCGGGACCGAAGCTTGTCCCTGTTCAGCTCACCCCGGGTGCGACCGAAAGCGTTCCATCGATTGAAGCCCCAGCGGTGATTTCGCCCCGGAGGCGCCGGGGCCTGATCGAGATCGAACTCGGTGGCGGCAAGCGTGTCAGCGTTGACGAGAACGTCGATGCTGACGCGTTGGGGCGGGTCCTTGATGTTCTGAGCCGGCGATGATCCCGATACCGGGTGGCGTCAGAGTCTGGATCGCAACCGGCCACACCGACATGCGTCGCGGCATGCAGGGTCTGGCTTTGCAGGTTCAGGAGAGCCTGAAGCGGGATCCCCACGCCGGAGATCTCTATATCTTCCGAGGCCGGCGTGGCGATTTGGCAAAGATCCTCTGGCATGACGGGATCGGGCTGTCGCTCTATGCGAAACGCTTGGATCGCGGAAAGTTCATCTGGCCTTCGGCGTCAGGTGACGCGGTGTCGATCTCGGCGGCGCAGATGGCGTACATGCTCGAAGGGATCGATTGGCGCAATCCACAACTGACGTGGCGGCCGACAAGGGCGAGATGAGCGAAGAAAAATGTGGAAACCCGCGTATTTTGGGGTGCCGCAAATCACTAAAACTATGATTCACTTCGTCTCATGGATGCTGATCGCGCCGCTCTTGCCGAAGAAAACGCCGCGCTGAAAGCGGAGCTGGCGGTAGCGCGGGCAAAGGCGTCGGAGGACGCCGCGCTGATTGTGCAGCAGACCTTGCGGATAGCGAAGCTCGAGCGCCAGGTTTACGGCCAGAAATCGGAGCGCTCGGCGCGGTTGATCGACCAGCTGGCGCTTACCTTCGAAGAATTGGAAGCTAACGCGACGGAAGACGAATTGGCGGCGGAGCAGGCAGTCGCCAAAACGACTACGGTTGACGGATTTACGCGCAAGCGCGCTGAGCGCAACACGTTCCCAGACCACCTTCCGCGCGAGCGGGTGGTGATCGATCCGCCGACGGCGTGCGAATGCTGCGGCGGCAATCGCTTGCGCAAGCTCGGCGAAGATGTGACCCGAACGCTGGAATCGGTGCCGCGTCAGTGGAAGGTAATCGAGACGGTGCGCGAGAAGTTCTCTTGCCGCGACTGCGAGAAGATCAGCCAGGCACCGGCGCCATTCCATGTGATCCCGCGAGGGTGGGCGGGGCCGAGCCTGCTGGCCATGCTGCTCTATGAGAAGTTCGGCCAGCATCAGCCTCTGAACCGGCAAACCGAGCGTTACGCGTTGGAAGGCGTGCCGATCAGTCTGTCGACCGCAGCCGACGCCGTCGGAGCGTGCTGCACGGTATTGGAGCCGCTGTTGCGTCTGTTGGAAGCCCACGTCATGGCATCCGAACGCCTCCACGGCGACGACACCACCGTGCCCGTGCTGGCCTTGGGCAAGTGCGATGTCGCTCGATGCTGGGTCTATGTAAAGGACGACCGCCCCTTCGGCGGCTCAGATCCGCCGGCGGCAATGTTCTATTACTCGCGCGATCGAAGGGGCGAGCATCCGCAGGCGCATCTGGCCAACTATAGCGGTATCCTGCAGGCCGACGCCTTCGGCGGATACACCAAACTCTACGAGCCCCCGCGAAGTCCTGGGCCTATCAGGGAGGCGGCCTGTTGGGTGCATGCCCGGCGCCCGTTCTTCGCCATGGCGGATCTTGAGGAAAACGCGCGACGTAAGGCTGCTGGCAAGAAGGAGATCGCCCTCTCGCCGATTGCGATCGAGATCGTGCGTCGCATCGACGCCCTCTTCGCAATCGAGCGCACGATCAATGGCCAAGGCGCCGACCACCGAGAGGCGGTCCGCCAGGCGCAGAGCGCTCCGTTGGTTGCCGATCTGGAAGCCTATATGCGTGAGCAGTGCGCCAAGCTCTCCCGCGGTCACGATCTGGCCAAGGCCATGAACTACATGTTCAAGCGCTGGGGCTCCTTCACACGCTTCCTCGACGATGGCCGCGTCTGTCTCTCGAACAACGCCGCCGAAAGAGCGCTGCGCGGCATCGCATTGGGCAGAAAGTCTTGGTTATTCTGCGGGTCTGACCGCGGAGGGCGTCGTGCCGCCGCCATGTATAGCCTCATCGTCTCTGCGAAGATGAACGACGTCGATCCTCAGGTCTGGCTTGCCGATGTACTCGCTCGCATCGCCATCCACCCCGCCCACAGGCTCGATGAGCTGCTGCCCTGGAACTGGAAGATTGCGCAACAGCAAGGCCTCGCGGCGCAGGCGGCTTGATGGGGCCCGTCAACAAAGTCAGCCACGTGTTTACCCTCGGCCATGTCGCCGAGATGCTTGGAGAAGACGAGGAATGGCTGTTCGAGGTCGCCGAAGAAATGGACCCCGAGGATGGGTCGTGGGCGTCGGTGAAGATGGGGTGATGGCGTTCACCGATGAGGGATCGAGAACCTCAAAGAGCTGATCGCAATCCACAAAGAGGACCCTAGCATCATCGAAAAACGCCGCCAAGTGCTCGCTGCGACGATGAAGCCGAAAACCGAGGAGTCCGACGAGCTCTAACGGTTAACTGGAAAGATCAGCGCGCTGCGGCCTACCGCGTAGGGTTACTGTGATCCGGCAGGTCCATCGGGACAGCAGCGGCCGCTACGGTAGCCCCCGCGTCCATGCCGCCCTGCAGGCGCAGGGACGCGATACCAGCCGCGGCCGGGTCGAGCGAATGATGCAACGACACGGTATCCGCGCCATCATGGCGCCGCCGCGCCGGGTGCGTACCACGGACAGCCGCCACGACCTGCCGATCGCACCGAACCTGATCGCGCGCGACTTCACGGCGGATGCGCCAAACCGGGTCTGGCTCGCTGATATCACCTACATCCCGACCGCGGAGGGGTGGCTGTACCTTGCTGCCGTCATGGATCTCTTCAGCCGGAAGATCGTCGGCTGGGCCATGCGGGATCATATGCAGGTCGAACTCGCATCCGCGGCCCTGAAAATGGCGATCCAGCAGCAACGGCCCCAGGCTGGGTTGATCCATCACTCCGATCGCGGCGTGCAGGGCGGATTCAAACGATCGTCGCAACAGCGATCTTGTTCACTCATGATAGCCAATCGTCAAGCGCCTCCGCCGGCGTT
>NZ_JBVVPN010000112.1:0-4019 GCF_055811035.1 Bradyrhizobium sp. MI1.10
GTCGAGATCGGCGCCTTACGCGTTGGCGCGGGTCGGGTCGCGGCGGATCGACCGCGCCGATCCGTGCCGGCGTTAGTAGCGGCGGATCAGGTATTTGTGGAGTTCGAGCGTCGCGGTACCCAGATTGTGATGGACCCATGGAAGAGAACTCCGCAATGCTAGGCCTCTGATGAGGAAGGAAACCTCGCGGGCGACAGCAGACATTTCTTTGAACAAACTGATCCGAAGGGGCTCGCCGAGGCTGAACGGCGATTTAAGCAGCTCACTGATCAGGGATTTAGCGCCGCAAGGCGGAAGGCGGGCAGTGAACTAAAGGTGACACGGTCGTTTGATCCCACCGCGGAATAGACGCTATTCTATCCGCGTCTCATAAACGCCAGTTTCAGACGCTGCGGGGGACGAGCTTTGTGGTCAACGGCGCACGGCAGACGGTTGCTGACCGGTCCGCCGAAATGAAATGGATCAACGGCTGGCCGACGGCCGCAACCTTCGAAGGGGAGTTCTCCAACGTGACGCGCAGCTACGCCAAAGGGCGTGGTGCGATATGCTTGCTAACATCGCGACTTCCGCTGTTGGCCCGTGGCTGCCCTTCGCTCAGAAAACTGAGGGGGGCAGCTTTCGAAAGGCGAGCCGAACAGCGCAATTCGGCTTGGCCGAGGCAGTCTTTGACCCATGGCCGACATCGCGGTGTTGAGCTATATTGGAGCAGGAGCCAACGTCACTTCGCGATCATCCGATGAATCAGCAAGAAAGTGGCAGGTCGGCGCTAGTGCGCCCGAGGTGTACCAACCGTAGTACTGACAGGACCTGTTCCTCGAAACCGGGCGACCGCGCGATCGACGTTGCTTAGGAGGACGGAGGTAAGCCTCGTCTCCATCCTCTATTCTAGGGAGGCATCAACAGCAGGGAGTTAACATCATGCGCGCATTTGGAGCTGTATGTTTCTCACTATTACTGTCGGCTGTTCCTGCGACTGCGGCAGATCTCAAGGAGGAAATTGGGAAGATAGCTTCAGCATACGAGCAGCACTTCAACAAACAAGATGCTGCCGGGATTACGTCACTCTATACGAAGAACTACCTGCGTGTTTCTCAGAATGGAATTGAGCCCGACAATACCAAGTTTTACGAGGACGGTTTCAAAGCTGGACTTGATCGCCTCGAGGTGAAGGTGACCGAAGTTCAGCCATTGTCAGAAAACATGGCTCTATCAACTGGCGAAGCTCACATTACTGGTAAGAGTGAGAAAGGCGATGCCCTAGAAATAAACGCTATTTGGACTGCTCTTGATGTTCGTGAGAATGGGCAATGGAAGATTCGTATGCTGACGTCGGCTCCTAAGGCAGCGCCGCCGCAGCCGCAGCAAGCGGGGGCCACGGCGACTACAACGGGGAACGCGCCGAGTGGAAAATAGTGCCCACCCGAGAGTAGTTCGTCGTAACCGGCTTTCGCGCCCAAACGGGCGGAGGCAGCAACTGAAACGTGGGTCTTTCGGCCACGGAAGCCGACTCGCATCCGCTGCGTGAGATCAAGGGGCCTCGCCTCTCGAAAATGACGGGGCGGCGCGGCTCCTTGATCGGACCGAACAACAGCTTCTGAGTGAAGACCGGGCTGCAGCAAGGACAGCCCTGCAGGACCGAATCTGGCCCTAAGCCGAAGAGCGGTTCAGCCGCCGTGATGTCCGACGTCGCTGGTAATGAGGGGCAGAGCAGGTCCGCTCTGCTCAGCCAATTCAGACGTCGACCTGCCCTGCTATTGCGAGTGCATCGTCGACTTCAATTCCCAGGTACCGGACGGTGTTCTCGATTTTGGTGTGCGCCCGGCGTGGGAGCACGCCGAACCTGTTTCCGCTTGAAGCCCTTGAACGAGCTGGCCCTTGGGCTTGCGATGATCGAGGCGAGTTTCGCCAGGAATTTGCCTGGCGCGCGACGATGCGGCGACCGCTCTCGACGTGACGGCGCGCCTGCGAATTGTTCGAAGGTCATTGGATGCATTCCCAGTGGCCGGGGAGCGCAAGCGGCGTGCTCGCCGGATGGACGCCAAAGTCCAAACGGGTGACGCTCCCATTCTCAGATCTCGCGCTCTTGGGCGCGGTATATCCGCTCATCCCTTGAAAGTCCCCTAGGGACATCTAAATATCAGCCACACGCCATCCAGTGGGATGGTGATTGAGGTGTTTAGCGCTATGGCCGACAATGTCCGCGAGTTGCGACCCAAAGCCCCCGACACTGAGAAGATCACGATCAACCTTGGCTACGTCGACCTCGGTCATGTCGATCTTATGGTGCAGGAAGGGTTCTATTCGAACCGGACCGATTTCATCCGGACAGCAATCCGGAACCAGCTCGCGCGCCACGTGGAGGTCGTCAGACAATCCACGGCCCGGAAGAACCTGGACCTTGGGCTGCGCAACTACACTCGCGAGGATCTCGAAGCGGCGCGGCGCGCCGGCGAAATGCTGCAGATTAATGTTCTGGGCTTAGCCACCATCGCCCAGGACGTCACTCCCGAGTTGGCTCGCGCCACAATCGCGTCGGTCTCGGTGCTGGGTGCCCTTCACGCCACTCCCGCGGTCAAGGCCGCTCTCGCCGACAGAACGAGGTGAACGATGCTGAATCAAGACATAGTCCGCGAAGCAACCCGCCTCACGCGTGCCGGCCAATTGGTCGAGGCCACCGCGCTGCTGCAGCGCATGCTCCAGGGCGGTAGCGCTCCAAGACCGGAGTCTCGCAGCGCCTCTCAGGCTCGGCTCCCGCGGCTCGATCCGCTCACCATCGACGCCACGGCCGAAGTTGTCGAGGAGCGGGAAGCTCCGCAGATTGCGCCGACCCGCTCTGCTCAGGGACGCAGACGCTCATTACCGGTCGACGGCATGCGGGATTTTTCCGGGCTCGGCCTGCGAAGTCCGATCACGCGCGTTCCTCTGTCCCCATCGGACATCGTGCCCGAGAACACACGATTTATCGCCGGTACCTTCAGTAACGCCGCGGGAAGCCGGACCTACAAGCTATTCATCCCAAGCCGATGTCAGGGACAACAGCTTCCCCTGATCGTAATGCTTCACGGCTGCACCCAGTCGCCGGACGATTTCGCGGCCGGCACCCGGATGAACTTCCTGGCGGAAGAGCAGAATTGCTTCGTGGTCTATCCTGAGCAGCCGAGCGGAGCCAACCAGTCGAAGTGCTGGAACTGGTTTCGCACCGGCGACCAGCGCCGCAGCGGGGGCGAGCCCTCGATCATCGCCGGCATTACCCGCGAGATCATGCGCGACCATGCGATCGATCCGAAACGCGTATACGTCGGGGGGCTGTCCGCCGGCGGGGCCGCCGCCGCGATCATGGGCGCAACGTATAGCGACCTGTACGCGGCCGTCGGAATTCATTCAGGCCTCGCGTGCGGCGCCGCGAGCGATCTTCCCTCCGCGTTCGTAGCCATGCGGCAGGGAGGCGGCTTCAAGGCAATTGCGGATAGCAAAATTTCCGTGCCGACCATCGTTTTCCATGGCGATCGCGACACTACGGTGCATCCAAAGAATGGCGACCAGATTATCGAGCAGTCCGCCAGGGCAACGAGGCCGACGACGACGGTACTTCGCGGACGCGTACCCCACGGCCATGCCTATACTCGCACCGTCCTGATCGACGGGGCCGGTCGGACCATTTCCGAACACTGGAACATCGATGGCGCCGGACACGCGTGGTCAGGAGGTAGCCCCGCCGGGTCCTACACTGATCCGCAAGGGCCGGATGCGACGAGGGAAATGCTGCGCTTCTTCCTCGAGCATTCGCTGGGTGGGTAGTATGGCTTCACAGGGCGCTCAGGTTGTCCTCGAGCACGTCGCCGAGCGTCCGGACCGCTTGGCGTCGCCGCCGAAGCCGGCCTCTATCCGCCAGCGCTGGGCGCGACGGGCGAGAAACAGGTCGCATAGATCACCGGGACTTTGGGATAATCCTCTCGGCAACGTTCGGTATGTGCCATCCGTCGATGTCTCCGGGCGGCTTGACGTCCGTGATGAGAACG
>NZ_JBVVPN010000113.1:0-3797 GCF_055811035.1 Bradyrhizobium sp. MI1.10
ACCCATCACTGTGACATCGTCGAGACCGGCAATGACAGCTGGCGCTTCAAAAGCCGCGACGACGATCACGCCACCCGCGCTCGTCTCGTCTCCGCTATCCCGGCCAGCTCCAACGAGCCGAGCGCTACCGTCAAACCGCGGCGCACGAAGGGGTCAAAATTGGACGCCGATGAGGGGTCAAATTTACAGGCCGATTGACAATCTCTCCTTTCGACGGATAATGCGATAAGGTTAGTGCCCTCTTTGCACTCGGTATAGCGCACATTTGTCGAGCGGCTAAAAGCCTCTCGCGTGCAGAAGTGAATTCATGGTTTGTTTGACGCGGCTTGGTATCTTCGCAATTCGCGCGGCGCTTGCGTTCGAAACGATCCCGCCGCGTTCGAATCGTCTCCTTGCGAAGAGGACGGAAACGTCCCGTTCGGCTCGGATTTCCGGGCTCTCGCCAACCGCATTTCCCTGAGCGCCGGCCCAGCCTCACGCGGGCGCTATGGTCCTCACGTGGGCGGCCACGGCCCTCTGGTTCGGCGCGGGCGCCCGTTGCGCCGCAGTTCACGCGAGACTGTCGAATCAGCCCGCCCCAGGCGACGTCCAATCTGTTGGATCGATTGGCCCTGCACCTTGAGAGGCGCGATCCCTTCGCGCTCTACCAATGAGAGCTATTGCCCCGTGACCGCCTTTGCCGAAGATCTGAACATCGCTGGTGGCATGTCGCCCGCCTTTCGGAATAATCTGCTTCCGCGGCAGGTCGAGGGTAAGCGGGGCTGCGAGGCCGATCAGATTGTTTGTGCGAAGACCTGTGAGCGCCGCTAGAAGAGTCATCTTCTGCAAGGGTGCTCACAATGGACGACCATTCGGACGACATAAGACGACCGTTGTCACCGCGCATAGAAGTGTACGCCGGCGGCGGCCGGAAACAGTGGCCAGATGATTTGAAGGCGCAGATTGTCGCGGACAGTCTCGAGCCGGGCGCGATCGTAACAGATGTCGCACGTCGCCATGGCTGCCGGCCCCAGCAGGTGCATGACTGGCGGCGCCGGGCGCGTTCAGGTCAACTGGTGCTGCCAGCTGCGGCGGGTGCACTGTCGTTTGTGCCGTTGGTGTCGGAATCGTCGCCATCGGCGGCTGCAGCTCCCTCCGGGTCGCCGGAAGCAGCCGTTGTGACGGTTGAGCTCCATGGGGCACGAGTTGAGGTGCGAGGGACGCCTGGCCTTGCTGTGTTGAGTGATGTGTTTGTTGCGTTGCGCCGGACACGTTCATGCTGACGGCTCCCGCTGGCCTCATGATTTACGTTGCGACCCGACCTGTAGACTTCAGGAAGAGCGCGGATGGCCTGGCGCTGTTGGCGAAGGAGACGCTGGGCCACGATCCGATGGAGGGCGTGGCGGTGGTCTTCCGTGCGAAGCGCGCTGATCGGGTGAAGATCGTTGTCTGGGATGGTAGTGGCCTCGTGATGTATTGGAAGCGGCTTGAGGGCAGCGCCTTCAAGTGGCCGCCGGTCGTTGACGGCGTCATGCGAATGAACGCCGCGCAGTTGTCCGCGCTTTTGGCCGGCATGGATTGGACACGCATGCATGCGCCTCGAATCCCGCATCCGAAAGCGCTTGCGTAGGACACAAATCTTCGCTGCATCGGGGCGCGAAGCATGGCAGAATCGGGCCAATGAGTGATTTGCCTGATGAGATGCCGAGCGATCCAGCCGAGTTGCGTGCCTTTGCCGCGGCTCTGCTGGATCGCTGCGCCAGGCTCGAGCGGTTGCTCAAGCTTGCAAAAGACGCGCAGTTCGGTCGATCCTCGGAAAAGCTTGACGCTGATCAGCTCCAGCTTGTTCTGGAGGATATCGATCAGGCTGTCGCGGCTCTCAAGGCAGCCGAGGACCGCGCCAATCCCAAAACGCGCGAGAAGAGAGCTGCCGAGCGCAGGGCCAATCGTGGCAGGCTGCCGGAGCATTTGCCGCGCATCATCGAGACCCTGATGCCCGCTGCAACCTGCTGCCCGTGCTGCGCAGGCGACCTTTTTGAGATCGGTCACGATGAGAGCCAGAGGCTGGACGTCGTACCGGCGCAGTATCGCGTCATCGTCACCCGCCGCCCCAAACTGGCCTGCCGCGCCTGTCACGGCGTCGTCCTCCAGCATGCTGCTCCCGAGCGATTGATCAGGGGAGGACTGCCGACCGAGCGGCTCGTCGCGCATGTGATCGACGCCAAGTATCATCATTGGCATTTGCCGCTCTACCGCCAGGCGCAGATGCTGACGACGCACGGTATCGCCATCGACCGTTCCACGCTTGCCTTCTGGGTCGGCTATGCCGCCCAAGAATTGAAGCCCTTGTGGCATCGTCTGCGTCAGCTTCTGCTCGCCTCTTCGAAGCTCTGTGTCGACGAGACCCCCGCACCGGTGTTGGATCCGGGGCGCGGCAGGACCAAAACTGGCTACTTCTGGGCACTGTCACGCGATGACAGGCCCTGGGCCGGGCCTGATCCGCCCGGAGTAGTTTATGCCTATGCACCGGGCCGTGGGGCCGTTCATGGCTTGAGACTGCTCGAAGGCTATCGCGGCATCATCCATTGCGATGGCTATCAGGCTTACAAGACCATGACCCGAGGGACGCGTGCGGACGCCCTGTCCGGGACGCTCGCTTTCTGCTGGGCCCATCTGCGGCGCCAGTTTGTGAAGATCGAGCGCGAAGCTGCTCCGGCGCCAGCTCCAGTTGCCCGCGAAGCGCTCGAGCGCATCGCCCAGCTCTACGCGGTCGAAAAAGCACTCCGCGGCCGATCTGATGCCGAGCGTCGCGCGGGTCGACAAGCGCATGCCCGGCCTTTGGCTGCAGCTTTGAAGCAATGGTTTGAGGCAATGCTTGATCATCTTGCCGAGAAGAGCGACACGGCGAAGGCTCTGCGCTATGCGCTGCGTCACTGGGACGGCTTGACGCTCTATCTTGATGACGGGCGCATCGAGATGGACACGAACGCTGTCGAGCGCGCGATGCGGCCGATCAAGCTCAATGCTAAGAACTCCCTTTTTGCCGGTTGCGACGAGGGCGCCGAGAATTGGCAGTTCTGGCTTCGTTAATCGAGACCTGTAAGCTCAATGGCGTCAGTGCCGAGCACTGGCTCGCTGATGTTCTCGCGAAGCTCGTCGATGGTTGGCCTGCGGCGCGACTGGACGAACTGCTCCCTTGGGCATGGATCTACACGATGCATGCACACCATCCGAGGCTGGCGGCATGAGCCTGAACACGACCGCGGTCCGGATCAAGGTAACTCTCAAGGATGTGAAGCCGGAGGTGATGCGTCGCCTTGTCGTACCCGTCACCCTGCGCCTAGACCGGCTGCATTTGACGCTTCAGGAGGCGTTTGGCTGGACGAACAGCCACCTCTTCGAGTTCTTCGCTGGTGAGGCACATTGGGGGATTCCCGATCCCGACAATGATTACGGCCACCAGCCCATGGATGCTCGTAAAGCGCGGCTTTGCGATCTCGTTCGAGAGACCGGCGCCAAGACCATCCACTATCTCTATGACTTCGGCGACAGCTGGGACCATGTGATCAAGCTCGAAAAATGGTTCGACAACACCACGACGGAGGGCATGCCCTTCCTGCTCGAGGCCGCCGGTCGTTGCCCTCCGGAAGACGTCGGCGGTGCGCCAGGCTATGCCGAATACCTCGACGCCATCAGCGACCCTGCTCATCCGGAGCACGAACATATGCGCCGCTGGGGTCCGGTGCGGAATCCGAGGCAAAGCGGCCACCGATTCCGACGGAAGGCGGCCAGCGATTCCGATCGAAAGCGGCCACCCA
>NZ_JBVVPN010000114.1:0-3684 GCF_055811035.1 Bradyrhizobium sp. MI1.10
CCCGGTCCATCCGGGCAACCCTCGTCGCAACATCGAGGGTGAGTCGCCTCATTTTGTGGGGGGACATACAGTCTAGCCGACATCATCCCTCCGGCACCTCCGCCAGCCGCAGGCCCCGATACACACGCTCACGTTTGGCGAGGTAAATTGGGTTATCGCTGCAAGCTCCATCCCGGAAGCGGCGGATGGTGAAGCTTGGAACAACCGCAAATAGCGCTTTTGCAGCAGCTTTCGCTTCGTCCAGCGAGCCAAGCAAGGCAAGCGCGGCAGCCAGCCCAAAATGTGCGCTCACGTCATTTCGATTGGCCTCGATGCTGCGGCGGAACCAGCAGACTGCTTCGGCATCCTCGTTGATCTGCAGCTTGGCAAAGCCGGCTATCATGAACCATCGATGGCTGAAGATATCACGAGGAGACAGGCGAAGTGCTTCGTTGATATGGGTCACTGTCTCCGCTCCGCGGCCCATGTACAACTTAGCGCTGCCGGTTTGCGCGTGAGCCTCAGCCAAATTGTGATCCAGCTCCAACGCTCTCTCTAACTCAGCGATGCCCTGAGCCGCACGATTCCTGCACAATAGTGCGCAGCCTAAAATCATGTGTGCATAGGCATGGTTCGGCGCGAGGGACACCGCCTTTATTGCTGTTGCCTCGGCCACTGCGAAATGCTCGGCCGTGTCGTCATCCATGAAGCTCACCCCAAGTATCAAATCGACGCCAGCCATCCATACCATCGCTTCGACATTCCTGGGATCGAGGGTCAACGCCCTTTCAAAAATCTCGCGCGCTTGAGGTACGCCTTCAGACGTCCACCCCTTGTGCAACAAAGCTTTGCCTTGAAAATACAAGTCCATCGAATTGGGATGCGGGGATCGCTCTGATCGCCTCGCCTCTTGCTCGGTGAGCTGAGCGTCCAGCGTGTTGGCAAGGCGCGATACGATCTCGTCTTGCATGACAAAAAGATCGGCGATGGGTTTGTCAAACCGGTCTGCCCATAGATGCGCGCCGGTTTCGGCGTCCACGAGTTGAACGTTTACGCGAAGTCGATCACCGGCTCGCTGCACAGAACCTTCTAGCACGTACCGAACATTCAGTTCGCGGCCAATCCGCTTGAGATCGATCGCTTTGCCCTTGTACGTGAATGCGGTGTGTCTGCCGATAACGAACGAGCCGGAGATGCGCGACAAATCCGTGGTCAAACTCTCGGTCACGCCATCGACAAAGTAGTCCTGTCCAGGATCGTCGCTGAGGTTAGCGAAGGGCAACACAATGATGGAAAGGCGGGGCGCTGAAGGCGACGTTGCACCGTCGAATTCGCTAACGCGGTTTCGGACCTCTGTCCTTCGTGCACTGCGCCAACGAAGCGGAAGCCTTTGCGCTGCAATGTTTTGATTAGGCGCTGCTTTTCACCGTCGTCACCGACTGCTGCCCGAGCGGCATTCAGGCGGGTCGTTAACGCGGCGTCTGAGACGATGCGTCCATTCCAAACTGCGTTAATGAGATCGTCCTTGCTGACAACGCGCTCCCTGCGTTGGATCAAATAGTCGAGCAGATCGAAGACCTGCGGCGCTGTGGGGACCACGTCGGCTCCCCGCCGTAGCTCGCGCCGGTCGGTGTCGAAAGCGAAGTCCTCGAAAAAGTAGCGCAACCTACCGCTCCTTGGATGCCACGCAGACGGCTCTAGCGACAATTGCGGTTCAAAAATACGCCGCTGGCGCGCCCGAGGGAAGTCCCCTTCTGGCCCGTTGGCGAAGTGCGGTTTGGCTCAGATATGGCCTGCTAAAGGGGCGGACCGGAAGTGAAAAAGCGCCCATCAAACCGGCGCTGGTGACCCCAAGCCGTCATCGTCGGCGTGCGTTTCAGGAGGGCCCGATCCGCTAACGCTTGCGCACCAGCAAAGACCAAACAGGCGACGCACCGTCCCAGCCGCGAAGGCGCCCCGACAGCCGCACCTTCAGCCCGGCTTCCGTGATCCGCTCGACAACAAGATGCAGCGCGATCACGTCGCCCTCTGACAGCTCCACACAGCCACGCTTCCGCGACCACACCGCGCCCGGGAAGCGAAACAAGTTCGCCTTTAGCCATCGTCCGCTGCGCTCCGACAGCGGTTGTAAGTCGACCTGAGCGCCGGCCCTAGGCCGCAGCCTGACATCTGCCCGTCGCAGCCAATTCGGAATCCACGCCATGCGAATGACTAGCCGTTACTTTCCACGTTTGTCTAGGCTTTGTCCGTCTGAATGGATTCGTCGCCCGAAGCCGAGGACGCTCTTTCAATGTAGACTGGAAGTTTGCAGCCCGCGCCGATCGGCGCCTATTGGCGCGTTGCCGCCCTTCGCCGACAGGGCCGCTATGTCTGCCTTCAGGAGATAAGCCGACCCATAGACGGGTCGCTTATGGAACGGCGCGAATAGAACTCATTGCTCAACTTGAGAAGTTCCGAGCGGAGGCAGGCTATGTTTACAATTTCGCTGCCTATTCCGCCTGTCGCGTGGCCTCAGCCTTCGTGCGCGCTCTCGTGGCGATACTGACGTTGGAGCTAGAGGACATGGTGGTCCGATTGGTTTGAACCCGGCTGCGAAGCTGTTCATCGACACCATCCGCGGGGCGGGAAAGGCAATTGGCAATCCAATCACAGTAATCACGGTGCGGAAGAGTTCAGACGCAAACCTTATGAACCATTCGGCTCCTGTCCTGGTTGAAGGGACCGAGCAGGCTAACCAGCTCGCCAAGTCGATATCGACATTGCGACGTGAGCTATGTCAACGGACGTCCCTGGCTTATGGCACGATTGGGCATGAACCCAACCCGCAATAACCGTTAAACATCAGATGCAGCCGTCCAGCGCTCAATCAGGCGTAAAGCGATGCTGGCGAGCAAAATCCCGAGCAACCCGCCAACCACCTTTTCGGACGCATCCAGCAATCTAGCATGGCGATCTGGCGTCAGCTTTTGGAACAATTCCAGCACCACTGCGCTACCAAGCACGAGGCTGCACACCAGCGTCATCCGGTCCCGGTACGCGGCACAAAATGCGAAACCTAGAAACGCAAAGGCCGCTACGTGTTCAATGTTGGCCGAACTGCTCAGTTGAGGCCTGTCGTGGATTGGAGACAGACTCGCGTAGGTGATAAAGGCAAGAGAAGCCCACGCCACGGCAATTGAAATTCTATACAGCATAGTAGCGACTGACCCCGAGTTGTTGCCGCAAAATACTTAAGCGCCAACCGGATCCAGCGGCTCGCATTTGCCAGCGTGGTGGCTGCGGTTCTTCACCCTCATCCAGAACTTCTGCCGCCCGCGGCAGGGCAGTACGAAGCGCACTAGAACGCAACTTTTCGTGATTGAACCAATTAAAAGGATTTAATTTATTTAATCTAATTTAAGTTAAATAGTCGCAGTTTGAGCCCAGGGGAATACCTGATGCCCGCAAAAGAAGACGAAGACCGCCGGGAGTTCTTGAAGATGTGTGGCAGGTTTGCTGCCGTAACGCCGCCATCGATGACTCTACTCCTGTCGACGTCGTTGACGTCAACAGCCATCGCACGTTCCGGCGCCCATGACGGAGCAGGATATAGCAGCGGTGGCAGCAGTCATTCAGTCTTCGACAATGATCCACACAGCGCGACCGAGGATCACTCGACCAAGGAGCATTCATCAGCCGGCGGCGGTGGTGGGGGCTCTGGCGGGG
>NZ_JBVVPN010000115.1:0-3452 GCF_055811035.1 Bradyrhizobium sp. MI1.10
CGCATGGCGGCCTAACCCCGGCAGAGGCTCCACTTATCGACGCGGAGATTCTGTTCAGACAACCGGGACCAGCTCTTGCCTCGATCTGCCTCGCGCGGCATTGGTGTAACGAAGGCAGATATTTCGAAGCTACATCCCTCGCAAAACCAATATACTCTTGGTTTACCGACGGTCGGGATATGCCCGATCTGGAAGATGCCAGGAATCTCGTGGACGAATTAAGCTCAATTTCAGCACCGAAAGAGAAGCCAGATCACGGCAAATGCTAGCCAACGCCGCCCAACATCATGGCCGGCGCAAATTGATTAGCGCCCGATCAACGCCTGCCCTTCGACTGCTTTCGAGACTTCCGACCCGTTCGTTCAAGCTTGCTAAGGGCGCTCTCGACATCCTTGATCGCCTTTTTGAGCTGATCCTCACGCTTCCCGAGAATGGTTTTGAGTTCTCTCCGCTGCTTGGCGGTCAATGTAGTAAAATCGATCACTTTCGTAAATGCGATGAAGGCCATTGCTAACCTCACGATGATGGTGGTCGTCAGGCGGTGATCACTACGTGCAAGGCAACAAACTACAATATTCTCCAATACGACCTTTAGTCAAACGGCATTCCACAATACTCAATTGGCTTTCTGTCCACCGAGCATCCGTCGAGCGTAGAATAGATCGTCGCGTCGCACCTCGCGAGCATAAAGTCGCTATGTCACCTCCCCTTTTTCTTCTTGAGCTGCGTCGTTCGCGGCGGGCGCTTCGTTGGGGCAGGTCGGGCGGACTTTGCAGCCGGAGATTCGTGCTGTGGCGTTGATCGTAGCAACAAGCCACGCAGCGTGGCAAACTGGTGCTGATCCAGCTGATTGGCGAAGCTGTCGAAATTCGCAGCGTCACTGCCAAGCTGGCTCAGCCAAACAAACGCATTGTCCAAGGTCCGCAGCTCAGGCGTCTGATATGACAGCAGATCGCGGTAATAATTGGCCGAGTCGTCGCAAAACAGATCACGCGCGATTCCGTTTACCAGCCGCCGCACTCCATACTTTATACCCGTGATGGCCGCTCCTGATATGCCGTGGCTCAGAAACGCTCCGAACGTGAAGTTGTGTATTCCTCTAAGGAACGGAGCGGCGCCGCGGTGCCGCTCCGTGAATTCAAAGGTGTCACCCAAATAGGGATAGCGTGCGAGTGACTCGCTTTCCTCGCCCGATGGAGGCGTGAAGCGGTCGCGCCAAAGGGCTATTTGTTCAAAAAATAGGGCGAGCTCGGGACGCGCTGAGAGATCCGGTTCGACACCGCTCGCAAAAATCATGAAGTCGAATTCGAATCTGCGATTCCTGCTTCGAACCCTTGCAGTACCGCAAGCTTCGTCGATGGAAGTCCATGCGCAGTCGGGGTGCCAGGCGAAATTCTCAAACTCGCGGCATCGCCAATAAGCGTCTTGTGTGGGGGGGACCGGAAGCTCGTCAAGAATGTGGCGCATGAACCGCCAGCGGTCCAGGTCCGTCAGCTCACCGAAGTGGCCCAACATACCGGCAAAATTCATCCAAGTGAGTGGGTTGACCCGCGGCATCTCCGAACGGCGGAAGCAAAGGTCTACTCGCGCCGCGCCCGCCTCAAGCGCGAGAGCTGCGTTGTCAAAGGCCGATGCCCCGGCACCAAGGACGCCAATGCGTTTTCCCGTAAGCTTGCGAAAATCGATATCATCGGCCGAATGTGCATAAAGATCTTCCGACAAATCAGCGACCAGAAACTTAGGAGCGGCCCACCTGCCACTTCCCTCAAAGCCTGTCGCAAGAATGATCTTTCTTGCATATACCCGCTCAATCCCTTCGGAACGACGAAGATGGGCAAGGAAGATACCATCCGCCGGTTCAATCAAGATTAGTTCGACCTCGTTCTCAACCGGGAGATCCAGAACGTCTCGGTACCAATCCAGATAAGAACGCCATACCTCCTGAGGGAGGGTATCTATGCGACCCCATGCTCGCCGCCCAAATTTTTCCTCGTACCAGGCCCGTACCGTTAGACTCGGGACGCCGAAATCAATTCCAGTCACCTTCTTCGGCGTGCGCAACCGTTCCATCCGAGCGAAACTGCGCCAAGGTCCTTCGAAACCGCGTGGGCGGCGATCGATGATCCTGAAGTTTGTTATGCGCTCAAGCCTCAAACCGAACGCGATTCCCAGTCCGCTCTGTCCAGCGCCGACAATCAGCACGTCCAGAACCGGTACTCCGTCTACAAATCGCGGGACTGTCCACTCCCGAGCCGGATAGTCCAAATAAGTCAGCTCGCGTCGAACGCGCTTCGTGAGTTGGGACACGCTCATGGGACGTTCCTGCCGATGCGCTCTTGTAGACGTGATGTTTGCATGCTTGCAGTTCGGCTTAGTTCTGTCCCTTTATAACAGGTCCGAGTGCAGAAAATCGACCGCCCGACTGCCATTGGGTTTTGCACGCACCGATTTTGGCCCGCTACACAGCGGACTACTTCTTCTGCGGTCACTCAATGCTGGTCCACGTGACATCGAGCCATCATTTGCCTCCGATCGTGAGACACGCAACATCGACATTCACCGCGCGTATCCGTGACGATCCGATCGTTAACGGACCGAAAGACTCAGGCTAGCTCGCCAGCAGGTAGCCCCCGAGCGGCGAGCTTAGTTGCGGTCCTGACGAGGTCCCTGCCCGCCAATCGACATAGTGCCGAATTGCACGGGTCCATTCATAGCTCGTCACCGTAGCTTTTTGCGCGAGCTCCGCCCGGATCGTCAAAACTTGCAATGAGTTCAACGTTTTGGCTAGCGTTGAGCTCCGGGAACGGACATCATCGGCGCCGGTCAGGATGTCCAAGATGGGCCCAGAAGCCGAAGTGCATGGAAATAAGACCGCCTCCGATCAGCCTTGAGTGAGACGTGGAATATTCCTGCATAGGCTCGAGCAGAATTCATCTGCTAAGCGCGACATCCTTGAAAGAGGCGACTAGCGCCCTCTCCAGCTTTCCCCTGATGCCGCAGAGAATCTCGTACGCCGCCGCGCGTGGCATTGTCGGTTTGTACGGCCGGTGTTCGATCAGCGCCGCAAAGATATCCGAAATGGTCAGAATGCGCACGATGTCGGTGATGTTCTCGGCGCAGAGGCCGTCAGGATAGCCGCTGCCATCGAGATATTCGTGATGATGCCGGACCGCATCGAGGACTTCGGGTGAGATGTCCACGTGCCCTTTCAGCACATCGTAACCCACCGCCGGGTGGGTTTCGACCAACGTTCGCTCCTCGTCGTCGAGGCGTCCTGGCTTGTCCAGGATCGCCAAGGGCACCCTCGCCTTTCCTATGTCGTGGAACATGGCAGCAGTGGAGAGCCGTTCAAGGTCACTTTTACGGAAACCGAGGCTGAGGCCGAAATCGACCGCGACGCCGGTCACGAGCAGGCAGTGCTGGAACGTTCCCTCGTGATGGCGCCGCACCGT
>NZ_JBVVPN010000116.1:0-3149 GCF_055811035.1 Bradyrhizobium sp. MI1.10
ACCGTGGACAATCAGCTGGTGAAGTTCGAGCAGGAGCCGAACAACGCCAAGATCCTGGATAACATCTTCCGGCTGGTCCATACCATCAAGGGCACGTGCGGCTTCCTCGGATTGCCGCGGCTGGAAGCGCTGGCGCATGCCGGCGAGACGCTGATGAGCAAATTCCGTGACGGCATGCCGGTGACGGCCGGCGCGGTGACGGTGATCCTGGCCTCGATCGACCGCATCAAGGAAATCCTGTCAGGCCTCGAGGCGACCGAAGCCGAGCCCGAGGGCACCGACCGCGATCTCATCGACAAGCTGGAAGCGATGGTTGAGCAGGGCATGGCGGCCATGGCGGCGGGTGCTGCTGCTCCCGTGGCTGAAGCGCCGCCGCTGGTGCCGGAAGCGCCTGTCGCCGTTGAAGCCGCGCCGACCTCCGGCGTGCTGGCCGACCAGACCCTGGAGCGTCCGCTGCGTCCGGGCGAAGTCTCGCTCGACGAGCTCGAGCGCGCCTTCCGCGAAACCCCGATCGAAGTCCCGGCCCCGGTTGCCAAGGTTGAGGTCAAGGCTGAGCCCGCACCCGCCGCTGAAGCTCCGGCGCCTGTCGCCAAAGAGACCAAGGCGCCCAAGGAGAAGGCCGCGCCGAAGAAGTCGATCGCCGACGAGGGCGCCGGCGAGGGCGCCAGCATCGCCAACCAGTCGATCCGCGTCAACGTGGATACGCTGGAGCATCTGATGACCATGGTCTCGGAGCTGGTGCTGACCCGCAACCAGCTGTTGGAGATCTCCCGCCGCAACGAGGACACCGAGTTCAAGGTGCCGTTGCAGCGGCTGTCCAACGTCACCGCCGAGCTGCAGGAAGGCGTCATGAAGACGCGCATGCAGCCGATCGGCAATGCCTGGCAGAAGCTGCCCCGCATCGTTCGCGACCTCTCGAGCGAACTCGGCAAGCAGATCGAGCTGGAGATGCACGGCGCCGACACCGAGCTCGACCGCCAGGTGCTCGACCTGATCAAGGACCCGCTCACCCACATGGTGCGCAACTCCGCCGACCATGGCCTGGAGACCCCGGCCGAGCGTCTCGCCGGCGGCAAGGGCGAGCAGGGCACCATTCGCCTGTCCGCCTATCACGAGGGCGGCCACATCATCATCTGCATCGCCGACAACGGCCGTGGCCTGAACACCGACAGGATCAAGGCCAAGGCGATCTCCTCAGGGTTGGTCACCGAGGCCGAGCTCGAGAAGATGAGCGAAGCCCAGATCCACAAGTTCATCTTCGCGCCGGGCTTCTCCACTGCTGCCGCCATCACCTCGGTGTCGGGGCGCGGCGTCGGCATGGACGTGGTGCGCACCAATATCGACCAGATCGGCGGCACCATCGACATCAAGTCGGTCGCCGGCGAAGGCTCCTCCGTCACCATCAAGATCCCGCTGACGCTCGCCATCGTCTCCGCGCTGATCGTGGAAGCCGCCGGCGACCGCTTCGCGATCCCGCAGCTCTCCGTGGTCGAGCTGGTGCGGGCCCGCGCCAACTCGGAGCACCGCATCGAGCGCATCAAGGACACCGCGGTTCTCCGGCTGCGCAACAAGCTGCTGCCGCTGATCCATCTCAAGAAGCTGCTCAAGATCGACGACGGCGCCGTCTCCGATCCCGAGAACGGCTTCATCGTGGTGACGCAGGTCGGCAGCCAGACCTTCGGCATCGTCGTCGACGGCGTGTTCCACACCGAAGAAATCGTGGTCAAGCCGATGTCGACGAAGCTGCGTCACATCGACATGTTCTCGGGCAATACCATCCTGGGCGACGGCGCGGTCATCATGATCATCGACCCCAACGGCATTGCCAAGGCGCTCGGCGCCGCCGGCTCCTCGGCCCATGACATGAACAGCGAGAACGGGGCTCACAGCATCGGAAGTGGCGAGCAGACCACCTCGCTGCTGGTGTTCCGCGCCGGCTCGTCCCAGCCCAAGGCGGTCCCGCTCGGGCTCGTCACCCGCCTGGAAGAACTCCCGGCCGACAAGATCGAGTTCTCGAACGGCCGCTACATGGTGCAGTACCGCGAGCAGCTGATGCCGCTCGTTGCCATGGAGAGCGTCACCATCGCGAGCCAGGGCGCCCAGCCGATCCTGGTGTTCTCCGATGACGGCCGCTCCATGGGCCTCGTCGTCGACGAGATCATCGACATCGTCGAGGAACGGCTCAACATCGAGGTCGGCGGATCCTCCTCCGGCATTCTCGGCTCGGCCGTGATCAAGGGCCAGGCCACCGAAGTGATCGACGTCGGCCACTTCCTGCCGATGGCGTTCTCCGACTGGTTCACCCGCAAGGAGATGAAGCCGTCGCTGCACTCGCAATCGGTGCTGCTGGTCGACGACTCGGCGTTCTTCCGCAACATGCTGGCCCCGGTGCTCAAGGCCGCCGGCTACCGCGTCCGCACCGCGCCGACCGCGCAGGAGGGCCTGGCGGCGCTGCGCGCGCAGACCTTCGACGTGGTCCTGACCGACATCGAGATGCCCGACATGAACGGGTTCGAGTTTGCCGAGACCATCCGCTCCGACAGCAATCTGGGCGCGATGCCGATCATCGGGCTCTCCGCGCTGGTGTCGCCGGCGGCGATCGAGCGCGGCCGTCAGGCCGGCTTCCACGACTATGTCGCCAAGTTCGACCGTCCCGGTCTGATCGCGGCGCTGAAGGAACAGACCGCGGGCGCCGCCGGCGCCTCCGAGCTGAGCCGCGCAGCAGCGTAACCAGCGGGATCAGGAGAAACTAACATGACCAAGAAGACCCAGTCCGGCGAAGGCGCCATGGTCGAATACGTCACCGCGATGATCGGCGGCCAGCTGTTCGGCCTGCCGATCTCCCGCGTCCAGGACGTGTTCATGCCCGAGCGCGTCACCCGCGTGCCGCTGTCCTCGCGCGAGATCGCGGGCGTGCTGAACCTGCGCGGCCGCATCGTCACCGTGGTCGACATGCGCGCCCGGCTCGGCCTGCCCAAGCCCGAGGACGGCAAGATCCCGATGGCGGTCGGCGTCGACCTGCGCGGTGAATCCTACGGCCTCCTGATCGACCAGATCGGCGAAGTGCTGCGGCTCGCCGAGGACGGCATGGAAGAAAACCCCGTCAATCTCGACCCCCGCATGGCCAAGCTCGCCGGCGGTGTCCACCG
>NZ_JBVVPN010000117.1:0-2412 GCF_055811035.1 Bradyrhizobium sp. MI1.10
CTCCGATGCAGGTCCGATCCTCGTCGCCGCCGTTGTGCTTGCAATCGCGGCATTTGGATAGGTAGTCACCTAGCGTGCGGAAGATTGATGCCCGGAGCGGCATCGCTCGAATTTCCACCGACGTTCAGCGTCCGCGTCGACTGGGTGATCGAACAGGTTGGCTACTTCCGGTATTGGCCGATTTTGTTGCAGAAGTCGGCCGTTAGCGATGGATCGTTCGGCCATTTCTCTAAGGACGACCGGCTTTGATCCGCCGGCCCTGACGCTCTCTACGCAACTCGAACGCTACGCAATGCACAGAGCCCGAGCGGGTGGTGGACGAGCGCCCAGCGACGCGAGCCGCCGCAGGTTCTGGGCGATGGCAGCAAGAACAAACTCGTCCTGAGCGCCTTTTGGTCCCCGCAGTCGAAGCCTACCGAGCTTCAGGATGCGCTTCAAATGTGCGAACCGCATCTCGACCTTCTTGCGCTCACGTCGTGACTTCTCAAAGTCTTCGGTGTCGGCAATCGACCGGGCAACGTCTCGGGCGTATTCATGGATGTCGCGCGGGATCTTGCGCGACGGTTCTTTTGGACAGCACTGCGATTTAAGCGGGCATACATCGCAGTCGAGCTTGCTTGCTCGATACAGCAGCGTCTTGCCTTCATGCACGGTACCGCTTGTCCCAAGCCGCTTACCACCCGGGCAGTGATAGACGTCGCCGGCCGGGTCATATCGAAAGTCGCTCGGCGAGAAGGTACCGTCATCCGCTTCGACTTATCGAACACAGGGATATGCGGCCCGATGCCCTTCTCCTCGACCAGCCAGTTCAGCATCGGAGCAGCCCCGTATGCGGTATCTCCGATAAGCCGTTCTGGCTTGAGACCGAAGCGCTCCTCGGTCCGTTCGACGATGGTCATTGCTGCGCCGACCTCGGCCTGGCGAATGGCGCGGGAGGCCTCGACGTCAACGATGACACCGAACTTCACGTCGATCAGATAGTTATCGGAGTACGCGAAGAATGCCGCCCCCTTGTGAGCCCCGGTCCATTGCGCTGCCGGATCGGATGGCGAAATAAACTTCGGGACGACATCGCTGGCGGCGCCCCACGCCGTATCGTTGAGGGTCGCCAGATACTCCTTCACCGCGCGTCTAGACTTGGCTGGATCGCGATCCCTGTGCCAGCGCGCGGTGCCTTCCTTGACGGCCTTGTAGGTCTTTATCTTTCCGGCTGGTAGTTCCTGGATGTGCGAATAGCCGGTGGCGCGAAGCTTAGCGATGATCTCCTCCGACGTCAGGCTGAGCGCGGACGAGGATCCCCAACCCAGTGCGAGGGCAGTCATGATGAAAGATCGCAGCACTTGTCCTCCTTGCGCACTCGCCGCCACCGGGTTGGCCCGTTAGCCTAACTGGCTTCAGACCCCGAAAGCGCCTCCAGCCCGTGTCTATCGCCGCGATGTCCTGCTCTATCTGGGCAATCGCCAGCCTGCAATCGAAGCCCTCCCAGGCCTTCAGGTCGACCACCAGGCGCAGGCGGTGCATCCCTAGATCCTTGGGCGACCTAGTAAGCACGCCGCACTACTCGGGGCAGAGACGGCAGTCTCAGAGAAAACCGGTGGGCAAGCGCGAGCACTGCGGCTTCGTCGGTTTCGAGCGCGATCTTCTGGGCGAGCATCACATCGCCAGCCGCCAGAGGACGTTCGGGAACGAAACACCAGCCGATCGCGGGCTGCCCTGATGCGTCGAGCTCTACAACATTGCTCAGGGTACCATATTGAACTCGATATCGTCTGCCGGTGTGAGAACCGGTGACTTCGAAATAGTTGTTGGCATCGAATTGCGCGCGCTGCTCTGGAGATAACCAATCCCGCAGCAGACGCCGCGAACGCGCTTCCGGGCCATTTTTCTCGGTGAAGCTCCGATAAAGCTCACGGAGGGCGCGGAAGCGCGTATTGTTAGCGTCGCTGCGTCTGGACAGAAACATCGTCGCATCGCGATAGCTTAGCCGCCGACGAGACGCGGATAGAATAGCGTCTCTTCCGCGGTGGGATCAAACGACCGTGTGACCTTCAGTTCACTGCCCGCCTTTCGCGTCGCGGCAGTAAACCCCTGATTGGTGAGCTGCTTAAATCGCCGTTCAGCCTCGGCGAGCCCCTTCGGATCAGTTTGTTCAAAGAAATGTCTGCTTTCGCCTGTGTGGTCCATCACGATCTGGGTACCCATGGAAGAGAACTCCGCAATGCTAGGCCTCTGATGAGGAAGGAAACCTCGCGGCACCAAAAAGTGTTCCTAAGCTCGGCATGACTGGCAGTTCTTCTGGCGACGCTCGAACTCCACAAATACCTGATCCGCCGCCACTAACGCCGGCACGGATCGGCGCGGTCGATCCGCCGCGACCCGACCCGCGCCAACGCGTAAGGCGCCGATCTCGAC
>NZ_JBVVPN010000118.1:0-2406 GCF_055811035.1 Bradyrhizobium sp. MI1.10
AAGGCGAGCAAACGATCGGCACGGCACTGGAAGATGTCTTGGCAGATGTTGTTCAGGTCACCCCGCCGCGCATTATCGAACACAACGAGACGTCGATAACCAGATCACTTCGACGGGTCGCTAGTGATGATGATGGTGCTCGTGGCACTTGGCTTTATGATGTCACTGCCATTTCGCCGTAGGCATGCCGAACCTGTCTTAGCCTTTGCCGCGATGCGCAGCTGCGAAGCGGGAGCGGACTATGCTCGCCCAGTCAACTTACGGTGTCCACCGCAAATCGAAGCCGATCCGAATTCCTTATCGAGTCTGGAAGCGTCCGTGAAAAACGTCCTCAGCACAATCAAGGAGACCGAAGCCGAGATGACTTCCTCACGGCAGCTCCGAAAGCCCGCGTGAAGCCGAGCTAGCTCCCATCTGAACTCCGCAGGTCGCCTTGAGCTGATGCAGGAACGGCCCGTTATCTTTTCGATAGGATGCGGCCCCTGAACCGGTTCGATGGCGGCGAACTCTCTCGTGCGTTATGCATCACCGAAAATGAAGGAGCGCGGTATGGATCGCAAGCACATGGAGGTGTCACCGAGAAGGCCAAGGGCACGATTAAAGAAAGAAGGTGCTGGTATCGGGCCCCGGCACCGCTGCCACTGTGAGACCACCACGGTTGAAGGGACGACGGCCGCAGGATCACGCGAAGGGAGCAGGTCTTCGACTAAAGAACGGCTGTGACATTCGGCTCTCTGACAGCAACGCGGACATCAGACCTGACCTTCGCGTACATTGAAAGCTACCAGCCGAACTTTACGCGTTCCGCGGCACAGCCACAGGGCGCACGGCCGATCAGTCCCCAAGCGCAGCGGGCGACGGAACGCTCAGCCCGCAACGCCGAAACCATCATGTATTCCGCGACAGCCGTCGCTAAAGGTATGAACGGGGTTTCGCGCGAGTACTTTGAGTTCGTTCGACAACAGATTGAGCGGAGCATGGACAGAATGAATGAACTCTGGCGCTGTCGAACTCCTCACGACTTGGCAGCCGTTCAGACGGATCTAGTGCGCGACACGATCCGCAGCGCGATGGACAGCAGCCGTCGGATGGCCGACATGTCCCTCAAGGTAGCAGACGATGCGGGCGACCATATAGCTCAGAGCGTCGAACGGATGCAGCGCGCTGCGTAGCCGAGCCTCTAGGGCCACTTACGTGGGCGGCTGGATCTCGAGCCGCACACGTAAGTCGCGCGACGCTTCACCAGGTCCGCTGGCCTCGACGAGGCGGAAACGAAACCGGGCTCAGACCAAACCCAGGTCGCCATCTGAGGGTAGGGGATGTGTGCTGCATTAGTGCACTGACCATGGCCATGCCAATGACGGTTGCGGTTTTTTGGCTTGCGGCGGCGCCGGCTTCTGCGTCTGGGCGACATTGGCCGCCTGACGCGGACGAGGCAATGGTATTTCGGGCATCACCTTTGGTTCTCCGGAGCTCACCTCAGGCATCGCCTTTGGCGCTGAGGCGTTGGCGATGACGTGGGCGAGTTGTTCCTGGCTCGCGTTGAGTTGCTCGGTGAGTGTCTGGCTTTCGCGCGCCATCTGGATCTGGGTCGCCTTGATCTGGTCGATGGTACTGTGGTTCCGCGCCATTTCTTCCTGGCTCGCCTTGAGTTGGCTTGCGAGATTTTCATTGCCGCGGACCAATTGTTCTTGCCTCATTTCGAGCTGTTCCACCGTTTGCCTCAAGGCAGCTAAATCGCGCGCCATCGGTTGGAGCTGCTGCGCAATCTCGGAAGACACGGAAACGGCAGTCGGCGCATCGTCATTCGGCGCGGTTTGTACCGGAGGGGGCGGTACTGCGGCGACCATCATTGTCGAATCAACGGACGATGACCATCGCCACCCGACGACAGTAATCGATGCTACAAATAGCGAACCGATGAAAGCCAAATAGCGCCAACCGGCCAATCGATGACCCGTGCCCGGCGGGGCGCGTGACGTCTTCATCCTGGTCGGTCGGGCCAAAGGGCCGACTCCCTTTTCGCGGGCCAAGCTCGCCAGGCTAGAAAAATGCTCGTCCAAGCTTTTCGTGATCTGCTCTTCCGCGAGCTTGTCGCCTAACGTGGAAGCCATTTGGCGCTCCATATGAAATGCAATAGCACCCGCCGGAGAGCGATTCGCGCATCTGCGCTACGGCGAGTTAACCTTCAACGGGACGCAGATGGTTTTGAGCATTTCCCAGGGGATGAGCATGCAGCTGCACGTCACGTCGTCTTTTTTACCAGCTCACCTCAGAGCTATACTGGCGCTTTTAACGCAGCCGAGGAGGCGAAAGTATGTTGTCGGCCGGAGAACTACGGAAGGAACCCTGACGGTTCGCCAGCGCGCTCCATGCGAGATCACGCCGGAGGGCAGTTCGTCAACA
>NZ_JBVVPN010000119.1:0-2356 GCF_055811035.1 Bradyrhizobium sp. MI1.10
CGGGTGGCGTGATCGTCGTCGCGGCTTTTGAAGCGCCAGCTGTCATTGCCGGTCTCGACGATGTCACAGTGATGGGTCAACCGATCGAGCAGCGCGGTGGTCATTTTGGCGTCGCCGAACACGCTCGGCCATTCGCCGAAGGCGAGATTGGTGGTCACGATGACGGAGGCGCGCTCATAGAGCCGGCTGACGAGGTGGAAGAGAAGCTGGCCACCGGACTGGGCGAAGGGCAAATAGCCGAGTTCATCCAGCACAATGAAGTCCATCCGGGTCAGATGCTCGGCGAGCCGTCCTTGCCGTCCGTTGCGGGTCTCGGTCTCGAGGCGATTGACGAGGTCGACTACGTTGAAGAAGCGGCCGCGGGCACCGGATCGGATGCAGCTTCTGGCGATGGCAATGGCCAGGTGGGTTTTGCCTGTGCCGGTGCCGCCAACCAGCACGACGTTGCGTTGTTGGGCGATGAAGCCGCCGCCAGCAAGATCATTGACGAGTGTCTGATTGATCGGCGTGCCGTCGAACTGGAAGTCGGCGATGTCCTTGGCAAGCGGAAGCTTGGCAATGGTGAGCTGGTATTTGATCGACCTGGCTTGCTTCTCGTTGATCTCGGCGTTGAGCAGGTCGCCGACAATGCGCTGAGGTTCGTGCTGGCGCTTGACGGCAGTTGCCATGATCTCGTCGAAGGCAGCCTTCATGCCGTAGAGCTTGAGTTCGCCCATGAGGTCGAAGATTTGGGTTCGTTCCATCAGATGGTCCTCCGGAGGTTGTCGTAGCGGGCACAATCGGCGATCGGTGCATGACGGAGCGTCAGTGCGGCTGGCGTCATGATGTTGGCCGGTGGGGCGGGTTCACGTTGACGGGCGAGGATATTGAGAACGACATCGGCCGAATGGACGCTGTGACTGAGCGCTTCGGCACAGGCCGCTTCCACCGCGGGCAGACCGTCAGTCAGCACCGCGTTGAGGATGTCGACCATCTGCCGATTGCCGTCGTCGGTGCTGGCAAGCTTGCGCCGGATCCGCTCGATCGCGGCTGGCAGCACCCAGTCTTTGAAGGGAGCACCGTTGCGCAAGGCGCCGGGTTTGCGGGCGAGCACCGGCACATAATGCCAGGGGTCGTAGACGGTATCGCCGCGGCCAAAGGATCGCGGGTGCTCGGCAACGATGCGTCCATCCTGACGGATCACGATGCGATCGGCATAGGCTTGAACCTCGACCGGTCGTCCGACTGCGCTGGCTGCGACCGAGTACTTGTTGTTGTCGAAGCGCACCAGGCAGGTCTTCGAGACCGATGCCGTCACCGCATGGAAGCCGTCGAAGCGGCCGGCATAGGGAACGAGTTTGGGGCGTTCGGCTTCGAACACTTCCCAGATCGTCTGATCGACCAGCTCCGGATGGCGATGAACCTTGGCGTAGGCGATGCATTTGTCGAGCAGCCAGGCGTTTAACTCGTCGAGGTTTTTGAACCGCAGCCGCGGCGTGAAGAAGCGTTCCCTGACCAGCCCGACCTGGTTCTCGACCTGCCCCTTCTCCCAGCCCGACGCTGGCGTGCAGGCGACCGGATCGACCAGATAGTGGCTGCACATCTGCAGGAAGCGGCGATTGTAGAGACGCCCTTTACCGACGAAGATCGTCTCTACGGCGGTCTTCATGTTGTCGTAGATGCCGCGGGTGCAGGTGCCTTTGAACAGGGCGAACGCCCGGTCGTGGGCGTCGAACACCATCTCCTGCGTCTCCCGCGGATAGGCCCGCACGAACAGCATGCGGCTGTGACAGAGCCGGACATGGGCGGCCTTCACCATCACCGTGGTGCCGCTCAGCAAGACCACCTCGTGGCTCCAGTCGAACTGGTAGGCTTCGCCTGGGGCAAAGCTTAGCGGGACATAAGCAGCCGCGGTCGATTGCCCGCGTTCCTTGCTCCACCGCCTGGCGTAACGCCGCACCGCATCGTAGCCGCCGTCATAGCCACGGCTGCGCAGCTCTTCGAAGATCCGGATTAACGTCAGCTGTTCACGAGCCGGTTTGGCCGCGTTCGCCGCCAGCAGTCCGTCGAGCTCTACTGCCCATCGTCCCAGCTTTGGCCGCGGCTGCACTTGCCGCTCGTACTCGAAGGAGGTCTCTCCTGACCTCAGCACCTTCCGGACCGTGTTCCGCGACACCTTCAGGTCACGGGCAATCTCCTTGATCGTCTTGCCCTTGATGAAGTGCTCGCGCCGAATCCGCGCAATCGTCTCCACGATCAGCATCCTCGACCACCTGCTTCATTCCAAAGCAGGCAGCGCAACAGACCAACCTATAGGGGGTCAATTTTGGACGCCGATCCCCCGGCTTAGGGGGTCAATATTGCAGGCCGAATGACA
>NZ_JBVVPN010000120.1:0-2299 GCF_055811035.1 Bradyrhizobium sp. MI1.10
TGTCAAACGCCATCCGGAACTGCCCCCTTTGCGTCATGAAGAACTGCCCCCACCATCGGGATTATGATTTCGGTTGAAGGTTGTTTCCGCCGGTGACGGGCCGGAGGGAGGCGGAGCCGACCGGAGGGCCGTCACCGGCGGTCGGCGTCTTGATGAGGCCGCTCTTGCGCTTGGCTCGGAGCCGGTAGCTGTCGCCGCGGATCGTCAGCACGTGGCTGTGGTGCAAGAGCCGGTCGAGGATCGCGGTGGCGACCACGGGATCAGCGAACACGGTGCCCCATTCGGCAACGCTGCGGTTCGAGGTGATCAGCATGGCGCCAGTTTCGTAGCGCCGGCTGACCAGTTGGAAGAACAGATGTGCCGCGTCAGGTTCCAGCGGCAGGTAGCCGAGCTCGTCGACGATCAGCAGCTTTGGCTTCGATAGCGCGAGCAGTTTCTCGTCTAGACGCCGTTCGCCATGGGCCTTGGCAAGGCCTGCGACCAGCGTCGTCGCCGTGGTGAACTGCACCGTGTACCCGGCCAGGATCGCCTCTCGCCCCAGCGAGATCGACAAGTGCGTCTTGCCGACTCCGGGTGGCCCGAGCAACAGCACGTTCTCTCCGTTGGCGATCCAACGTGACGCGGCAAGGTCACGGATCTGTTTGGGATCGATCGACGGCTGCGCCTCGAAGTCGAAGCCCGCCAGTTCCTTGACGGCTGGGAAGTGTGCGAGCTTCAGCGCCATCTCGATGCGGCGATGATCCTTGCGTGCGATCTCGCGCTCGCACAGCAGGATCAGCGTCTCACGCGCCGACAGGTTCGCGCGCGCCGCCTCGTCGAGCAGGCTGTCGAGCTGATCGCGGATGCAGGAGAGCTGCAATCGCGCCAGCATGGCATCGAGCGGATCGATCGTTTCTTCCATTATCTTCTTTCCCCACGCCATCAGAAGCCTCCTCCGACCACAGCTTCGTATTCGGCAAGAGAGCGTAACAACGACGGCGGTGGAGACGGATCCAGCACTGCCGCGATCTCCTGGCGGACCGCGCCATTGCGCCCAGCGACACCATCGAGATGGGCGGCGTCGACGATCCGCAGCCGGCGTCCCTCGGACTGCTTGTGCACTGCTACCTGGTGCAATCCATGGCGGATCCGGACTTCGCCGGCCGCGATCGTTACCGCCACGCGCTCGCCAATAAGGCGCCACGGCACCGAGTAGCTGTTCGTGTCGATCTCGACGGCGCAATCATTGCCGACGACGCGGGTCAGTTCACGCAACGATCCGAACGACGGCTGCCCCCCGAGCGGCTTCAACCGATGTATCTCCTCACGCGCGAAGCGGATGATCGGCGCCTCGCCGGTCGTGCCGTGGATACGAACGTTCGCAACCTCGCGCTCCCATCTGTCGAGATGCGCCTCGAATGCTTCCCAACTTGAGAAGGAATGACCGGCGATCGCATTCTTCTTCACGTAGCCGACGCCGTTCTCCGTCTTGCCCTTCGTGCGCGCCCGATATGGCGCGCAGGCGCGAGGACGGAAGCCCCAATGCTTTGCGAAGGCTATAAGCTTGTCGTTGAACTGAACCGACCGGCTCACCGCGTCGTGGCGCACGACAAGCGCGCGTGGATTGTCCATCAGCACTTCCTCCGGCACACCGCTGAAGGTCGTGAATGTGCTCTCGAGCCCGGCGAACCAATGCTCCTGCCTCTCGGCCCGGAACGCACGCACATGGAGCCGTCGCGAGTGCCCGAGCGTCGCCACGAACACGAATGCCTTGACTTTCGCCCCTCCGATCTCGACCAGGCGCTCCCCGAAGTCGATCTGCAGCTGCCGACCCGGTGGCGTCTCAAACCGCGTCGTCGCCAGCGCCTCCGCCTTCAGCGCCTGGCGATAGGGCTGCACGGCGCGTTGCAGCGTCCGCCGGCTGACTGCCACGCCTTTCTCGGCCAACAGGTCTTGGCGCACCACATCGGCATTGCCGCGATGCCGAATGAGCCTCTCGCGCAGCCAGCCCTCAAGGCCGTCGAGCTGCTTCTTCCGCTCAGGCGACTTGAACGGCTTCACACCGCCCGCCGCAACGTAGTCTTTCACAGTGTGATGGCTGCAGCCCAGCTGCCGCGCAATCCGCTTCACACCCCATCCGCACGCCCTCAGGCGCATCATCTCCGCCACGTCATCCGGCGTCTTCATCACCTGCCCCCGTGGATCATTCCACGGCGAGCCTTCAGTGATTCGTTCCCGCTTCATTCACTCTCTCCTCAGCTATTCGAGGAGGGGCAATTCCTCGTGACGCAGAGGGGGCAGTTTGCCACGGCGCGCGACA
>NZ_JBVVPN010000121.1:0-1830 GCF_055811035.1 Bradyrhizobium sp. MI1.10
GCCGCTTGTCACGCTCAGAGCGCCGTACTTCAACGCGTTAGTAGCAAGCTCGTGGACCGCCAAGGACAGGGCGAGCGCCTGTCGTGATTTCAGAACAAGTGGAGGACCGGAAATCGTAATCCGGTCTTCGCCTGTTCTGTACGGGCTCAGGGCAGTATTGATCACATCTCGCAGTGGGGCAGCAGCCCAATTTGCCGCAGTAAGCAAGTCGTGCGCTCGTCCGAACGCGGCAAGTCGCCCCTGATACTTTTCAAGATCGGCCTTGCTCGATACGTCACGAAATGTTTGGCTGGCAACAGCACTGAGAACGGCAAGGGTGTTCTTGACGCGGTGTTTTAGCTCTTCATTGATGAGGTTTAGAGCTTCTCTTGCCATGTGCTCGGAGGTGACGTCCCTGCAGACAACGAGTACGCCGCCGACTTTGTCTTCGAGGTCGATCGGACCGAAGCTATAGGTCCACCAGACATTCTCGCGGTGGCCGTGTCGGGTTACAGGCACTAATTGATCCTCATGCCAGGTCGCCCCCTTACCTGCCATAACATATTCAATCTGGGAGCCGATGATGTCCCATATTTCAGCCCAACATTCACGGCCCCGCGCTCCCAACGCGCTCGGATGCCGCTCGGGGCCCATCGTTTCGCGATAAGCGTCATTATAGAACTGGATGAGGTCCGATCCCCACCAAATGAACATCGGGTGGCGCGAGGTGAGAACGAGCCGGACCGTAACCCGAAGACTTTGCGGCCAGGCTTCGGGGGAGCCGAGCGATGTTTTTGACCAATCAAACGCTCTCGTCAGAGAGCCCATCTCGCCGCCGCCCGACAAGAAATGGTTACCTGCGTCCCTTCCCATAAGCGCAACTCCACTAAGACGTTGCTGGCAAGCCTAAAGCCATAGCTCGCAAAAATACAATGCCGATAGTGGGTTCAATAACGTCTGTCGCGCGATAGGCGAGCTGCTTCCGCTCTGCTCGTATGAACGGACAGCCCGAGGAACCCTCGCTTTCGCATACGTGCGAACAAGCGAACTTCACTGAGATGCCATCAAACGGATGTGGTGATTGTCCGGCGCCTAACCGGTGCCGGCTTCTGGGCGGCGACGCTCGTCTAATTCTCCGAAGGTAACGACACCACTACGCGCGCCGCGGCAGCTCGTCATAGGTCTCCGGAAATGTGGAGGAGCTTGTCGCTTGTCCTGGGATACCAAACTGGCTGAGGCTCCGGCAAGACGCCGTCGGCTTTAAATGATCGCGGGCGGGCGGACCTCCGGCCCTGGAGGGTGCAAAGTCCCCGAAACCCATTCACACAACGTGCCAAGGTTCATGTGCGATCGCGGAACAGCCTTTGGAACCATCGGTTCCGAATTGACTTGGTTTGATCCACCGGTCTTCGCCGGATGCTTACGATTCAATCCCGCTTGCTCACTGATCATGGCGACCACGATCCTGGCGCGTACGCTCGCCCCGATCCGGGACCGGCGCAACGATGCGTCGATAAGGTAACTTGGACGGGACGCTTCTTGGTGTCGCATTGCGCTGCGACCATTCAGACGGCAAGCGGACCCGGGCGGCAAGAACTCACGTCTAAGGATTGCCAGGACATTCAGCGCACTAGCTGAGTGGAAAGTAATCCGGATCAGAAAAGGAAGCAGGATCGCTTCCGGCACCAATTGCACGATACGGAGCAAGAAAATGCCCGCGAACAGCGGGCATTTCGCTTCTCACACGAGCCTTGGTGGTCTGTCGTCTCTCAGTAGTCGTCCGTGAACAAGGCTCTAAGCGATTGAGCAGGAGTCAGTTTTCCGGTTGCGGCGGCATTTGAGATTGCAGGG
>NZ_JBVVPN010000122.1:0-1818 GCF_055811035.1 Bradyrhizobium sp. MI1.10
ATGGGTGGACTGGTTCAACAACCGACGGCTCCTGGAGCCCATCGGCAACATCCCGCCAGCCGAAGCCGAGCAACGCTGGAACAACCGGCCATGGCGGCATAACTTAAACCAAATAGCCTCCGGCAAACCCGGGGCGGTTCATACTGTCAGACAGGCCTGATTGCCCGCGACCTGCTTGAGATCGTAATAGACGGTGAGGAGCGGAGTACTGTTGATGCGCATAAAGACAAGGTTGTAGTCATCGATACCAGCCCAGTTGGGACGGTAGACTTCAGGCTTAGCTCGCTCGAAAAAGCAATTTCTGTTGCTGGCTGCATCACGTGGTGCAAGCGCCAGGGTGATGAGGCCACATTCGTGGGCCTCCGGCTCTGGCGAGACTTGAACGCTCCGCCCCGTATCGCCGCCAACGACAATGAGGTGCGGGATGATGAAGGCGAGAGCGGCGAGCAGCCTGTACTTCCGAATATGGACCGCGAGATGGTGGACGTCAGCGCGAAGCAACTGATTTGGGCGGTCGAAAACAAACGGGCGCGCTGGATTGGCAACAAGCTCGTTAAGATCTGGGACGGCCATGCCTGGGTTGGCCCCGAAGAACGGTTCGGCGAGGTTCGACATCGGGCAAGCGACAAGGCCGACACCGGGAGCTGGGATGCTGAGATGCCGGATGCCCAAGGGGAGTTGGCTCGCGCGCTGGATACCGAGACCTTGCGCGGCCAGCTGCGCCACAAGGTGTGCGCGATACTCGACATGGCGTCGTCGTCCGACAGCACCTTAAGCGAGATAGGCGATCTCGGCTTTGCAGGCCAATATGCGGCAAGGATGGCGGGCAAGGAGGTTCGTGCGGCGGTCGCTGCGCTGAACGCGGCCATAGGCGGGGATGAGCAGGCTGCGGCTTAACATGTGTACTCAATAGCGTCCGCTTTGCCCTAGGACGCCAAACCCGACAGGATGCGTGTCGGGTTTGGGGCCAAGAGTCACACGGCCACTTGGGCCCGCCTGATTTAGCCTCTAGCGGATCACCTATTGGCAGAGATGCTGGAGACCGTCAGCACCCTTGAAATTGGTGCCGGGCCTGCAGGTGATGCCGTTGCGGGTAGCATACGAACTCCAGTTGCCGTACCAGCCGTTCTGGCCGTACCCCATCCCGCCGCCGTACCCCATCCCGCCGGACATGGCGTAGGAATTGCTCCAGCCGCCGACGGTTGCAGCCGCCGCCACCGGATGGCGATGCGCCGTTCGCCGATATCGATAGATGGGGGTAGTCCCGGTTCCAAGACCCGTGCAGTTGGCGAATTCAGCTTGGCATTCGTCCGGATTGGAGAGAGCCGCCTGGGCCAGTGCAGCAGAGCTGGACAGGGCGGATGCCGCAATAACGAACGCGCCAAGAACTTTCAGATTTATCATGGCTTGCTCCTTGCGTTGGACCGTGGCGCACAATGCCAGGTCTGGCTTCTTCATGCGGTGGAATCGAGCGCGCCTTCTGATAGGGGTGCCTTGACGTAGATCAAGGTAGGCGCGGGCGAGCCTGTCCATTGTATTGACACTGGGCCGTCCTTCTCCAACAGCTCAGTCTTCAACAAGGCCCGGCCGGGACTCGATCTCCGGCCGGGCTTTGTTTTGTCATGACCGCCGTTCAGTTGAATAATAACAGCCTCTCGTATGTAACGATTTGGCATATAAAGGAATCTTAACAACTTCCGCGCGTAATACGTTTGATTTGACGTGGCGATATTAAAATGAATTTGGGGCCAGCCAATGAGGGCAGTTTCTGCGGCCGATCTCATTACTGAGTTGGATGCCACCATCGCGAGGAGCTCA
>NZ_JBVVPN010000123.1:0-1764 GCF_055811035.1 Bradyrhizobium sp. MI1.10
CATAAGCTTGCGAGATGCAAACGTGCGAGGTTTGCTCGACGAGGAAGATGCGCTTCTTTGCTATGGCGAACCGGGCAGCTCTCTTTTTCAGCGCGGCAATGTTTGCGACCGCCCGCAGGTCGGCACGGACGACGACCGCGGCAGCAGCGTGCGGAAGCTTTGCTTCTACATCGAGCCGCTCGCCGGCAACGGTGAACTGCCCTCCAAAAAGCGAGCAGAGCCCGAAGAGCTTCTCGGAAGTGTCGGCCAATACGTGCACGAGCATGACTGGTGCCTTCGTTCGTGGGGTGCCCGGCTGAATGGGCCTCGTCGGTGGTCCAAGGTCATTGGCTCACTTGGATAACACCGCTCGCTCAAGTTGGTTTGTGCGCGCCTCTGTCGCTCGCGGTCGTTTGGGCCTTCTTGCCGTTTGCTTGGACAAAGTGGACGCCAGCCGTGGTTCCGTCGATCCAGACCAGCTCGCAACGTCGATAGGCCAGTCCCGTCGACGACAGCAGCATGAAGAACTCCTTGGCCGAGAGAACATCGAGCGACCCTTCGACTTCGATCTTGGCGCCGGTGTTCGAGATATCGAGCAAGACGCAGCTTCGGCGCCAGGTGCCGTCGGAGCCCATCAGGTTCACGGGCTGTCTGTTGTCCATGCGCACCCGAGACGCCTTGCGACCGTCGAATTTCATTGGTTTCCTGCCGATCTTGCAGTGCGACCGTGGGCGCCCGCGGAGATTTCTCCCCAACGAACGGACCATTGGCTGGTCGAGAGATGAAGCGTTTCAAACAGCAACTGAGCTCGTGCGCATTCGCCTAGTGAAAGCCCCGCGCCGCGAGTGTTGAGGACCGCCAGCGTGGTCTGCCAATTCAAGCGCGATGCCCGGCACGCCATAACCGGGCCTTCGTAACCGGACTCTGCCATAACCTGCTCGATGGCCTCAATCGGTGCTCCCGACAGCACCGACAAGGCCGTGAACAGGTTCGCTGTCTCACGCCGGATCGCGAACCGATTGACAGTCGAGTCGTTCAGCTTTCCGCTCCGATTGAGCGATATAATCTCCGGCCTCGCAGCGGCGTACTCAGTGTCGCAAGGTCCCTTCGCTGTCGCTAATACTTGCGAGCAAGCGTTTGCGTTGGAAGCCTTAGGCGCCGGCCGTGGCGATGCCGACAGCAGCTCCCGAACCACCATGTCCGGGGTGTCTGGCCTCAGCGTCAGCGCTTTCGTGATCTCGTCGTCCTCCACAGCCCTACGGATCAAGTTGGCATAGGCCGCGCCCGAGAATTCAGCGCCCGGATTGCCGATGATGGCCAGACAAGTCTTGCTGCTGCCGCGCTGCAATATTGCCTCAGTCACTGGGCTTTCGATTCTGCGCCGGCCAGCAATGGCGAGACGGTGATCCTCGCTGCCGGACGTCGCGATCGCCACGAGATCGGCCGGCGACAGGGCGGGAGATTTCATAAGGATCGGGACTGCGACCGCCGGATCGTTGCACGAGGCGAGACGTCGCAGGGTCTTCATCGGAGCAGTACCCAGCTCGGCGAGCGTCGTGCTGAGCTCGGCGAGCGTCCCCGGCGCAATCCACGGTGCTAAGCGAATTAGAACGTCGTCAAGCAGGCCGACCTGCGGCTCTTGCAATCGGTTATTACCGTCGACGAGCAGCTCGGTGGTGCGCCAGAGCATGCGCGCACAACGTTCGGATGAGCTCCTCGCGATGGTGGCATCCAACTCAGTAATGAGATCGGCCGCAGAAACTGCCCTCATTGGCTGGCCCCAAA
>NZ_JBVVPN010000124.1:0-1730 GCF_055811035.1 Bradyrhizobium sp. MI1.10
TGCGGATTCCGGGGATTGCGGCCAGGGATTCCGATTGAACGCGACCATGCATTCCGATCGAAGGCGGCCACCTGTTCCGACGAAGGCGGCCGGAGTGTCGTTGCCGGCATGAGGAGTTGGGTCAGGTTTTCTTGGCTGCGTCAAGATTGGCGCGCTGCGCAGTGATCTTTCGCATGCTGTCTCCCTTGAGTGTGAGGCGGTGAGCATTGTGGACGAGCCGATCCAGGACGGCGTCGGCGATGGTCGGGTCGGCGATGACCTCATGCCAATTTTCGATCGGCACCTGGCTGGTGATGATGGTCGATCCGCGCTGGTGTCGATCGTCGACGACTTCGAGGAGATCGCGACGCTGCTCGCCGGTAAGCGGTGCGAGGCCCCAATCATCGAGGATGAGCAAATCGACCCTCGATAGTGTCTTGAGGAGCCGCGCATAGCGTCCGTCCCCGCGGGCGAGCGCAAGAGCTTCGAACAGCCTTGGCAGGCGATGATATAAGACGGATCGATTATCGCGGCATGCCTTGTGGCCGAGTGCGCAGGCGATCCAGCTCTTGCCGACGCCGGTCGGCCCGGTGATGAGCAAATTTTGCTTGCGGCTGATCCAATCGCCATCGACGAGCTTGGCAAAGAAGGCGCGGTCGATGCCGCGCGGAGCGCGCAGATCGACATCTTCGACGATTGCGGCCTGCCGTAGCGAGGCGAACTTCAGGCGCACGATGAGCCTTTTGTTCTCTCGCTCGGTTGCTTCGCGATCGATCATCAGGCCGAGGCGCTGCTCGAAGGTCAGCGCGGTAACGTCCGGTTGGCGTTGCTGATCGTCGAAGGCCTTGGCCATGCCGGCGAGCCCGAGAGCAGCGAGACGTTCGTGGGTGTGGTTGCTGAGCATAAGGTCTCCTTGTTGGTGGTCAGTGGTAGTAGCCGCGGCCACGGATGTTGCCGTGCTGGATGGGATCGGCCTCGGGGGCGGTGTCGGGAAGGAAGGCTTTGTCCAGGCCGGTCTTGAGGATCGAGGCGATCGACCGATAGCTCGCTGAGCCGATGCTGATCCCACGGCGGCACGCGGCTTCCAGACGTTGCGTCCCATAGGTCTTTTCCAACCGCAGGATGCCGAGACAGGATCGGAAGCCCTGCTCGGGATGGGGCTTTGTCCGCATGATCGCCTGGCCCAGCGCGATCGTGGACGGACCGATCTTCTCGGCGGCGGCCAGCAGACGTGCCGGCGTCCAGAAGGCGTATCGGCGATGTGCGCTCGGCATGTGCTCGGGGATCGTGGTGTGGCGGCGCCTGACGCCTGAGCGTGCGTGGCTGGCGATCCGGGTGCCGCGATGGAACACCTCGATGGTTGCCTCGGTGGCCCGCACCTCGACGACCTGGCGGATCAGGCGAGATGGCACCGAGTAGAAGTGCCCCTGAACCTCGACATGGTAATCCGGCGCTACACGGGCACGACGCCATTCGGCGTACTGATAGGGTTCGGCCGGCAGCGGCATCAGGGCCGGACGATCGATGGTGTCGAAGAACTCGCGGCGGCTGGCACCGAGCTTGCGCATCAGGCGGGCGTTGAGTTCGTCGACCAGGATGCGGATCGCAACGTTCAACTCGGCGAGCGAGAAGAAGCGCCGGTTGCGCAGCCGCGCCAAAATCCATCGCTGGACGATAAGAACCGCCGCCTCCACCTTGGCTTTGTCGCGCGGCTTGCGGGGCCGCGCCGGCATAATGGTGGTGCCGTAATG
>NZ_JBVVPN010000125.1:0-1719 GCF_055811035.1 Bradyrhizobium sp. MI1.10
CCTTTGACATGCACAAGGGCCAGATCCTCGGCTTGATCGGCCCTAACGGCGCCGGCAAGACCACGCTCTTCAACTGCCTCTCGCGGCTGTACCAGCCGTCGTCCGGCGACATCCTGATGGAGGGCGCGAGCATCCTGACGCGCCCGCCGCACCGAATCGCGGAGATCGGCATCGGCCGCACCTTCCAGAACGTGGCGCTGTTTCCGAATTTGTCGGTGATGGACAATGTCCGCGTCGGCACCCATGCCCGCACCTCCAGCGACATCATCAGCGACTCGCTGCGGCTGGCCTGGGTTCGCCGCAGCGAGAGCGACGTCAACAAGAAGGTGCATGAGATCCTCGCCTATCTCGACCTCGAGGATGTCGCCCACACCGTCGTGTCGGGCCTGCCGTTCGGCACGCAGAAGCGCGTCGAGCTGGCGCGCGCGCTCGCTGCCGATCCGAAGATCCTGCTGCTCGACGAGCCCGCCGGCGGCCTCAACCACGAGGAAGTCTACGTGCTCGGCGACCTCATCCGCCGCATCCGCGACGAACGCCATATGACCGTGCTGCTGGTCGAGCATCACATGGGCCTCGTGATGTCGATCGCCGACCACGTCGTCGCGCTGAATTTCGGCAAGAAGCTCGCGGAAGGCACGCCGGCCCAGGTGCAGGCGGATCCCGACGTCATCAAGGCCTATCTCGGGAGCAAGGACCAATGACGACGCTGCTCAACGTCAAGGACCTGCGCGCCTATTACGGCCAGGTCCAGGCGCTCCACGGCCTGTCCTTCTCGCTCAGCGAGGGATCGCTGACCACGCTGCTGGGGGCCAACGGCGCCGGCAAGACCACCACGCTGCGCGCGATCTGCAACATGGTGCGCTCGACCGGCGGCATCGAGTTCGACGGCAAGCCGCTGAACAACCGCTCCACCGAGAGCATCGTGCGGTTCGGCATCGCCCATGTGCCGCAGGGCCGCGGCACCTTCACCACCATGACGGTGGAGGAAAACCTCCAGCTCGGCGCCATCACTCGCAAGGACAGCGCCGGCATCGTCTCCGACATCGAGCGCATGTATGCGCATTTCCCGGTGCTCAAGCAGCGGCATACGCAGCAGGCCGGCACGCTCTCGGGCGGTGAGCAGCAGATGCTCGCGGTCGCCCGCGCCCTGATGCTGCGGCCGCGGCTGATGCTGCTGGACGAGCCTTCGTTCGGCCTGGCGCCGCTCGTGGTGCGCGACCTGTTCGGCATCCTCGGCAAGATCAATCGCGAGGACAAGGTGTCGATCCTGGTGGTCGAGCAGAACGCCCAGCTTGCGCTCGAGCTCGCCGACCAGGCCTATGTGATCGAGACCGGGCGCATCGTGATGTCGGGCAACGCCAAGGACATCGCGAACAACGAAGAAATCCGCAAATCCTACCTGGGTTACTGAGGAGCCGGCACGATGGAGCTGTTCACCAACCAAGTGCTGGCCGGCATCGCCACGGGCGCGATCTACGCCTGCATGGCGCTCGCCGTGGTCATGATCTATCAGGCGATCGACCATCTCAACTTCGCTCAGGGCGAGATGGCGATGTTCTCGACCTTCATCTCCTGGCAGCTGATGCAATGGGGCATCCCCTATTGGGCCGCCTTCGTGATCACGCTGGCATTGTCCTTTGTCGGCGGCATCGCGATCGAGCGCATCCTGTTCAAGCCGCTCGCCAAGGCGCCGGTGCTGACCAACGTCGCCGGCTTCAT
>NZ_JBVVPN010000126.1:0-1616 GCF_055811035.1 Bradyrhizobium sp. MI1.10
CACAGGGGTAGACCGGTAGAGAACGGCACGCGGCCAAAGTGACGCGATTGACCCTGGCTGTGTAAAAACGCAAAAGATCGAAACGCGACGAGAATGACATTCTGGCTTTGCGGGCCCGCTGCCCTAGAATTGCGGCGATCAGGATGGGCGAAATGCAGTATGTTTGCGACGCGCCGAAGGGTAAGGCCTGGTTCCGTATCGAGACGGAAGGTGAAGCGGTGCAAGAGTCGCGCCTGATGCGCCACACAGTCGAGAAATATTTCTGCCGCGAGCGAGAGAAGGCAGTCCAATCCTGGCGTCCGGAGCAGCCCAACGCGATCGAGCGCGACATCGGCCTCGAGGCCCATGTACAGCGAGAGATGCCGCTTTTCCTCACGTTGCGTGACAGGGAGGGTAATCCACTGGCTACAGCGATGCTGCCACCGGGTGGCAAGGATCGCGGCGGGTTCCGGATCATCATCGTTGCCGCATGCAATGCCGATCCTTATCCTGAGCAGGATGCGGCCATCGCTGCGCTAGGAGCGCATTTCGGTCTCACGCTCGATCGCCACCGCTGCTTCCCCTACGGCCGCTAAGGAGCCTGACAAGTATCGCTGCTTGGAGCGATGTCGGCTCATGGCCCGAAGGCGAAGATCGCCATCGTGTCCGGCACGTCGGCAGTCGGGGCCAGAGCGGACATCGAGAAGACGCGGGCAAAATCGACGCGAATGGCCCAACTCCGACTCCGCCGAACGATTGCGTTGATTTACGCGACGCGATCCTTGTCGGACTGTTCCTCGACTGCCGTCACGGTTTCTTCGAATCCCTTTTCGTAATTGCCCGCAAACCTTTCGATGCTGTCGGCCCACATCCTCAGAATTGAGACCTGAAAATGCATAATTGGCTTCAAGGCAATCATACCGATTTCTGTCGCTGCGGTTGTGCGCTTTTGGGCGTCGCGCGCGAAACGGCCTGAATTAGAGATGTTGTCTACCATGGCTGCTTGCTCCTTCTGCTCGGGTGATTAAGCCCAAAGCGACCTGCCAGGTTGTGCACTACGTGATGCTAACCCCTCGGCTAAAGCCTGATCTGCGGCGAGTCTCGCATGTCGGTCGTCATGCAGTTCGTCCAGCTTTTTCAGGTAAGCGACCGCTGCTATCTGCAAGAGATCGAAATCATATTCGCCAGCATCGCGAAGATTGGTGACGTAGCGAAAGAGGGCGGAACGCCTGTTATCGTTCTCACTAATACCACTATGGCGCAGCAAGTAGTTCCGCCAGGCGAACGCACATGCGCCTTCTATGGCTTGAGAAGTCATGGGCACCTCCCGAAGGTCAGAGAAAGACTGATGAGCCGTTTCGTTCCGCGAATGTCTCCGATGTAATGCTGTTCCGTAGATGCGCCGCAAGGTGTTTCGCGAAGAGGTCAGTGCTGTGGTAGTGGCGGTGTGCACGTCATCGTGCGCTCTGTTGCGCCTAAAGCCGGCGATCTCCTTGTCGATTTTTACCGCAAATGACAAGGTCAAAGAACCTACCGCTCGCGCGGCGTTAACGTTGCAATGCTATGGCTTCCGGATTGATCACGAAGTCAGCCCCATCTCGGCTTGAACGAAAGGAGAGGACACGCAACTTTGGGCG
>NZ_JBVVPN010000127.1:0-1602 GCF_055811035.1 Bradyrhizobium sp. MI1.10
GGACGCCTCCCTTAAGTGGTGCTAAACACCTCCACTTTGGCACATCGATGCCGTCGGCGGGGCGTCCACCCCATCATGAACGTCAGCTTGGCAGTCACAGCGGAAAGCTGTGATTCAAGCCTGACAGGTGCCTTATCACCCAAAACGAGTGCAAGGAGCTATTGCAGCTTGTAGCGTCATTTCATTTCTGCTTACTGCTGGGCTCTAAGTGTAAGCCAATATCCCCAATTGAGATCCGCGCCAATGCTCACCATTTATGGCCGTAAATCGTCATTCAACTTGCAGAAGGTGATGTGGCTGGTCGGTGAGCTCGGCATCGCGCACAAGCATGTCGAGCTTGGAGGCTCGTTCGGGGGCCTCGACACGCCTGAATTCCTGGCCATGAACCCGCATGGCCGCCTTCCAGTAATTGATGACTCCGGCGTCGTCGTCTGGGAGTCGCACGCCATCTTGAGATATCTTGCGGCCAAATACGCTTCCGAAACGTCGTTCTGGAAGGCGAATCCGGCTGAGCGCGCGAAGGCAGACCAATGGATGGATTGGTCGCAAACCGCGTTGCAGCCGGCGTTCATGGTTGGTGTGTTTTGGGGTTGGTACCGGACGCCCGAAGCGCAACGCAATTTGGCTGCGGTTGACAAAGCTCTGGAACAAACCAGCCGTTATCTGAAGCACATCGACCATCAGTTGAAAGGCAGGTGCTTCGTGCTCGGAGACCAGCTATCACTCGCCGATATTCCGATAGGAACCCATCTTTATCGCTATCTCAACCTTGACCTTCCGCGCCCGAACTTGCCGAACGTTGAGCGCTGGTATGAGCGGCTGCAATCGAGGGCCGCCTACAATGAGCATGTGTGCGTACCATTCGACGAACTCTACGGCCGGCTTGATTTTTGATTTGCACGTCAGGGCGTATGATCAAGGGAGGGGATGCCCATGGCAGTTCTCACTCGCCTGGAACCAAATTGGACAATTCGGCCATTCCGACTTGGCGACGCGCCGGCGGCGCGGCGGCTCATTGAAGCTGTTTGGCATGAGCATTTCCATGATCACCCCGACAGTTTTGTGCGGGACTTCATTTATTCGCGGCTATCGGACCTCGACAACGCGGAAACTGTGTACGCCGATCGAGCTCTCCTTTTGTGTGTGATCGCCGAAAACGAAATCATCGGTACCGGTGCGATCAAGCGTTTCGACGATCGACAGTGCGAAATGGTTCGCATGTTTGTCGCCCCAACCTACCGAGGCCGGGGGATCGCACGAGCTATCTCAGATGCACTTATCAGCTTTGCTCGCAGCGCAGGATACGATCGCATACGCTTGTCAAGCAACAACGCGCTAACGGCCTCGCATCGTCTATACGAAAGGATCGGATTCCAACCCACGGCTCCCTGGGAGCAAGGTGGCGAAGCTTACTCGCGTTACTATGCCCTTTGGATATCTGGCTAGGTGATCGCGGACCTTGGGTGAGCTGCGCCAGCGCGCGCTATCACGGACAGAGCGGGCCTCACACGAAGTGCAACGCAAGTTTATGATGGGGTGGACGCCCCGCCGACGGCATCGATGTGCCAAAGTGGAGGTGTTTAGCACCACTTAAGGGAGGCG
>NZ_JBVVPN010000128.1:0-1588 GCF_055811035.1 Bradyrhizobium sp. MI1.10
TGAGCGACCCGAGACATAGGTGACAGTTCGTACCGGACACATGGGTTACACTTTCCGCTTTTGTTCTGCGGGAGTGTAGATGCCGTGGAAAGCGAGTTCGGTAATGGAAGAGCGCCTTCGCTTTGTCGCCCGGCTGTTGGACGGGGAAGCCATGACGGATGTGTGCCGGGAGTTCGGCATCTCCCGCAAGACCGGCTACAAGATTTTCGATCGTTACAAGGAACACGGGCTCGAGGCGCTGAACGACCGCTCCCGACGGCCGGTTCGCTACGCCAACCAATTGCCGGCCCAGATCGAGACCCTGATTGTCCAGTTCAAGGCCGAGAAGCCGCATTGGGGTGCGCGCAAGATCCGCGAGTTGCTGGTGCGCCGGCTCGATGGCGATGTTCGCGTGCCGGCCAAAAGCACCATTCATGCGGTGCTCGATCGCCACGGCCTGGTCAAACGCGGCGGCGGACCGCGCCACCGTGCGCGCGGCACGCCGCTGTCGCAAGGGACGGCCCCCAATGATCTCTGGTGCGCCGACTTCAAGGGCGAGTTCAAGCTCGGCAATGGCCGCTACTGCTTTCCCTTGACGGTCAGCGATCACGCCTCGCGCTTCCTGTTGCTGAGCGAGGCGCTCGACTCGACGCGCGAAGACCCCGCCATAACCGCCTTCGAGCGCTTGTTCCACGAGCGCGGCCTGCCACTGGCCATTCGCTCCGACAACGGCGTGCCCTTTGCCAGCCCCAACGCCTTGTTCAATCTGTCGAAGCTTTCGGTCTGGTGGCTCCGGCTCGGCATTGCCATCGAGCGCATCAAGCCGGGCCATCCGCAGCAGAACGGCCGGCACGAGCGCATGCACCTCACCCTCAAAAAGGAAGCGACCCGCCCGCCAGGCTTCAACAGCCTGCAGCAGCAGGAACGCTTCGATGCCTTCGTGCACGAATTCAACACCGAGCGGCCCCATGAGGCACTCGGCATGAAGTGCCCCGCCGAGCTCTACACCGCTTCAACGCGCGTCTATGACGGCCTGCCCGAACTGACTTACCCCTTCCACGACCGCGACATTGTCGTCACCGCTTGCGGGCGGCTCTGCCTGCATCGCAAGAAGATCAACATCTCAACCGTGCTGGCCGGTCAGAAGCTCGGCATCAAGGAGGTCGACGAGGGCATTTGGCTCGTCAGCTTCATGCACTACGATCTCGGTTACTTCGATCTGGAGCAGAAAACCTTGCAGCCGCTCGACAACCCGTTCGGCCCGAAGCCCGTCACCGATGTCTCAGCTGCCACCGCAGCGCCCTGAGCGCGACGCGCTCTCGTGCATTCTTGGCATGGCAGGCCCTTTGCTTGGCTCCGCTGTCGCGGTCAACCCCCGAAGCCCACAGGGGCGCGGCACGCGCGGGGTTGACGGCGACAGCGCGAGCCAAGCAACAATGGCCAGGCCATGGATGCGTCTCGCCGGAACACAGCAGATCGCTGACCAGCGGCCTCAAACTGGATCGACTTTTGGAGTAAACGACTTTGAAACCCCTCGACAACCCGTTCGGCACGAGGTTGTCACCCATGTCTTAGGTACGACCTGTTACCTATGTCTCCGGTCTGGACA
>NZ_JBVVPN010000129.1:0-1579 GCF_055811035.1 Bradyrhizobium sp. MI1.10
GGCGGATTCAAACGATCGTCGCAACAGCGATCTTGTTCACTCATGATAGCCAATCGTCAAGCGCCTCCGCCGGCGTTTTCCATCCCAGCGTCTTTCTCGGTCGGGCGTTGAGGACGGCAGCAACGGCGGTGATGTCATGGACGCTATGGACGCTGAGGTCAGTGCCTTTCGGGAAGTACTGACGCAGCAGCCCGTTGGTGTTCTCGTTAGTTCCGCGCTGCCATGGACTTTGCGGATCGCAGAAGTAGACCTGAACGCCTGCATCGATCTTGAGACGATCGTGCTGGGCCATTTCGGCGCCTTGGTCCCAGGTCAGCGAACGCCGCAGTTCTTGTGGCAAGGTGATGATGGTGCGAGTAATCGCGTCCCGTACGGCTTCAGCGCCGTGTCCCGCGAGCGCAGGCCCGTTCTTGATGCGCGGAGCTTCGCCGTGCCCCATGAGGCGGGGAAGATGCAGCAGCATCGTGAACCGGGTTGTACGCTCGACCAGCGTACCAATCGCTGAGCTGCCAAGACCAAGGATGAGGTCTCCCTCCCAGTGTCCCGGCACTGCTCGATCGGTTGCTTCGGCGGGACGTTGACTGATCATGATCTCCGGCGAGACAAAGCCCTTGCCTCGCCTTTTTACGCGTGCTCTGGGCACTCTTAGCACGCGCCCCGTTCGCAAGCAGGCCGTCAGTTCGCGGCGTAGCGTTCCCCGGCCTTGAACGAAGAGAGCCTGATAGATGGCTTCGTGGCTGATGCGCATCGTGTTGTCGTCCGGGAAGTCGATCGGCAAGCGTCGGGCAATCTGCTCCGGGCTCCAGGCCTTGGCCCATCGCCGATCTCTTCGCGGGCCATGCCGGCGACCGTTCCACGGAACGACCGGACCGTGAACGGAAGCGCCGCTCGGTGCCACGACGACGCCGGCAAGTCTCTCCTCCACATAAGTGCGCAAGGTTTTGTTGAGCGCAAGTTTGGTCAGTTTGGGCCGACATGCCGATCGGTCTGCATGCCACTTGGCAGTCGTCGCACGATACTCCAACCCGCCGCTTCTGGTAGCTGCATTGCGTCGCAGTTCACGGGAGATTGTCGAGGCGGACCGAGCGAGGCGGCGCCCGATTTCTTGCATGGAGTGGCCCTGCACCTTGAGAAGTGCGATCTCCTCGCGCTCGGCAAACGACAGGTACCGCCCGGAGAGCGGCTTTGCCGAGGATCTGAACATTGCTGGTGGCATGCCGCCCGCCTTTCGGAACAATCTATATCCGACAGGCTGCGATACTCCGGCTTCAAGCGCAGCTTCTTCACTGCTTAGCCCCGCGGCAATCCCTCGCCAAAATCTGCCCTGTTCATCACGCCCCGCAACTTGTGGCCGCCCCGGCGATGGCATTGGCGCTCGTCCAGATCGTGCCGATCTCCGTCCTCCAATACTCATCGCAACCTCCAATGTGCGAGTGTTGCGACGACCGTTTGAATCCGCCCAGTATGCCTCACGCGCCTATCGCGATGCTCTTACCGACGCCAACATCACCGCATCCATGAGCCGCAAGGCCGATTGCTACGACAACGCCCCGATGGAGAGCTTCTTCCATACCTTGAA
>NZ_JBVVPN010000130.1:0-1537 GCF_055811035.1 Bradyrhizobium sp. MI1.10
ATCAAGTTCACCGTCTCTTCTTGCCTGCTCGCCTTTTTGACTTCAGAACGTCGGCTTGGCTTTTGAAGGCGCGTGCTAAGGCTTGTAGTTCCTGAGATACCTCAGCATCTGCGACTGCCTTTGCAGCGCGCGCGGCCTTTTCAGCTTGCTTCCGCAGTTGTTTGATCTCCTTCGCCATCGAACACTCCGTTGCGCACCGGACGTTTAGCCGCAGATAATCATATCATCCCGCCGCCCGTGGATAAGTCGGGTGTCAGGGTTAGACCGGACCCGGCAGAGCGCAAGGTTGGACCGCCCCTCTGGACCCCAAACCGACGTAGCGCCCCCGAACGTTCTTGTTCTGGCTGCGCCTGCTAAGCCTGAGCTTTCGATAGGGCATTCAGCAAGTCATCCTGTGCGAACGGCTTGCGTAAATAGGCGATGCATCCGGCGTCCATCGCCTCATTGCGCGTGGCCTCGTCGTCGCTCGCGGTCATGAAGATGACCGGCCACTTCGATCCCGATGCCGCAAGCCGGCGCTGCAGCGCGATCCCCGAAATTCCCCCGAGGTGAATGTCAAGCAGCAAGCAGGTTGCCGTCTGCACGCTGTCGCTCTCAAGCAACGCCTCGGCCGAGGCGAACGTCCGGCTCTCAATGCCGTGGCACGCCAACAGCCGCGCCACGCTCTTCAGAAGGCTCGCATCGTCGTCGATCACGACCACAACTGTCCGCTGCGCCATCATAGCCATGTCCAGCCTGCCTAGGCGTATATGGCCCCCAAGGGGTAGGCCAATCCCTTGATCTGGATCACGGAAAGTCTGCGGGCGCTGATGTCATCACTGGGCCTTGCGACGCGCAGTGCGACTGACCACTGGTAAGTCGTGCGACATGCGGATCTTTTCTTTACAGGCGTCTCTGGTTGCTCAAATATCTTCTGCGGTGGGTCTCAGGGTATCCACCTGGTGCCCCCTCCACATCTGTTACAGGTAGGGAGGCTTCTATGATCCTATTCAGGATAGTCTTCGCACTAACCGCTATCTTGGTAAGCAGAGATGCATTTGCGGAGTCAGGGATGTGGATCGGGACAGCCCCATTTTGCTATGGGTCGCCAGCAGACTGCACTGATCTGGGAATGACATACGTGAAGAGTGATTCAAAAGGGAACGGTGGCAAATGCTGGACCGGAACGAAAGTGTATTGTTCAGGTTATCCCGCCCCTGAAATTGCATTCATGGGTTATGATGCTTGTGACGGTTTTCAATGTCATCGAACGATGTGCGGTTACAATCCCAGTCCGGGTCCGAGGGTAATCGCAAGTGAGTCTTGGTTCTTCTGTCCTGTCTGCGTCAGTGCAAATGTTAGAACGATCATGAGATTGAACAAAGTTCCTAGCGCACAGATTGCGCGTGCTTGTCCGTGGCGATATTTCTAGGTTCGTGATCATCGGGCAGTGCGTAGGTCAGCCACATGATTCCCTTTTTCTCCGATGCAGGTCCGATCCTCGTCGCCGCCGTTGTGCTTGCAATCGCGGCATTTGGATAGGTAGTCACCTAGCGTG
>NZ_JBVVPN010000131.1:0-1464 GCF_055811035.1 Bradyrhizobium sp. MI1.10
CTCAGTCAAATCAACGCCGACCACGCCGTACAGCGCGGCTCTGACATCGAAGGTGGGCGCGTTGACCTGCTTGGTCTTGATGCGTGCTCTGGATAGCTTTGCGACAGGTTTTTCCGTTTTGGGGCTCAGCCCTGCGATTAGGACTTCGAGTTTGCGGTCGCAATCCAACATCTTTGCCTGATAGGTGTCGTAAAGTTCCAACGATTGAGTCAGGGCGAAGACATGTTCCTCCCGGTCGTTGCCAACCAGTGCTGCGCGGATTGTCTCAGTCGAAGAATGGCACCGGACGTCCCGGTAGGTTGCCAACACGTCGGGATTGCGCTCGCCTCCAACAATGGCGCGAATGATCCGCATGCCCGTCGCACCGGTGATATCCGAGACGACATGATGGAGTTGGAGGTTCATCTCCATCAGGGCCTTCTGCATATGCTGGATGTGGGCGGCAGCATATTCCACAAGCCGCTCCCGCTGGCGCAGATAGGCCCGCAGGGTCGCAATCTCGGTATCAGGTCGGAAGCTGCCACGTAACAGGCCGTAGGAATGAAGCTGGCGCAACCACGCGGCATCACTCACATCGGTTTTGCGTCCGGGCACGTTCTTGGCGTACCGCGCATTGACCAGAATGACATCAAAGCCGCGCTGCTCTAGGATCTCGTAGACCGGGATCCAGTAGACCCCAGTCGATTCCATCGCAACACTGGTCACGCCGCAAGCCTTAAACCAGTCCGCCAGATCATGCAGGTCTGAAGTGAACGTCCCGAACGTGCGCACCGGGATGTCCACGCTGGCCGGGTTCACCGCGGCCATGTGCATCTTCGAACCAATGTCGATGGCTGCGGCACCAGAGTTGACCGGCTTCAACTCCGGGCGGTTATCAGTCGTCGTCTTGGGCATAGCATCCTCCCTTCAATCGTGAGCAGGAGGGTCTGGGTTATGCCAATCGTCATCTTCCTAATCGGGATCGTCGCCGGAGCGGCGTCACCACTCTCAAGCCCGCATGAACCCATGGACCACGTTTTTTAACGGGGATTGCGCCTCCAATAAGCTGACGGCCGCTACCCTCCCTGCCGCAGAGAATAGCACAAGGCCGTTTCTACCCCGCGCAGGCGTGCAACGGCTCTGGACAGTTTTTTAAAATGTCGCGCTCCATACGCAGCCGCTCGTTCTCCTGGCGCAGGCGGGAGATCTCCGAAGCCTGGTCCGCCGACATCGGCGTCGCCTGCGTGGTGGAGCGCCACGCCGCCGATGCCGGCTCCTGCCGGAGCTTATCTACCCAGCGTCGCAATACCGAGTCGCGCAGACCGAGCTCCTTGGCAACCGCCCCGATCGAGCGACCGCTCGACACCACCAGTTCGGCGGCCTGGCGCTTGTACTCCTCAGTAAACGACCGACGTTGACGTTCCATTCGACACCTCCGGGCTCAACGAGCCTACTACAGGTGTCCACCCATTCGGAGGAGGTTCA
>NZ_JBVVPN010000132.1:0-1437 GCF_055811035.1 Bradyrhizobium sp. MI1.10
GGATACCGCATTTCCGTTTTTTCGTCTGGGGCTGTCCCTGGTCTAGCGTCGGGCGTCGATCGGATGATCGGCCACATAATGGATTTCAGGATTTCCCCTGCCGTGGTCCCGCCTTCACTTCTGCACGATTAATGTCTGCGACTGCCCCCTGATCTTGATTGCAACAAAGGGGGCTGTGGGCCGGTCGAGCGCACCTCACGACTCGAGCGGTCCACAGCCCCCAACGATGTCACGCCTGTCGAGGTGGCATGAGCTCGCGATTGATCGCCCAAATGAAGGCGGATAGCTCTCGGGCAATCGCCGTGACGATTACGGTTCGCCGCTTGCCCTTCCGCTCGAGTGAGCGGAAGCGTCCGCACAGCCTGGTTTGCGCTTTCCACGCAATCTCGCGCGCGACTCTCGGTGCGGCCTCCACCTTTGGCTGCTTGTCTCGGCTCACGCGCGGCGGATATCGATAGCTCCAGGCCGCCTCTACAAGAATACGTCGCGCCCGCCCATTACCGGCTTTGGTGATGCCGCCTCGCTTGACTTGGTCGCCAGTCGAGTTTTCTGTGGGCACCAGACCCAGATAGCCCATCAGCTCGCGCGGATTTTGAAAGCGGGATAGATCACCGATCTCAGCCAGCACCCCCACAGCCGCAATGAGATCAATCCCACGCACCGCCTGCAGGGCCGACACAACCTCGGCGAGCGACCACTCGGGTACTACCTCGCGGATGGCATCTTCCAAACGCTCCAGCCGCTCACTTTCCTGGCGTATCCCCTCAAGTAACTCTTCGAATGCGATGCGCTGCTCGCGATGCTCGAGCTTCTGCGACATGAGCCATCTCATGTGGGCTGGTCCCCACGTTGTCTTGCCCGGATAGATGCGTCCCAGCCGCAGCATCAATGACGAGATCTGTTGACGCTTGCCCTGGAGGTCCTTCTTCACTGCTTGACGGGCGCGCGAGAGATCGCGCATAGCCTCATGGCGCTCGTCCGGCACCCACACCGCCGTGAGCTCGTCCGCGCGCAACAGCTTGGCGAGGCTTACCGCATCGCGCCGGTTCGTCTTCACTCGATCGCCGGCCTTCTTCGGAACGAGCGAGGGGGCCACCACCAGGCAGTCATGGCCGAGGCTCTTGAGCAGTCTGTAGAGACCGTATCCTGTTGGCCCTGCTTCGTAGCAAAACGTCAACTGACAGCATTTCGCTGCAAGCTTTGCCACCAGCTTTCGGATCGCTGCCTCCGTGGCAGGAAACTCCCCGAGATATCGTACCTCGCCGCCACGGCCGCCATCGGCAATGGCTATAGCATTGCGCGATTTTGACGTATCGATTCCGACAAAGACCTCGGTATGATGACCCACGACTCGCCCTCCTTGTTTGAGGCTCTACCCGGTCCATCCGGGCAACCCTCGTCGCAACATCGAGGGTGAGTCGCCTCATTTTGTGGGGG
>NZ_JBVVPN010000133.1:0-1335 GCF_055811035.1 Bradyrhizobium sp. MI1.10
CTCTGGCGGGGGTGGCGGCGAGAACTCGGGTGGCGCAAAGGGGTCCAAGGTCGCGCATTCCGGAGAGGAAGGCTCCCGATCTGGAGGTGGCGGCGGTAACAAGGGCTCCTCGGGCTTTGGCGGCCAGGATGGAGATGACAAGAAGAAGAATGAGCGCGATTGAAAAGGACCAGCCAAGCGCCGCTTAGCTGCTGTCTGGTGGGGGGAACATGCGCCGTCTCAAGGTGACAATCCTGGTTTTGGCATATGCGGTGATATCGCCCGCGTCTGCGCAAACCTGTTGCCCCACCGGCTGCGCGCCAGACGCCAATCGATGCGTGAGCGGCGGTCCGCTGTGGACCAGATGCCTTCCTATCGCCTGCGCCGAAGATTCTCGAGGGCCGTCACGTGGGTCCGCCGTGAGCAAGCACAGAGCCGCCGTGCTCGCCCGCCGGCCAGCGCGTACCTACGTGGTCCCAGCTCAGATTCCCCCAGAGTGCCCATTGGTGAAACCGACCAAGGTGCAGGTCGTCGACGCGACCGCTCAATGCATGAACGTGTTGACTCGAAATGCGCAGTTGCGGGATTGCTTTTTTGAGGACGACGCCGGGAGGGTCGAAGACGAAAGAACCGGCCTGAACTGCCCCGATCGCCAAGCTGCGCTGGCGAGGCAGTGTCTAAAGCGCTGCGTCAACTATGCATCCGATACGACACATCTGGTTTGCGCCGGCAGCTATCCAAACACCATCTGGCGTGCGTCTTTTGGAGCTATCTCGGGCTACGCTGTCGGTTCCGAGCTTGTCGACCTTTGCGGCCCTCGGCTAAGAACGCTGCGGCAAGCTCCAACGCGCTGAGGTGCGCTGGACTGAGCCCTTGCCTGCCATCAGGGGGGAGACAAGGGTCCGCCAACTGGCCCTCAATCGAGATGAACAAGGGCTCTCTTTGGGCGTCCTGCCGTGAGCTAGATGGCGAGAGAGGCTATTCATCGTTCCGATGTTGCCGATCAGCAAAGGTCTGTTTCTGGCCCTCAAGCGGAAGAGCGCCTCAGCCGCATAAGTCCGCTGGTTCGAGGATATTGTTGCAAAAGTCGTCTTTCGCCGATGACCAAAATTCTGCGGGCCGTGGGCGCGACTTTCGCGTACAAGATGCGAGGGACCTCACGGCCTCACGCAAAATTCACAGGCGACTTCGGTAAGACGATTGAGGTCATACGAATCAGCGGTCGCTCGTGACCTGCCACCGAACTTTCATCCGGCCGCGGTTAGAGCCTCGGGGTTTTTACGCCAAGTGGCGCGGTTGGAGCAACGGACGATCGGCGGAGCTGGTCGGGGTTGCGTAGCCGATCGTCCGTTGCGG
>NZ_JBVVPN010000134.1:0-1281 GCF_055811035.1 Bradyrhizobium sp. MI1.10
AGAGCTGGTCCCGGTTGTCTGAACAGAATCTCCGCGTCGATAAGTGGAGCCTCTGCCGGGGTTAGGCCGCCATGCGGATTGGCAGCGGGTTGAAGTAGGCTTGATCCGGTGTGCCGCCGTCAAGGCTCGAGTGAGGACGTCGGCCATTGTAAAAGTCGAGGTATCGGCCGATCGAGGCGCGGGCGTCGGACACGCTGTCGTAGGCCCGCAAGTAGACCTCCTCGTATTTGACGCTGCGCCACAGCCGCTCGACGAACACGTTGTCCCGCCAAGCTCCTTTACCGTCCATGCTGATGGCGATGCCGTTGCTGGCCAGCGCGCCGGTGAAGGCCGAGCCGGTGAACTGCGAGCCCTGATCCGTGTTGAAGATTTCAGGCCTGCCGTGACGCGCCAAAGCGTCCTCCAGTGTCTCGACGCAGAACGCCGCCTCCATCGTGATCGAGAGCCGCCACGACAGGACCCGGCGGGTCGCCCAGTCGAGGACGACAGCGAGATACACGAAGCCGCGCGCCATCGGGATGTAGGTGATGTCCATCGCCCAGACCTGGTTCGGGCGCGTGATCTCCACGCCGCGCAGCAGATACGGATAGATCTTGTGCCCGGGCTCAGGTTTGGTGGTGCGCGGACGGCGGTACAGCGCCTCTATCCCCATCCGCCGCATCAGCGTCTTGACATGCCGGCGGCCGATCTTGCTCCCCTCGGCAGCCAGCAGGCCTCGCAACATTCGCGAACCGGCGAAGGGAAACTCCAGATGCAACCGGTCGAGCCGCCGCATCAGCGCGAGGTCGTCGGGCGATACCGGACGCGGCAGGTAATAGACGCTGCCGCGGCTGATCTTCAAAACTTCCGCCTGCCTGGTGATCGACAGATCGTGCTCACGGTCGATCATCGCTTTGCGCTCAGCAATCCCGCCTTGGTGAGCGCTCCTTCTAAAAAATCGTTCTCCAGCGTCAGTTCTCCGATCTTGGCGTGCAGCGACTTCACGTCGATCGCAGGCACGGCGGGCGCGGCGCCGCCAGGTCCAAAAACTCCGGAAGCTCCACCCTCCAGCTGGGCTTTCCATGCCGTAATCTGATTGGGGTGAACGTCAAAGTGCTCGGCCAATTGAGCTATCGTTCGGTCGCCCTTGACAGCGGCCAGCGCCACCTTCGCCTTGAAAGCCGGTGTGTGGTTCCGGCGTGCGCGTCTCGTCATCGTCTCTCCTGATTCGCGGGCCAATCTTGCCCGCCGTCAGGCAGAAACTCCACTTATCGCCCTGTTCAGATTTCCGGAGCCGGCTCT
>NZ_JBVVPN010000135.1:0-1236 GCF_055811035.1 Bradyrhizobium sp. MI1.10
ATGGGCTTTGCGGGTCGCAGAAGTAGACCTGGATACCCGCATCGATCTTGAGACGATCGTGCTGAGCCATTTCGGCTTCCTGATCCCAGGTCAGCGAGCGACGCAGTTCTTCGGGCAAGGTGATGACGGTGCGCGTGATCGCGTCGCGCACGGCCTCGGCCCCGTGTCCCGCGAGCGCAGGTCCGTTCTTCGCGCGCGGAGCTTCGCCGTGCCCCGCCAACCGGGGAAGGTGCAATAGCATCGTGAAGCGCGTCGCGCTCGACCAGCGTGCCGATTGCCGAGCTGCCAAGACCGAGGATGAGGTCTCCCTCCCAATGTCCCGGCACTGCTCGATCGGCAGCTTCAGCAGGGCGCTCACTGATCATGATCTCCGGCGAGACAAACCCCTTGCCTCGCCTGCGTACGCGCGCCCTGGGAATCCGTAATACACGCCCGGTTCGCAAGCAGGCCGTCAGCTCGCGGCGCAGCGCCCCACGGCCCTGAACGAAGAGAGCTTGATAGATAGCTTCGTGGCTGATGCGCATCGTCTTGTCGTCCGGGAAGTCGATCGGCAAGCGTCGGGCAATCTGCTCGGGACTCCAGGCTTTGGCCCATCGCCGATCCTTGCGTGGGCCATGCCGGCGGCCCTTCCACAGAACGGCGGGACCAGGAACGAGAGCGCCGGTCGGGGCTACGACGCCGCCAGCAAGTCTCTCCTCCACATAAGTGCGCAAGGTTGTATTGAGCGCAAGCTTGGCCGGCTTGGGTCGGCGGGCGGATCGATCCGCATGCCATTGGGCAGTTGTTGCCCGATACTCCAACCCGCCGCCGCGGGTGGCCGCGTTGCGTCGCAGTTCACGGGATATTGTCGAAGCAGCCCGCCCCAGGCGACGTCCAATCTCTTGCATGGAATGGCCCTGCACCTTGAGGAGTGCGATCTCCTCGCGCTCTACCAATGAGAGGTACCGCCCGGAGAGTACCTTTGCCGAAGATCTGAACATCGCTGGTGGCATGCCGCCCGCCTTTCGGAATAATCTGCTTCCGACAGATTGTGACAATCCGGCTTCCAGCGCAGCATCCTCGCTGCTTAGCCCCGCGGCAATCGCCCGCCAAAATTTATTCTGTTCATCGCGCCCGGCAACAGAGGGCCGTCCTGGCGACGGCAATGGGGCTCGTCCTGACCGCGCCGATCTGCGCCTTACAACGTTCATCGCAACCTCCAAACTCCTGGTGTTGCGACGACCGTTTGAATCCGCC
>NZ_JBVVPN010000136.1:0-1210 GCF_055811035.1 Bradyrhizobium sp. MI1.10
GCGAGGGCTTTGCTTAATTGGCCGAGCGGGAGTGAGGCTCGATATGGGGTATTTTTTTGTGCGGCCTCGGATGGCGCGCGAACGCAGACGGTCTTGTTTTCGTGGCCGATCGATGGCCTTGGGCTGTGGCGGTCACACCACACCTCCCGCGGGACACAGGACCGCCCATCGTTTGAGGTTCATGGCCAGGCAGAGAAGACGCAGATGGGTATGATTGCGTGCCAGGCCCAGATAGCGGGCTCGCGCCCAGCCGTAGACGCCCTTGAGGCGCGCGAAGACCTGCTCGACCGGGGCGCGGCGCCGTCCCACGGCGTCGTTGAAGCGCTTCTGCCGTTCGGTCAGGGGATGATGCTTGTTGGGCCGGAACATCAGCCGCGGCTTGATGCCCCGGGCAGCCAGCCCGGCGCGACGCTCATGCTTGTCATAGGCCTGGTCGGCGTAGACCGCCTTCTCGTCACCGCTGATCAATTCGTCGGCGGGCACCGTATCGTTGACCGCAGCGTCGGTCAGCTTGCTGCGACGAATGATCGCCGAGCCCTGGTCGACACCGACATGCGCCTTGTAGCCGAAGTATCGCTTGCCACCCTTCTTGGTCCATCGCGCATCCGTATCGCGCTCGCTATTGACCAGCTTGCTCGGCGGGCGTCCGTCCGGGCCGGGAGGCAGCGGGTCCTTTGGCGGCTTCGGCGGTTTCACGGCCGCCGGGATCAGGCTGGCGTCGATCAATGTGCCTCGGCGCAGCACCAGCCCGCGCGCGTCGATCTGGCGCAGCATCTCGGCAAACAGCGTCTCGTCCAGGCCAGCCTGCTGCAAAGCTTCGCGGAAGCGCCAGATCGTCGTGTGGTCGGGCGTCTCGTCGCCCAGCGCAAAGCCGCAGAAGTCGCGGAACGAGGCCCGGTCATCGAGCGCTTCTTCCAGTTCCGGATCGGACAGACCGTACCATTGCTGCAACAGCACAGCCTTGAACATCACCAGCCGAGGATAGGCCGGCGCGCCACGCTCCGGCTCCGGCAGGCCGCTCAGCACGCGCTCGACAGCCGCCCAATCCACCAGTTCGCCAATCCGCCTCAGGACCGCACCCCCTTTGCCCCGCCGCGACGCCAACGCATCTGCGAAGCTCGGTTGCCCCACCTGCCGATATGCCATCCCCAGATCCTCTTCAGATGTCTCTTAGAGAATCGCAGATTCGCGATTTACGCAAAGCCCTCGC
>NZ_JBVVPN010000137.1:0-1185 GCF_055811035.1 Bradyrhizobium sp. MI1.10
CCGCGGTGTGTTCATCTTCTGAGCTGAAGTTCTGAGTCGATAAAGGACAGCGAGCATGTTCGTTTCATTCTTCCCTCGACCAAAGTTGTTCTTTGCGTCGTCAATTCTTTGGACGGCGTTGGCGATGGCGTTTTGGTATGTATTTGCCGGCAATCTCTTTCAAGCCCCGGAGAAGCCGGTCGGGCTTGCGACGTTCTGGTCGGCCTCGGCGCTGTGGTTTGATCTCTATTTTGCGCTGGCCGTTACGGTGTTCGCGGCGGCATGGATGTTATTTGCCCCCCATCCCTGGGCGACGTGGTCCATTCTTGGTTCGGCGCTGATCCTGTTCACCTCTTACTTTCAGGTCCAGGTCTCGGTCGCGATCAACAGCTGGTATGGACCGTTCTACGACCTGGTCCAGGCTGCGCTTTCGAAATCGGCGCCGGTCACGGTTGAGCAGTTCTACAACGAATTGTCGACCTTTGCCGGTATCGCGCTCGTGGCCGTCGTGGTCGGCGTGATGACGCGATTCTTCGTCAGCCACTACATCTTCCGCTGGCGCACAGCGATGAACGATTTTTATGTCGCCAACTGGCCACGGCTGCGCACGATCGAAGGCGCCTCCCAGCGCATCCAGGAAGACACGATGCGCTTCGCCAGCACCATGGAAGGTCTAGGCGTCAATCTCATCAGCGCGGTGCTGACACTGTTGGCTTTCCTGCCGGTTCTGGTGAGGCTGTCCAGCAACGTCACGGAGCTGCCTCTGTTCGGCTCGATTGCCTATCCGCTGGTGTTCGCCGCGGTGATCTGGTCGATCCTGGGCACCGGCGTTCTCGCGCTTATCGGCATCCGCCTGCCCGGAATTGAATTTCTCAACCAGCGGGTCGAAGCGGCCTATCGCAAGGAGCTCGTGCTCGGCGAGGATGATACGGCGCGTGCCAATGCGCCGACATTGAGCGTGCTGTTTAGCGACATTCGCAGGAATTACTTCCGGCTCTATCTGAACTTCATGTACTTCAATATCGGCCGGATCGTCTATCTGCAGACTGACGTCATCTTTCCTTATCTGCTGCTTGCGCCCACAATCATCGCGGGCAGGATCACCCTCGGCGCGATGAACCAGATCCTCAACGCGTTCACGCAAGTACGAACCTCGTTTCAGTATCTCGTCAACTCCTGGAGCACGATTGTCGAACTGATCTCGAT
>NZ_JBVVPN010000138.1:0-1161 GCF_055811035.1 Bradyrhizobium sp. MI1.10
CCATACCCTCCTTCGACCGACTACATCTCTGACGACCTCAGGCCCCCCAAGATCAAGCCTTGGCTGAGACCGGAGCCCTGTAGTTTTCGCGCTTTACAAGTAATGCCCAGACGATCCGGGCCATCTTGTTCGCAAGTGCGACCGTTACCAGCATGCGAGGTTTGCGGGTCAACATCTGTTCGAGCCAGGAACCCTTTGGCGCTCCGCGTTTGCTCGCCTGTTGCACAACGGCGCTGCTGCCGATGATGAGGAGGCGCCTGAGCGTTCGCTCCCCCATCTTGGACGTCGCGCCAAGCCTCTGTTTGCCACCCGTCGATTTTTGAAGAGGCGTGAGACCCAACCAGGCGGCAAAGTCGCGCCCCTTGGTGAAAGTCTCGATCGGCGGCGCTAGGGCGGCGATCGCGGTGGCGGAGATCGGGCCGACGCCAGGAATGGTCATCAGTCTGCGCGATACCTCGTCTTCGCGAGCGCGTCGCGTGATCTCCTTGTCGAGATCCGCGATCTTGCCATTCAACTCGGCGAGAAGGTCTAGCATCACTCGGAACATGGGACGGGCCGCATCGGGAAGGGAGCTGGCCATCGCTTCTTCCTCGATCAGGTCGGCAAGCGTCGCCACATGCGATGGCCCCTTGGGCGCTATCCAACCATATTCCGTGAGGTGTCCTCGGACCGCGTTGATGAGCTGGGTTCGCTGCCGCACCAACAGGTCCCGGGTTCGAAACACCAGACCCGCAGCCTGCTGCTCTTCACTCTTCACGGCAACGAACCGCATGTTCGGCCGCTGCGCAGCTTCGCAGATCGCCTCAGCATCGATTGCATCATTCTTTTGCCGCTTTACAAACGGCTTCACATAGGCGGGCGGGATCAGCCGAACCTGATGGCCAAGCTGCGTAAGCTGCCGGGCCCAGTGATGGGCTCCGCCACATGCCTCTAAAGCTACCGTGCAACTCGGCTGAGCTGCGAAGAAATCCAAGAGCTTTCCTCGGCTGATCCGTTTGCTGAATACAGCCTGTCCTTTCCCGTCCGCTCCATGTGCGTGGAAAACATGCTTGGCGATATCCAGACCGATTGTGCTAACCTGCATCACGGACGCCTCCCTTAAGTGGTGCTAAACACCTCCACTTTGGCACATCGATGCCGTCGGCGGGGCGTCCACCCCAT
>NZ_JBVVPN010000139.1:0-1123 GCF_055811035.1 Bradyrhizobium sp. MI1.10
TTCGCGGGCCAATCTTGCCCGCCGTCAGGCAGAAACTCCACTTATCGCCCTGTTCAGATTTCCGGAGCCGGCTCTCTCTGCGCCGCTTGCCTTGAGCGTGTAAAGGAAGGGGTAGTTGATCTTCTCGATATGGATTCTGCCGTCCTGTACTGCCTCGATGCCCGAAGCCAGCTGAACGAGCTGACGCGCGGCGACTTCCGGATCGGCAAAAGGGCGTTCGGTGACGTGCTTCATCGCTGGAATCAAAACCTCAAGCGTCCATGCTTGGCCTGACTTGCCCGCGACTGTCATGCCAGTTCGGAACGATATGCACAGATCCTGCGGCGCCGCATGCTGAACAGACCAGGCGCAACCCGACGCGCGACCACGGTTGATCCTGCGGGAGTGTATCGAGCCGCACGTCGACCCTACGATGGCAGCGGCCGTTCAGGCATTGGATGTTGCAGGTCACGTGGCCCTCAGCCAGCCATTCAGCGGGGCTGCGGGGCGGATAATGACCGGCCCATTTCATAAATCGGCGAGTGCGCATGCCGCCATCAAAACGGCATCGTAAGTAGCGCGCAAAATATCGATTCCTAGTAGCTCCACGCCCGCGAGAGCTACTGAGTGTCGTGGGTGTGGAAAAGAGAAGGCCGCCCGTGCGGCGGCCTTCTTTCAATTCTTGTGTCTTCGGCTCTGCGGCTTCGGCTTGGCCGGTCGCTTGCCTCTTCGGGAGGCTCGCATTTCGCCGCGAATGGCGATGGCGAGTGCGACCAACGAGCCAATAATCCCGACGAGCCTCGAGAGGTCGTCGAGGGTTACTGGTAACACATGCTTTCTTTGCTCCAGCACCCCGCGGCCAGTGCAACAACAGAATATTAGATCGATTGCGCCGTCATCGCATCCGCTTACTTTACGCGCTCCAGTTTTTCCTGTGGAGACACCGCGCCCAAAGCTCGCGGAGCACGATGCCCAGCAATATGCCGAGGATGAGCCCAAGGAGCGATTGAGCCGGCGGAGCGGCCCCGGCATTAACACCGGCGCCCAAGCCGGGGGCGGCAATGCCGACACATCACTCACGGGCGTTATGCTCAGGATGTAGAGGCCCTCATCCAAGGGTAACAGAGCGAGTTCACGAGCGCGG
>NZ_JBVVPN010000140.1:0-1115 GCF_055811035.1 Bradyrhizobium sp. MI1.10
GCGCGGGTCGCATGCATCGCGTCATCAACGCGATCCTTGCGCTCCTTCACCTCGACCTCGGTCGCGCCGCCGACGCGGATCACTGCGACGCCGCCAGCGAGCTTGGCAAGACGCTCCTGGAGCTTCTCACGGTCGTAGTCCGAGGTGGTTTCCTCGATCTGCGCCTTGATCTGAGCCACGCGCGCTTCGATGTCGGCCTTCTTGCCGGCGCCGTTGACGATCGTGGTGTTCTCCTTGTCGATCATCACCTTCTTGGCGCGACCGAGCATGTTGAGCGTGACGTTCTCGAGCTTGATGCCGAGATCTTCCGAGATCGCCTGGCCGCCGGTCAGGATCGCGATGTCCTGCAGCATGGCCTTGCGGCGATCGCCGAAGCCCGGAGCCTTGACGGCCGCAACCTTGAGGCCGCCACGGAGACGGTTCACGACCAGGGTCGCAAGCGCTTCGCCTTCGACGTCCTCGGCGACGATGACCAGCGGCTTGCCGGTCTGCACCACGGCCTCGAGCAGCGGCAGCAGCTCGTTCAGCGAGGAGAGCTTCTTCTCGTTGATGAGGATGTAGGCGTCGTCCATCTCAACGCGCATCTTGTCGGCGTTGGTGACGAAGTAGGGCGAGATGTAGCCGCGGTCGAACTGCATGCCCTCGACGACGTCGAGCTCGGTCTCGAGCGACTTGGCTTCCTCGACGGTGATGACACCCTCGTTGCCGACCTTCTTCATGGCGTCGGCGAGGAACTTGCCGATCTCCGCGTCACCGTTGGCCGAGATGGTGCCGACCTGGGCGATCTCGTCGTTCGAGGTAACCTTCTTGGAGTTCTTGACGAGGTCCGCAACGACGGCTTCGACCGCGAGGTCGATACCGCGCTTCAGGTCCATCGGGTTCATGCCGGCGGCAACCGACTTGGCGCCTTCGCGCACGATCGCCTGGGCCAGCACAGTGGCGGTGGTGGTGCCGTCGCCGGCCGCGTCAGCGGACTTCGAAGCGACTTCGCGCACCATCTGCGCACCCATGTTCTCGAACTTGTCCTCGAGCTCGATCTCCTTGGCGACGGTGACGCCGTCCTTGGTGATGCGGGGAGCGCCGAACGACTTGTCGAGCACGACGTTGCGGCCCTT
>NZ_JBVVPN010000141.1:0-962 GCF_055811035.1 Bradyrhizobium sp. MI1.10
TTGTGTGCCGCGATCGGAATGATGGATCAGCCCGGGACCTGGTCTTTGCGCCTTGATCGCCATTCGTAATGCGGCGAGCGGCAGTTCTGCGCGCAGATGGTCGTCCATGGCCCAGCCCACGATACGGCGGCTGTACAGATCCATGACGGCCGCCAGATACAACCAGCCCTGGTCGGTCCAGACAAAGGTGATGTCAGCGAGCCAGACCTGATTGCGCATGGCGGCCGAGAAGTTCCGGCCGAGCAGGTTCGGCGCGATCGGGAAGCCATGCCCGCTGTCGGTGGTGCGGCATCGTCGCGGCCCGGCCGAGATGGCTCGAATGCCATGATGGCGCATCTGCCGCTCGATCCGGCCACGGCTTGCATGATGTCCCTGGGCTTTGAGTTCGACATGAATGCGCGGGCTGCCATAGCGGCCATGGCTATCGCGATGAACCCGCTGGATGCCTTCCAGCAGCGCTCGATTAGCCAAGGCCCGGAGGCTTTCCGGGCGCGACCGCCAGGCATAGTAGCCCGCGGGCGAGACGCCGAGCACACGGCACATGACCTTGACCGGATAGTCCGTGCGGCGATCCTCGATAAAACGGAACCTCATGTCCGGGGTCCAGCAAAGATCGCGATCGACTTTTTTAAAATGTCGCGCTCCAAGCGCAGCTGTTCGTTTTCCCGCTGCAACCGCGCAATCACGTCAGCTTGGTCCGCCGACGGCACCGCCGCTTGCGATGTGGGCGCCACGGCGCTGCCGCCGGCTCTCGCCGTGCCCTGCTCCGCCACCCATCGGCTCAGCACGGAGCCGTCAAGCCCGAGCTCCTTCGATACCGACTTCGCCGAGCGGCCGCTCGACAAAACCAGATCAACTGCCTGCCGCTTGTACTCGTCCGAATAAGAACGTCGCTGCCGTTTCGTCATCTGACACCTCTTGCTGTCTAAGCTATAGGTGTCCACCGATTTAGGGGAGGCTCA
>NZ_JBVVPN010000142.1:0-946 GCF_055811035.1 Bradyrhizobium sp. MI1.10
GTCTGAAATTGGCCACTTCCGGACACCGGCATCACAACAAGACAGCCTATGCGGTCCTCACCGGCGCGGTGAGCGCCAGCGCCGCCACGGCATCCGCTATTCCCGCAGCATCTGCATAGGTAACCATGTGACCGGCATCCTCGACCAGATGTAGCACCGAGCTAGGCAACACCTCGTGCAGGCGGCGCGACTGGTCGGCCTCGATGAGCCGGTCACCCTTTCCATGCAGGATCCTAACGGGAGACCGGATGCCCTGATACTGAAGCTGCAACTGCGCAGCCGCTGGAATAAGGAACGCGCTCTCCTCGGCGGCCGCCCTCAACTGCTTGGGCCGGAGAGCCAACGAGATCGGAAATTCATTCTTGAATTTCGGCGGAATGGCACGCGGCGCGAACAGCGTGCGCATCAGCTTCGGCGTAATAGCCCACGATATGATCGGCGAGATAGTGTAGCGCATCAGATCCCCGAGCAGCGGCAGTGCCGGACCTGACATGAGCCAAAAATCCATCCGAAAGGTTGGAAAATAGTAGCCGGACACAAGCACGAGCCCACTCACGGCATAACCGCTTCGCAGCGCCAGCGCGATTGCCACCAGCGTTCCCCAGGAGTGGCCGAGCACCACGGGATTGCGCACTCCAAGCTGATCAAGAGCCTTCGCGAACAAGGAAGCTTGCGTTGTGGCCGTCCAGATGCGCGTGCGCGGACGGTCGCTGTAGCCAAATCCTGGCCGGTCGAAGCAAACGACGCGATAGTCTTGGGCCAGGCGGTCGACCAAGCCGCTTAGGACGAGATCCTGAATCATGGTGCCGTTCCCGTGAAACAGGACCACGCAAGGGGCGGCGGTATCGCCCCGTTCAATATAGTGAAGGCGCACTCCGTCGCACTCGGTAAAGACGCCGATCGGGGGATTCTTTCGCTCCGCTGCCACCTGAAACGCGATGTTGCC
>NZ_JBVVPN010000143.1:0-919 GCF_055811035.1 Bradyrhizobium sp. MI1.10
GGTATCCTCGCGACGCGCACCGATGTGCTCTCGCCTCGCATGTTGCGCATCATCGAGGATCTGGCGGGTGACTGGCGCCGGCTGGATGAGCGTATCGAGGACCTCTCCAGCGAAATCGAGGCATTGGCCCGTCAAGACAAAGGCTGCGAGCGACTGATGACGGTGCCCGGCATTGGCCCGATCATCTCGAGCGCGATGGTGGCTGCGATCGGCACTGGAGACGTGTTCTCGAAAGGCCGCGACTTCGGCGCCTGGCTTGGACTGGTGCCGAAGCAGATATCGACCGGCGACCGCACGATCCTCGGCAAGATATCAAGGCGCGGCAATCGCTACCTGCGCGCGCTGTTTGTGCAGGCCGCGTGGGTTGTGCTGGTCAAGGTCAAGGGTTGGGAGCGCTATGGCCTCAAATCTTGGATCGAAGCCGCCAAGAAACGATTGCACCACAACGTGCTGGCGATTGCGCTCGCCAACAAGCTCGCCCGGATCGCCTGGGCGGTTCTCAACAAGGGACGCGCCTTCGAGTGCGTCAACACGGAGGAGACGGCGTCCCGAGCTGCCTGATCCTCGCACCGTGCTCGGGGCCGTCAAGGCGCGGCCTGACCGCGGTAGAGCAAGACGTCAGGACAGCACGACGGCCGGCCTTGACGGCCCTTGCGCGCGGCGCGTCTGCGCGCGCAGGCCGGGACAAAGGAACGACCGCCAGGCACGAACTAAGGAACAGCACGAGGTGAGGTGCGATCGATGACGTAACCAACATCCCTTACCCGCCGAGGTCTGCGAGAGGAATGAGACAACGATGGAGGATCGGTCTTCCCGGCGCATGCGAACACTGGTGACCCGAATGGCCCGTTCGAGGCCTGTCCGCTAATTAGCTCGAATGCGCGCTGATATCCATGATGGCCCGGAGCACAACACGCTC
>NZ_JBVVPN010000144.1:0-892 GCF_055811035.1 Bradyrhizobium sp. MI1.10
GCTTGGAGCTATTTCATTTCCGGGTTGCACTGATGCCATCGGACGCTTGCCCTTTGTCCGATAAAACTGAGGCGTGCTGCCACTTCGCTGATGGGCTAACTCCGGGCGGTCTTGTGGGAGCAGCATCATCGCCTCCGCACTCGACGCCAATAGGTCGTGGCCGCACACTTACTGCGACCCGCCACAGGACCAGTCAGTGACACTGACTTGCGTATTCAGTTGGTCGCAGTGTGAAGTTGCTGACGCCGGGTCCGAACTTCAGGCCTAAGCAAACTGAGGCATTATGCCTCTTGGGCGAAACACCCATTTCTAGGGCGCGTCCGTTCTCGTAGAATGTGGTTGCCCTTGAAGCGGGATGTGCCGAAGTCACCGTTCGGGACGAACGAGCAGTACTAGCGCTGTCGGCAGGTACGCTACCCTAAGAGACCGCCCCCTTTTCGGTTTCACACCACGATTTCACATTCCACACGCGCGCAGCTTTTGCGGCGGCTTGTTGCAGTAACCTAGGGAGAAAAGCGATGAGCAAGATCGATCGAAGGTCTGCATTGACATTCGGGTTGGCAGCGGCTTCGGCGGCCATGATAAAGCCCGCCGCCGCTCAAACTACGGGCTACAAGGACACAACTCCGTGGCCAGGTGTGGTGGTGCGTGAGTATGATAGCGAGACACCATCGCTGATCCCGGGTTTTAAGACCGTCTCAATGCGCGACATCATCATGCAGCCGGGATCGAAGACCATGGGGCCCCCGATGATGAATGCCATGGTCTGCCATATCACCGAAGGAGAGCTTCGGCTTGAGCAGGACGAAAAGACCTTTACCGGCAAGAAGAATTTTGTCTGGACCTGCAACAAGGACACAAAGGAGCAGGCGTTCAATGATGGGAACGTGGT
>NZ_JBVVPN010000145.1:0-871 GCF_055811035.1 Bradyrhizobium sp. MI1.10
CCCCCCCCCCCCCCCCCCCCCCCCCCCCCCCCCCCCCCCCCCCCCCCCCCCCCCCCCCCCCCCCCCCCCCCCCCCACGAAGTGGTACGGACGCAACGGCCGACAAACACAAAACCCGCGGCTCGATCGTCCTATCAGGCCGAACGCATGGTCTTAACGCGGCATTGGTCCGGTTGCCTCGACAGCCTCTGCGACGGTGTCCGCTCGGTTTCGTTGCGCAGTTCGGAGACCTGGTTCACCTTCGTTTCGATCCTTGGCAACGCAGCATGAATTCATCCACGCTGTCGAGGTCGATCATGGTCTTTCCGCCCATCTTGTAAAGGTGAAGACCACCGTCGACGAGATTCCGGTCGGCTTCGGCGATGTCCTGATCAGGAAGGATCTGCTCAATGGCGGCGCGCCCGGGGAGCCGCCGGATGCCTATGTCGTCATGACTGCGGCATGCGATCTGGTGCGAAAGGAGGGCGCGAAGCGCGTGCTGTTGCTGAGCGGCACGGTGACCGAGATTTCGCCGAAGTCCTGGACCTATGGCGCGACCAGCTTCAAGACGCCGATCATGAAACTGCCGGGAGACAAGCGGGTCTTCGTTCGATGGGACGCAAAGGACATCGTTACGCTGACGCACGCGCAGATCCGCGATCTGCTGTCGGCCAATGGTCACTACGGTCTCCATCTTCGGCTGAGGGAGGCGCATGCGCTCGAATTGCAGCAACGTCTGCTCGCGGAAATGGGACGCATCGGTCTCGTCGCGCACATGCCCGGCACGTTCCCGGTCCAGGTTGAAGCCCACTATCAATTGTCAATCGGCCTGTAAATTTGACCCCTCATCGGCGTCCAATTTTGACCCCTTCGTGCGCCGCGGTTTGACGGTA
>NZ_JBVVPN010000146.1:0-845 GCF_055811035.1 Bradyrhizobium sp. MI1.10
GCCCCATTGCCGTCGCCAGGACGGCCCTCTGTTGCCGGGCGCGATGAACAGAATAAATTTTGGCGGGCGATTGCCGCTGGGTTAAGCAGCGAAGATGCTGCACTCGAAGCCGGATTGTCACAACCTGTCGGAAGCAGATTATTCCGAAAGGCGGGCGGCATGCCACCAGCGATGTTCAGATCTTCGGCAAAGGCACTGTCCGGGCGGTATCTCTCGTTGAATGAGCGCGAGGAGATCGCACTTCTCAAGGTGCAGGGCCATTCCATACAGGAGATTGGACGTCGCCTGGGGCGGGCTGCTTCCACAGTCTCCCGTGAACTGCGGCGCAACGCGGCCACTCGCGGCGGCGGGTTGGAGTATCGGGCAATAACTGCCCAATGGCATGCGGATCGATCCGCCCGCCGGCCTAAGCCGACCAAGCTTGCGCTCAATGCAACCTTGCGCACTTATGTGGAGGAAAGACTTGCTGGCGGCGTCGTAGCCCCGACCGGCGCTCCCGTTCCTGGTCCCGCCGTTCCGTGGAAGGGGCGGCGGCATGGCCAGCGCAAGGATCGGCGATGGGCCAAAGCCTGGAGCCCTGAGCAGATTGCTCGACGCTTGCCGATCGACTTCCCGGACGACAAGACGATGCGCATCAGCCACGAAGCTATCTATCAAGCCCTCTTCGTTCAGGGCCGTGGCGCGCTACGCCGCGAGCTGACGGCCTGCTTGCGAACAGGGCGTGTGTTACGGATGCCCAGAGCGCGCGTACGCAGGCGAGGCAAGGGATTTGTCTCGCCGGAGATCATGATCAGTGAGCGCCCTGCTGAAGCTGCCGATCGAGCAGTGCCGGGACATTGGGAGGG
>NZ_JBVVPN010000147.1:0-830 GCF_055811035.1 Bradyrhizobium sp. MI1.10
AGCCGTATTTCCCGTTGCCGGCCTCGGCACCCGCGTCCTGCCCGCCACCAAGGCGATGCCGAAGGAAATGCTGACGATCGTCGACAAGCCGCTGATCCAGTACGTCTATGACGAAGCCAGGGAAGCCGGCATCGAGCACTTCATCTTCGTCACCGGCCGCAACAAAAGTGTCATCGAAGATCATTTCGACCGGATGTTCGAGCTTGATGCGACGCTGGCCGCGCGCGGCAAGAAGACCGAGCAGGACGTTCTGGCGCAGAACCAGCCGGAGGCCGGCGCCGTCAGCTTCACTCGCCAGCAGGCGCCGCTCGGCCTCGGTCACGCAGTCTGGTGCGCGCGCGACATCGTCGGCAACGAACCGTTCGCGGTCGTGCTGCCGGACGAACTCGTGCTCAATTCGCCCGGCTGCCTGAAGCAGATGATCGACACCGCCAGCAAGCTCGGCGAAAAATCCAATGTCATCGCGGTCGAGCCGGTGCCCGACCATCTGACCCATCAATACGGCATCTGCGGCGTCGGCAAACGCACCGGCAAGATGTTCGAGGTCGACGGCATGGTCGAGAAGCCGGCCAAGGGCACCGCGCCCTCCAACCTCTCGATCACCGGCCGCTACATCCTGCAGCCGGAGATCTTCAAGATCCTGGAGACCCAGGAGCGCGGCGCCGGCGGCGAGATCCAGCTCACCGACGCCATGATCGGCCTCGCCAGATCGCAAAAATTCTACGGCGTCGAGTTCGAGGGCGAGCGCCACGATTGCGGCTCCAAGCCCGGCTTCCTCCGCGCCAACATCGCCTACGGCCTGAAGCGGCCGGAGCTGCGTGACGGGCTCA
>NZ_JBVVPN010000148.1:0-817 GCF_055811035.1 Bradyrhizobium sp. MI1.10
ACTCCTACACCCCCCCCCACCACCCCCCGCCCTTCTGTCGCCCGGTCATAAAAAACCCTACCCCCCGCCGGCCAAAGGGTTGTGGGGGGCTTCGCTGCGCTCGCAATGACGGCGTGGCGGGACTTGTACAAGACATCGACAGCGTCAAAGATGGCGAGGTCCCACCAAAGTGGCACCACCATGCCCCTGCTCGCCATCGTCTATTTTTCCATCTCAGGCACCACCGAGAAGCTGGCGCATGCGGTTGCGCGCGGAGCGGATGGCAAGGCGGAGGTCTCGCTATGTCGCATCACCGGCGGCGACATCGTGTCAGGCCGCTTCCAGAATGAGAGCTTACTGGAGACGATCGACCGCGCCGACGCAGTTGCATTTGGCAGCCCGACCTATATGGGCGGACCAGCCGCTCAATTCAAAGCGTTTGCCGATGCTTCAAGCGATCGATGGAGCCGGCAACAATGGGCCAACATGTTCGCAGCCGGGTTCACCACCGGCGCCTGCGCAGGCGGCGATCAACTCCACACACTGACCTACTTTTCCATTCTGGCCGCGCAGCACGGCATGCTCTGGTGCGGACTGGATATTCCGGGTGGGGAGGATCCGAGTGGCCGCAATCGGTTGGGCAGCCAGCTTGGCCTTGCGACGCATCTGGTCGACAGCGTCTTGCCTCAGACCGACCTCAGCACGGCCGAATATCTCGGTCAGCGATTGGCCAAAATGGCAAGCCGCAACGGCTAACCTCACCCGTCATTGCGAGCGTAGCGCCTATCAGGCGCATGTGCTGACGGAAAAGGTCCGCGGTACCTTCCCGACGCGGATA
>NZ_JBVVPN010000149.1:0-805 GCF_055811035.1 Bradyrhizobium sp. MI1.10
TACGCCAAGTGGCGCGGTTGGAGCAACGGACGATCGGCGGAGCTGGTCGGGGTTGCGTAGCCGATCGTCCGTTGCGGTGAGGTGGGCGGCATAAGCCGCGGGGGTCATGTATTTCAGCGACGAGTGAGGCCGCTGAAGATTGTAGTCGGCAACCCAATTGGCGATCTTGGCGCGGGCGTCGTCGAGATCGAAGAAGAGAGTCTCGTTGAGCAGCTCGTCACGCATCCGGCCGTTGAAACTCTCGACGAAGCCGTTCTGCATCGGCTTTCCCGGTGCAATGAAGTGCCAGTCGATGGCTGCGTCCCTGCACCAGGCGAGCATGGCATTGCAGGTGAACTCGGTGCCGTGGTCGGACACGATCATACCTGGCTTGCCGCGTCGTTCGACGACGGCCGTCAGTTCGCGAGCGACGCGTCGTCCTGAGATCGATTTATCCGGAATGGCGCCCAGACATTCTTTGGTGACGTCGTCGACGATGTTGAGGATGCGGAAGCGCCGACCGTTGGCGAACTGGTCGTGGACGAAATCCAGCGACCAGCGCGCGTTGGGCATCGCCTCGACTAGGATCGGGGCACGGGTCCCCACGGCGAGCCCGCCGCTTGCGGACGGTAAACCCTTCTTCCCGATAAAGCCGGTAGATCCGGTTGATCCCCGATGGCTCACCCTCCCGCCGCAGCAGCACGAACAGCCGGCGGTAGCCGAAACGCCGCCGCTCGTTGGCAAGGTCACGCAGCCGGCCACGGAGAGTCGCGTCCGGAGGACGGCTGGAGCGATAGCGGATCATCTTCCGATCCGCTCCGACAAT
>NZ_JBVVPN010000150.1:0-792 GCF_055811035.1 Bradyrhizobium sp. MI1.10
GCTACCGTCAAACCGCGGCGCACGAAGGGGTCAAAATTGGACGCCGATGAGGGGTCAAATTTACAGGCCGATTGACACCCAAACTCAGCTGAAGACACCAAGGCGAGCCGCGATGCCTGCGGCACGTCGGCAAGCTCTCCTCCAATGTGGTGGTCTAGGCCGGGGTGGGACCGAGTGCCGCGCGCGGGGCCCGTCTGGGCGGAAATTCGGGCCAGTGGCCGCGCGCCTTCCGGATCTCGACATCTTCTCGCAAGCCTAGTCGAACGCCTAAACCTCGGATGGCCGTTTGCGGAGAAGGGCAGGACGGTACTCGATTTCAAGCCAAGTTTTCCGGGCCGCAAACCGGACGGGATGGTCCGGTCGAGCAGCTGTCGTGCGAAGCCCGCGCCCCACTGTCGCCTCCACATGGATTGGCCGAATCCAACGCCTGCAGCGCCGGCGTGCGGCAAGTACGCGGGCGCAGAGCATCTTGAGCCTCCTCCCTTCGTCTACCCCTCCCGCCTGAGCAGAACATGCAGCCGCCGATAGCCGAAGCGGCGGCGCTCCTGGGCGATCGCCCTCATGCGCTGGCGAAGGTTAGCATCGACAGCCTGGGGCGTCCGATATCTCATGGTCATACGGCAGCAGCCGATGGCTTTACACGCGCGCCGTTCGCTCATCCTATGGGCATCCACCAGATGAGCGACAGCCTTCCGCTTCCCAGCGGGCGTCACCACTAGACTGTATGTCCCCCCACAAAATGAGGCGACTCACCCTCGATGTTGCGACGAGGGTTGCCCGGATGGACCGGGT
>NZ_JBVVPN010000151.1:0-775 GCF_055811035.1 Bradyrhizobium sp. MI1.10
CGGCCTTGTCGCTGATCGTGGTCTTAACCGGTTTGCCGCGGATAACCCCCTGCAAACCCATGTCCTGCATCAATCGCCGCCCGCGCGTTAACCGTCCATTAACCAACGCGGCCTAGCCTGCGGTAATCGTCCAGCCATCATTAGCTTGAAATGCCTTCCCGGTTCGCTCCAGGAGAAGCGCCGATGTGCGTTGAGTTGTTGACGTATGCCGATCTGGGTGCCCGCCTCGATCTCTCCCGAGAGGCCGCGCGTTCGCTTGCGAGACGCCGCCGGTTGCCGCGCTCGCGGTCGGAGGACGGCAAGGCCCTGTTGAGCGTTGATGTCCCCGAGCTCCGGTGCACACCCCGCCCAAGACGCGGCCGCCGGGTAGACCCGATCGATGCCTTCCTGGCACAGATCGAAGCAGTTAAGATCGAGGCATTCAAGGCGGAGGTCGCGCGGCTCGAGGCCGTCGCAACCGCCTACAGGGCAGTGTTCAGCGCGAGCGCGAGCGCGCCGATCGCCTCGCCGTCGAGCTGACGCAGGCGGCCGCCGAGACGACGGCCGCCAATGCGTGGGCGGCACTACTGGAAGACGAAGTGGCGGTTCTGCGGAACGGTCGCCACGCCGGCGGCGCGATCGCGGGACAAGCCGCGCGTCGATTGGGACATCTGGCCGCTGCGATCGTGGAAGCAGACCGCGCGAGCCGCAGGTAGCACCGATCCTCATCTCCATCCCCGGCTTGCCGGAGCAATCACGAGGGAAGAATGACTGGCACCACCGATATCCACGAAAT
>NZ_JBVVPN010000152.1:0-762 GCF_055811035.1 Bradyrhizobium sp. MI1.10
GGTGCCGTAATGCGCCGCCATCTCCGCGTAGGTACGATTGATCTGCGGGTCGTACAGGCTCGCCTTAATGACCGCGACCTTGGTGTTGTCGGGCACCAGCAGCGCCGGTATGCCGCCGATCGCCGCGAAGGCGCCAACATGGGCGCTGATCCAGTCGGCGAGCCCCTGCGTCCACGTCGCCTGCGCGTAGGTGAAGCTCGATGCGCCGAGCACGGCGACGAAGATCTGCGCCGTTCTGCGCTCACCGGTCAGGCGGTCGACCACCACCGGCACGCCATCGCCGGCATAGTCGACGAATAACTTGTCGCCGGCCGCATGGGCCTGGCGCATCGTCACCGACAGACGGCCTTCCCAGGCGCGGTAGAGCTCACAGAAGCGCGAGTACCGGTATCCGCCAGGCTCCGCGGCGATATATTCCTCCCACAGGATCGACAGCGTCACGTGCTTGCGTTTGAGCTCGCGGTGCACGGTCGCCCAGTCGGGCTCGGCAATGCGGCGGTGACCCTGACGGTTGCCATTGCCGGTCTTCGCGAACAGGCGAAGTTCCAGAACCGTGTCGGTGACGTCGTCTGGCAACGGCCAGCTCAAGCCCGCGGCCTCGAACCGCCGGAGCGCCAGCCGCACCGTCGAGGGCGCCGCGCCCACCCGTCGCGCAATCTCGCGGCTCGGCAACCCGGCCGCCTTCATTCTGATCACATCGCGCACACGGCGCATCGCAAGCCTCTCCGTCGGCATCCAGGGTCCCCTTCGCAAAGCCGAAAG
>NZ_JBVVPN010000153.1:0-752 GCF_055811035.1 Bradyrhizobium sp. MI1.10
GCGATGGACACGGGATTGCTGAACGTGACGGTCTGCCAGCCACTGCTGCCCTCGTTGGTGAAAGTCGCGCTCGCCAGTAGCGTGCCGGTGCTGCTCCACAACAAGCCCGTATGAGTACCGGTGTCATTTGCACTCTTGTAGTACTTGATGCCAGTGATCGTGCCTGCCACGGAGGAGGTGAATTGCACGCCAAGGTTGACTTGCGACGGATCGGAATTCGACAGAATGGCCGGCGTGTCCGAGTTCGAGAACAGGCTCACGCCTGAGGGCGCTGTCGTCACCGCGAGATTGAACGTCTCGCTGGCTGACAGACCGCCGAAATCGGTGACCGATGTCTTGACGCTGAGGGTGCCAGCACTGGTGGACGTTGGTGTCCCGCTGAAGGTCCGAGTCGTGGCATCGAAGGTCAGCCATGCGGGAAGTGCCGTGCCATCGGCGGCGGTCGCTGTATAGGCGAGCGAATCCCCGGAATCGACGTCGGTGAAGGTGCCCGCTGGCAGCGTTAAGGAGAATGACGTGCCGACTGTCGCGGTCTGATCGCCGGTCTGGACGGCCAGCACTGGCGCGTCGTTGGCGCCATGAATGGTAACGGTGAACGTTGTCGATGACGTGGCGCCGGCGGTGTCGCGCATCGTGTAATTGAACACGTCGGTGAGCGTGTTGGTCGACAGCCGCAAGGCCTGCACGGCTGGATCCGTCTCGTTGACCACGTACGTGAAGGCGCCCGAGGCATTGAGCACCAGGCTGCCGTG
>NZ_JBVVPN010000154.1:0-727 GCF_055811035.1 Bradyrhizobium sp. MI1.10
GGGCGGTGGCGGCGGTAGTGGCGGGGGAGCTCGCGGTGGTGGCGCCGGTGGTGCGGGAGCTGGTGGCGGCGGTGCCGGTGGCGGCGCGGGAGCCGGTGGCGGCGGTGCCGGTGGCGCTGGTGGTGCGGGAGCCGGTAGCGGCGGTGCCGGTGGCGGTGGCGGTTATGGTGGGGGCGATCCTCATGCCGGTGAATACGGTTTGCCTTACCCGAACCGGCTGGGCACGCAGATCCAACGGAGCAAGGCTTGGTCTGGTGACGGCTGGCTTCCTGACGGTGCTTTTTATCCGCTCCGCGAACGCGCGCCGCGCCCTCGGTGGGATATGTGGAGACACGCGACGCCCGCGCCTGACCTCCACAAGGTTCACAAAGCTCAGCGGACGAAGCTCAAACCGCACGAACCAACGCGGAAGATGCTATCGGATCAGAAACTTGTGCAGCCGCTTGGGGCGCGAACCTCATTGGGCGCGCATCGCGCGGGAAATGATGATGCGACCGCTGCCAGCCCACCGGTAGATCGCGCGCCGGATGACGTTCAAGTCACGCCACCATCCGTCGTCGAGGGCAAAGACGAGCAAACGATCGGTACGGCACCGGTGGATGCCGCGGCGGATATCGTTCAGGTCACTCCGCCACCCGTAATCGAGCGCAAAGGCGAGCAAACGATCGGCACGGCACTGGAAGATGTCTTGGCAGATGTTGTTCAGGTCACCCCGCCGCGCATTATC
>NZ_JBVVPN010000155.1:0-715 GCF_055811035.1 Bradyrhizobium sp. MI1.10
TCCAGAACCATCCGAACCGCACGGTCGCGGACTTCAGGCGAAAACTTGTTCGTGGTCTTGCTTGTCATGGCTCCATCTTCTCAGGAGTTGGAGCCTCCGGCAAACCCGGGGCGGTTCATCTCCCTCCGCGAGGACACGCGGGATCAAATGGCCGTAACAAAGCAGCAAAGGCTCCTGCTCGAATTGCATTTGCCAGCCAATTCTCCCCCCGCTACAGACGATAAGACCTAAGCGGGCGACCTCAATGATCGGCCCCGGTCCCGGTTTGGTTGGCCATGTGCGGCCGGAACGATCCTCTAGCAGGGCGATTGCTCCTCTTTGAGTAGGAGTTGCGTCATGCGTCATGCGCCGTCGATCGTTCCGCTGGATCGTCTCGATCGGGATGTTTACCTGGTGCTGGAAGACTTCGGCGCCCGCGCTGGCTGCTCCTGGCGGGAGACCGACGAGCAGGATACCGACTTCGAGACCATCATCCGCGACCTGCTCTCCGGCCAGTACGCCTATCCGGTCAGAATCGTCGCCTTCAACGCGATCGAGGGCTGGTCTCGCGATGCGACCAGCGACATCGCTGACGAGCTGGCCGAGCGCGTCACAGGGCGCGCCGAGATCAAGCCGGCCTTGCAGGCCTTCATCGAGGCAAACGCGACCCGCCCGTTCGGTATCCAATTGGCGCTGCCCCTGCGTGGAGCCGCTTGAGCATGGTGCGCCTGACCCC
>NZ_JBVVPN010000156.1:0-673 GCF_055811035.1 Bradyrhizobium sp. MI1.10
ACTAACGCCGGCACGGATCGGCGCGGTCGATCCGCCGCGACCCGACCCGCGCCAACGCGTAAGGCGCCGATCTCGACCGTTTCACGACGTCGCGTACCAACCGTCAGGAAATGGAATGAGCGGCCAGTGCGTGTTTTCGGCGTTGTCTTTCGCGCGGCGGGTTTACTCGCAGTTGTAATATCGGAGGGGCAGTCCTCCACCTCAGCATCCCTCGCCGGGCTGCGCTCGGCGGACCTCAAATCGATTTGCATGAACAAAGCTCCCCACCGGAAGCGCGGTTAAATTTGCAGGGTTCAAAAGTCGATCAAAACTCAATCACCCCGAGAAGATATCGGGTCGCCTTGGTTAGCGATAGGAGCGCGAACCTGACTTAGTTGGTGGGCAGCGCTATCGGGCGTTGCCGCGCGGCCAACACTCATCCCTCGACCGAAAGAGACGGCGCGTCACAGTCGGCATGGTTGAGCAGGCAAACGCCGAAGCCAAGGCGCTGCTCCCTCCGGGGTCTCCATCCGGTGACTTTTTTTGGTAGGGCCGTTGGTATCGCGCCGAAAGCGTGTTGGTAGAGCGGACGGGATCGTCACATCGACAACCTTCTTCCGCGCTCGTGAACTCGCTCTGTTACCCTTGGATGAGGGCCTCTACATCCTGAGCATAACGCCCGTGAGTGATGTGT
>NZ_JBVVPN010000157.1:0-671 GCF_055811035.1 Bradyrhizobium sp. MI1.10
TGGCCCGTTCGAGGCCTGTCCGCTAATTAGCTCGAATGCGCGCTGATATCCATGATGGCCCGGAGCACAACACGCTCAATCAGAGGCCGGATACATTGATGCAAGACCGCATCTGCTAGGTTGACGAAACCTCTTGCAACGCGCGGCCGGACCATACATGGTCAAAAGCGACGGTCGACGCGAGTGCAACTCGGCGCCCATTCTATCACCGAAAGCGGACATCACGTTAACTGAGGCGCTCTTCGGCTTGGGGCCATACCGCAAGTTCTAGATTGCCTCGCGAACACTCGCCTCGATGCCGGTGGACCCGCGAGCGGGCGCCTCGTCTTGGCCTTGGTCAACGTAGCTCGGGTAAAAGACTTCTGCTATTGTGGTGAAGTCTCTAGATTTGCAACGGGGGCGGTGAGACGGCAAGTGAGCCCGCTCGATCCGTAGGACACAGTAACCGTCCCTCGGAAATCGTCTTCCAGTGTTCTCGAGATGAGGCGTGAGCCAAAGCCTTTAACGGTGGGCTCCGACACAGATGGGCCTCCGAATTCTTGCCAAACTAATACAAACTTTTGATCACCCGCCTGATCTTCGGATGACCACACGACCGACACGCGGCCGCTTGTCACGCTCAGAGCGCCGTACTTCAACGCGTTAGTAGCAAGCTCGTGGACCGCCAAGGA
>NZ_JBVVPN010000158.1:0-653 GCF_055811035.1 Bradyrhizobium sp. MI1.10
GCATCGGTCGGAAAGGTGATGGCCTTCGGCTGCACCGTGGTGTCGACGGTGACGCGCTTGAGGTCCTGGCCGCGTAACGCGCCGGCCTCGTGCGCCACCCGCAGGCTCTCCGCCAGCAGCAGCTCCAACTTGTCGCCGAGCCGCTTGCGCCAATGGCTCAGGTCCGAGCGCTCGTGCGGGAAGGCATGCTGAAAGAACTCTTGCCCGGTGAAGAACTGGAAATACGGGTCGTGAACCCAGCGCTCGCAAACGCCCTCATCGGACAGCCCGTAAGTGTGCTTGAGCAACAGCAGCCCGATCATGAACCGGGTCTCGATCCCGGGCCGGCCATTCTCGCTGTAGAGCGGCGCGACCTCGCCGTCGATCCAGTCCCAATCGATCTTGCCGGCGAGCTGAACCAGCTCGTGCTTCATGTTGATGATCTGGTCCAGCCGCGCCCGGAACAGATCGTTCGATCCCGTCGTCCTGTGCTTCTTCGGTCGCATCGGCCCCTCCGATGCACCACAGAATCATGGTCCGCAGCGAAAGGGAATCCACAAACGACAATTGCAAGATTTGGGGGCCTCAAGCCCCCAATCCCTGCAATCTCAAATGCCGCCGCAACCGGAAAACTGACTCCTGCTCAATCGCTTAGAGCCTTGTTCACGGACGAC
>NZ_JBVVPN010000159.1:0-612 GCF_055811035.1 Bradyrhizobium sp. MI1.10
TCTTTTGCGTTTTTACACAGCCAGGGTCAATCGCGTCACTTTGGCCGCGTGCCGTTCTCTACCGGTCTACCCCTGTGTTCGGATATCGTCAGACCGCCTCGGCATGTCTCAATGGGCAAACAGGCGACATGGTACCACCACAGCAAAAAATCCCGGCACTTGGCCGGGATCGATACTTCACGCCTTTTTTGTAAACCAAATCGTTGGAGCTTTCGCCACTCCCGCATTCTGCATGGCATTCTTCAATTCAGCACTCTCCGCGAAGGCTTGCGCAGCTTCAATCGTGGCAAACTCGTGAGTTACTGTGATGTCATTGGGATTTTCGACTGCTCGGTAGACAGCCTCGGCTGTTACGCCCTTCGCCTTCTGAACCGGAGCAAAATCGTCGTAAACTTTCCGCCAGGTCTTGTAGTCGGAAACCGTGTGTCTAATAAACATGGTCGTCATCAGATGTTCCTCCCAGACTGGTCGTAGCAATCTTTCCACGAACGCTTGAAACAGCACTTCCAGTAGCACCAGTATAATACCGGCCACCGCTTGGAGCTATTTCATTTCCGGGTTGCACTGATGCCATCGGACGCTTGCCCTTTGTCCGATAAAACTGAGGCGTGC
>NZ_JBVVPN010000160.1:0-569 GCF_055811035.1 Bradyrhizobium sp. MI1.10
ATAATCCTCTCGGCAACGTTCGGTATGTGCCATCCGTCGATGTCTCCGGGCGGCTTGACGTCCGTGATGAGAACGTCCGCGATAAAGCGGTCCTTTGGAGAGCGCCACGTGCGGAGGCCCGATCGTTCTCAGACTGACGCCGTTGAGCATAGGTCTGGAAGATCGCCAGCTAGACGTTTGTTGGTTGGAGTTGCTACCTAAAATCATCCTCGACAGCGCAGAACGTCCGATTGATCTCAGTTCATGCAGGACTCCAACAATGCAAGGGCTTGGAACGCCACGTCACAAAGCCTGTTGTCCTTTCAGAAATGACCGTTGTGGTCGCCCCCCCATTTTCTTGGAGTGTCAGATGAGCAAACGCAAGCCGGCGACAGCGCCGAAGCGCGCCCGCAATCCGAAAATGGCCGCGCGGGCCCAACAGAACAAGCAGGCCATTGTTCGAAGCCCGAAACAGGATTTACTTCGCTCTGTTGCGGCAGTCTCGATTGAACCGCCCCTTGGGCTTTATGATGACTCTAAACACGAGGTTCCTCTCATTGAGCCTCGGGTGGATGCCTTACCGGATGACC
>NZ_JBVVPN010000161.1:0-533 GCF_055811035.1 Bradyrhizobium sp. MI1.10
GGCGGCATCGCGATCGAGCGCATCCTGTTCAAGCCGCTCGCCAAGGCGCCGGTGCTGACCAACGTCGCCGGCTTCATTGCGCTGTTCGCGATCATCAACTCCTCGGCCGGCCTGATCTGGGACTTCACCATCAAGCAGTATCCGACCCCGTTCGGCTCCTCACCATTCCTCGGCAGCCAGCTGATCTCGACCCACCAGGCGGGCATGATCGGCGTCACCGTGCTGCTGCTGCTCGGACTCTACTTCTTCTTCCAGTACACCAAGATCGGCCTCGCCATGCGCGCGGCCGCCTCCGTGCCTGAATCGGCGCGGCTGGTCGGCATCAACACCAGCTGGATGATTGCGCTGGGCTGGGGCATGGCGTCCGCCATCGGTGCGATCGCCGGCATGCTGATCGCACCGGTGGTGTTCCTCGAGCCCAACATGATGGGCGGCGTGCTGATCTACGGCTTCGCTGCGGCGGTGCTCGGCGGACTGACCAGCCCGTTCGGCGCCGTGGTCGGCGGCTTCCTGGTCGGTGTCTTCGAAAACCT
>NZ_JBVVPN010000162.1:0-518 GCF_055811035.1 Bradyrhizobium sp. MI1.10
GGGTGCGGAGCTCGTTGGTTCGCGCGAAGGCCCGATCGAAATGCCGGAGGTCCGTGGCGGCCGCGAGATCCGTCATCTGGTGAATGACGGCGTCGGGCTTTGCCGCAATCACCGCAGCGTGCATGCTGCCGGCATCGAGGCCGTCGGCGACGACCGGCTCTGCACCCAATCGACGCACCAAATCTGTTTTTGCCGCATTCCGTGTCGTGCCGATCACCGAATGACCCGCGGCGACCAGCGCCGGAACAAGATACCGACCGACCGCGCCGGTCGCGCCCGCAACAAAGATGCGCATCCTGTGCTCCTCAATTCGTTGCAATCCTCCCGGACGTAATCGAGGTGCGGAGCCGTTCAAGTATGCGCAAGTAGGACTTGCGCGCATGCGTCAAATGATGACGGGGGGGGGGGGGGGGGGGCGGGGGCGCGGGCGGCGGCCGGGCGGGGGGGGGGGGGGGGGGGGGCGGGGGCGGGGGGTGGGGGGGGGGGGGTGGGGGCGGCGGGGGGGGGGGCGGGCGCGG
>NZ_JBVVPN010000163.1:0-488 GCF_055811035.1 Bradyrhizobium sp. MI1.10
ATGATGGCGGGCCGCTACGCCCATGCCAAACAGTTCAGCCGGCATCAGCGGCAGTTGCGCATTCTGCGCAGCCGGCTCGGCCGCATCATCCGCGACATCCGCCGCAAGATCGAGGGCCAGCCGGCATTGGAGGAGGCATTCGCCCTCCCGCTTGGCCGGGCCGTGCAAATCCGCTCGCAGCAGCAGCGCCAGCGCGGCTGGAAGCTTTATTCCTTCCATGCCCCGGAGGTGGAATGCATCGGCAAAGGCAAGGCCGCCGCGCCTTACGAGTTCGGCGTGAAGGCCTCCATCGTCACCAACAACCGCCGGGCGCCCGGTGGCCTGTTCGTACTGCACGCCAGGTCGCTGCCCGATAATCCCTACGACGGTCATACCCTGCGGGACGTCATCGACCGCACCGAGGCGCTCACTGGCTGTCCGATCGAGCGGGCCTATGTCGACAAGGGATATCGCGGCCACGACACGCAAAATCCCCGTCGCGTCTTCAT
>NZ_JBVVPN010000164.1:0-487 GCF_055811035.1 Bradyrhizobium sp. MI1.10
AACTTCATGGTCGGGCGTTGGACCGCCTCGGCGATGGCTTCCGCATCTCGGAAGTCATTCTTCTGTCCCTTCGAATAGGGGCGCACGTATTTCGCCGGCATCAAGCGGGCGTCGTGGCCAAGCGTTTGCAGCTTGCGACTGAGGTGATGCGCGCCGACGCAGGCCTCCATGCCGATCAAGCACGGCGGCAGGTTGGCGAGCCGCGTTTCCACCTGGCCGCGCGACCACTTCTGCCGCAGCACGATGCCGCCGCGCTGATTCTGGCCAATGATGTGGAACGAGTTCTTGCCGATATCGATGCCGATGACGGCGGGCGAAGCGTCGAGTTTCTGAGACATGGCGTGCTCCTTGTCTTGGGCGCCCCTTGCCAGCTTCTCGTACTGGCAGGGCCGGAGCACGGCCGGACCATTCCATTCTGATGTCCCCAGTCAAGCACACAGCGCACGGTTTCTCATCTCCACGAGGACTCATCGTGAAGTTCTTGTGC
>NZ_JBVVPN010000165.1:0-485 GCF_055811035.1 Bradyrhizobium sp. MI1.10
CCGGATACATTGATGCAAGACCGCATCTGCCAGGTTGACGAAACCTCTTGCAACGCGCGGCCGGACCATACATTGGGTCAAAATGCGAAGAACTCAACCTGAGCAAAGCTTGTCTGCGCTTCCTCAATAAGCGGACGCTCGACACGCGTCACGTTACTTCGCCGATGGGCCAATACCAGAAATCATTCCGAACGGTGTTTGCTGATCCAAACCGGGTTACCGCGCGGGCACGTTTGGGCGCTACGTCTCCAATCGTCTGAAAGCCGACGCAGGTTCGGACTTATCGGCTTGAGAATGGCCAACCTCATTAACGAGGAAGTCATCATGATCGATGTCCAAGAATCAATGAGAACGTCTCGAAGCACGTCCGTGGAACAAGGGAAAGATCGGCGGCGTAAATCCCCGCTTCGCCCAAAGTTGCGTGTCCTCTCCTTTCGTTCAAGCCGAGATGGGGCTGACTTCGTGATCAATCCGGAAGCCATAGC
>NZ_JBVVPN010000166.1:0-484 GCF_055811035.1 Bradyrhizobium sp. MI1.10
CCCGCTTCATGATCGGGCTGTTGTTGCTCAAGCATATCTACGGGCTGTCCGATGAGGGGGTGTGCGAGCGCTGGGTCCACGACCCTTATTTCCAGTTCTTCACCGGCGAAGAGTTTTTCCGGCACGCTTTCCCGCACGAACGCTCGGACCTGAGCCATTGGCGCAAGCGGCTCGGCGACAAGTTGGAGCTGCTGCTGGCCGAGAGCCTGCGGGTGGCGCACGAAGCCGGCGCCTTACGCAGCCAGGACCTCAAGCGCGTCACGGTCGACACCACGGTGCAGCCGAAGGCCATCACCTTCCCGACCGACGCCAAGCTGCTTCATGCGGCCATCCAGGGCCTCAACCGCCTGGCGAGAAGGCACAGCGTCAGGCTCCGGCAATCCTATTCTCGCGTGGCCAAGGCCGCTGCGATGATGGCGGGCCGCTACGCCCATGCCAAACAGTTCAGCCGGCATCAGCGGCAGTTGCGCATTCTGCGCAGCCG
>NZ_JBVVPN010000167.1:0-473 GCF_055811035.1 Bradyrhizobium sp. MI1.10
TTGCGACGATCAAGTCACCGACTGAATTTTTTGGCGTCATTACGGAGTTTACAAACAGACGGCTCGATATGGTCGGGCAGCATTCGAAAGAACTGGCGGCTTATCCGGTCTGGCGCATCAATCCGCCCCAAGAGCTCACCGCTCTGTCGGGACGATAACTGCAAGCCGTATCCGCTGCGGCAAAGGATGGAAGCGAACGCGGATCACGCACGCGCGGTTGCTTGCTTTCGGCTGGGGCGCGCGGCTCACAACGAGGGAGCCGAATCAGCATCGGCCCTAAGCGGCCTCGGTGCGCCCAATCCGAGGTACCCGCCATCGCGCATATAGGTTGACACCATGTCCACAACAGAAGCCGTGCTGATGATCGTTTTGGCAGGACTTGTCGTTTTGATCCTCGGCAACATCGCGTTTCAGGTGGCAGCGGAGCGAAAGAATCCCCCGATCGGCGTCTTTACCGAGTGCGACGGAGTGCG
>NZ_JBVVPN010000168.1:0-402 GCF_055811035.1 Bradyrhizobium sp. MI1.10
TAACTCCCGTCCTGCGACCGTTCAGTTGGCGGCGCGGCGCAGGAAGGCCGGGATATCGAGAATAGCTTCATCGGGCGCATTGGGCGCAGCGGTGCGGCCGTAAGGATCGAGCAGCCGGTCGGCGGCGTGGCGCGCATAGTCCGGAGCCGCCCTTGACGGTTGCCCCACGGGCTGTCGCGCTTCGGAGCGGAGCGGCGGGCTTTCCACTTGCGGAAGGGGTGCACTGCGCTCGATGCGATCGGCGATGCGGCGGCCGTCGTTGCGCAGCCTGGCCGCGAGCTGGGCGATGGCGGTTTCCACCGGTTGCGCCTGAGACGCCGGGTCCAGATTATCGATTCCGGTCGCCACCACTGAGACGCGGACGATACCGTCGAGGCTATCGTCAAACGACGCGCCGACGAT
>NZ_JBVVPN010000169.1:0-390 GCF_055811035.1 Bradyrhizobium sp. MI1.10
ATCGTCGGCGCGTCGTTTGACGATAGCCTCGACGGTATCGTCCGCGTCTCAGTGGTGGCGACCGGAATCGATAATCTCGACCCGGAGTCTCGGGCGCAACCGGTGGAAACCGCCATCGCCCAGCTCGCGGGCAGGCTGCGCAACGACGGCCGCCGCATCGAGCGCAGTGCACCTCTTCCGCAAGCGGAAAGCCCGCCGCTCCGCTCCGAAGCGCAACAGCCCGTAGGGCAACCGGCAAGGGCGGCTCCGGAATATGCGCGCCACGCCGCCGACCGGCTGCTCGATCCTTACGGCCGCACAGCTGCGCCCAATACGCCCGATGAAGCTATTCTCGATATCCCGGCCTTCCTGCGCCGCGCCGCCAACTGAACGGTCGCAGGACGGGAGTTA
>NZ_JBVVPN010000170.1:0-385 GCF_055811035.1 Bradyrhizobium sp. MI1.10
TTTGTCTCGCCGGAGATCATGATCAGTGAGCGCCCTGCTGAAGCTGCCGATCGAGCAGTGCCGGGACATTGGGAGGGGGACCTTATCCTCGGTCTTGGCAGCTCGGCAATCGGAACGCTGGTCGAGCGCACGACGCGCTTTACGATGCTCTTGCACCTTCCACGGTTGGCGGGGCATGGCGAAGCTCCGCGCGCGAAGAACGGGCCAGCCCTTGCGGGACATGGGGCCGAAGCCGTGCGCGACGCGATCACGCGCACCATCATCACTTTGCCCGAAGAGCTGCGCCGTTCGCTAACCTGGGATCAGGGAGCCGAAATGGCTCAGCACGATCGTCTCAAGATCGATGCGGGTATCCAGGTCTACTTCTGCGACCCGCAAAGCCCAT
>NZ_JBVVPN010000171.1:0-379 GCF_055811035.1 Bradyrhizobium sp. MI1.10
TGGCCGCCGTGCCACCGGTGCTGTTGTTCACCCCGCCCTTCTCGGTGGCATCACCAACATCAACAACCGCGGTGGGCTGCGTATTATTCGTGGTGGAGGATCCGCTGAACACGACGTCCACCCAGTAGTTGGCGGCTTTGTAGGTGCTGGTCGGGAACAGATTGCTTGTTCCGTAAGTGTAGACGCCATTATTGTTGGCAGGAGCCGTGAGTGGACCGCTGGTGCGAGCGGTGGTGAAGTAGTTGGCGGTGGCAGCATAATGGCCGTTGCTGTGAAAGCTCGCGACGTAGGTGGTGCCAGCCGCGATGGACACGGGATTGCTGAACGTGACGGTCTGCCAGCCACTGCTGCCCTCGTTGGTGAAAGTCGCGCTCGCCAG
>NZ_JBVVPN010000172.1:0-360 GCF_055811035.1 Bradyrhizobium sp. MI1.10
AACAGGTGGCCGCCTTCGATCGGAATGCATGGTCGCGTTCAATCGGAATCCCTGGCCGCAATCCCCGGAATCCGCAGATTGGGGGCTTGAAGCCGCCAAATCCTGCAATTTCGCTTTTGGATTCCCTTTCCCTGCGGCCCATGATTCTGTGGTGCATCGGAGGGAACGATGCGGCCGAAGAAGCACAAGACGACGGGATCGAACGATCTGTTCCGGGCGCGGCTGGACCAGATCATCAATCTGAAGCACGAGTTGGTTCTGCTTGCCGGCAAGATCGATTGGGACTGGATCGACGGCGAGATCGCGCCGCTCTACAGCGAGAACGGCCGGCCGGGGATCGAGACCCGCTTCATGATCGGG
>NZ_JBVVPN010000173.1:0-339 GCF_055811035.1 Bradyrhizobium sp. MI1.10
AGCTTCAATCGTGGCAAACTCGTGAGTTACTGTGATGTCATTGGGATTTTCGACTGCTCGGTAGACAGCCTCGGCTGCTACGCCCTTCGCCTTCTGAACAGGAGCAAAATCGTCGTAAACTTTCCGCCAGGTCTTGTAGTCGGAAACCGTGTGTCTAACAAACATAGTCGTCATCAGATGTTCCTCCCAGACTGGTCGTAGCAATCTTTCCACGAACGCTAGAAACAGCACTTCCAGTAGCACCAGTATAATACCGGCCACTGCTTGGAGCTATTTCATTTCCGGGTTGCACTGATGCCATCGGACGCTTGCCCTTTGTCCGATAAAACTGAGGCGTGC
>NZ_JBVVPN010000174.1:0-339 GCF_055811035.1 Bradyrhizobium sp. MI1.10
GTCTACCGAGCAGTCGAAAATCCCAATGACATCACAGTAACTCACGAGTTTGCCACGATTGAAGCTGCGCAAGCCTTTGCGGAGAGTGCTGAATTGAATAATGCCATGCAGAAAGCGGGAGTGGCGAAAGCTCCAACGATTTGGTTTACCAAAAAGGCGTGAAGTATCGATCCCGGCCAAGTGCCGGGATTTTTTGCTGTGGTGGTACCATGTCGCCTGTTGGCCTATTGAGACATGCCGAGGCGGTCTGACGATATCCGTTCACAGGGGTAGACCGGTAGAGAACGGCACGCGGCCAAAGTGACGCGATTGACCCTGGCTGTGTAAAAACGCAAAAGA
>NZ_JBVVPN010000175.1:0-326 GCF_055811035.1 Bradyrhizobium sp. MI1.10
CGATCTGCGCCTTACAACGTTCATCGCAACCTCCAAACTCCTGGTGTTGCGACGACCGTTTGAATCCGCCCAATACGTCTCTATCAAGTACACCGAGCGCTTGGCTGAAGCTGGCGTCGAGCCTTCCGTTGGTAGTGTCGGAGATTCCTATGACAACGCTCTCGCCGAAACCATCAACGGCCTCTACAAGGCCGAGGTGATCCATCGGCGCGGGCCATGGCGCAGCTTCGAGGCCGTCGAGTTCGCGACCCTGGAATGGGTGGACTGGTTCAACAACCGACGGCTCCTGGAGCCCATCGGCAACATCCCGCCAGCCGAAGCCGAGC
>NZ_JBVVPN010000176.1:0-321 GCF_055811035.1 Bradyrhizobium sp. MI1.10
CACGGCCGGGCTGCAAGGGGTCGAGTTCGTGGTCGCCAATACCGACGCGCAGGCGCTGGCCATGTCGAAGGCGAGGCGCCTCATCCAGCTCGGCACAAAGGTGACCGCAGGCCTCGGCGCCGGCTCACAGCCGGAATTGGGACGCGCCGCAGCCGAAGAGGCGATCGATACGATCCGCGAACAATTGACTGGCGCACACATGGTGTTCGTGACAGCCGGCATGGGCGGCGGCACCGGCACCGGGGCTGCCCCCATCGTCGCCAGGATCGCGCGCGAGCTCGGCATTCTCACGATCGGCGTGGTCACCAAGCCATTCTACTT
>NZ_JBVVPN010000177.1:0-317 GCF_055811035.1 Bradyrhizobium sp. MI1.10
TCGAAGGGACAGAAGAATGACTTCCGAGATGCGGAAGCCATCGCCGAGGCGGTCCAACGCCCGACCATGAAGTTCGTCGCAACCAAGACCGCCGACCAGCTCGACCTGCAGGCGCTGCACCGCGTGCGCGAGCGATTAGTCGGTCAGCGCACCGGCGTCATCAATCAGATCCGTGCGTTCCTGCTGGAGCGGGGCATCGCCGTGCGGCAAGGCCTGCGCTCCCTGCGGTCCGAGTTGCCGGGTATCCTCGCGACGCGCACCGATGTGCTCTCGCCTCGCATGTTGCGCATCATCGAGGATCTGGCGGGTGACTGGCG
>NZ_JBVVPN010000178.1:0-312 GCF_055811035.1 Bradyrhizobium sp. MI1.10
CCGTATCGCTCACCGTCGCGGTCAAAATCTGGTTCTGCGTTGGCGTCCCGCTGACGCCCACCGCGCCGGGGTGATTGTTAGGATTTGTCGAGCCTGCGGCGAATACGACGTCGCGGAAGTAGTTTGCGTTCTGATAGACGTTGGTCGGGAAGACGCCGCCAGTGGAGTCGTAGACGCCGGCGCCGGCCGCAGCGTTCAGGCCACCATTGCTGATGCCGGACGCGAAGCCTTGGGTGGTGGAGACGTAGTAACTGTTGATATTGACCGAGACCACGTAGGTCGTACCGGCCGCGATGGTGAGCGGCGTGGCGA
>NZ_JBVVPN010000179.1:0-299 GCF_055811035.1 Bradyrhizobium sp. MI1.10
GGCGGATTCAAACGGTCGTCGCAACACCAGTTACTTTCACTCATAACAGAAGATCGTCAAGCGCCTCCGCCGGCGTTTTCCAGCCTAGTGTCTTCCGCGGTCGGGCATTGAGGGCCGCTGCCACAGCGGATATCTCTTCGGCGCTGTGGATGCTCAGGTCCGTGCCTTTCGGGAAGTACTGCCGCAGCAGCCCGTTGGTGTTCTCGTTAGTGCCGCGCTGCCATGGGCTTTGCGGGTCGCAGAAGTAGACCTGGATACCCGCATCGATCTTGAGACGATCGTGCTGAGCCATTTCGGCT
>NZ_JBVVPN010000180.1:0-280 GCF_055811035.1 Bradyrhizobium sp. MI1.10
TTCGTGTAGTCACCCCTGGAAGAGTTCCTGGACGGTGGATGCGCGGTCGCTTGCGACGCAGTCGATCACCGCATCATCGAACATCGGGCTTATCGAGCGCATCCTTTGGTCTCCTGCCTGCCATATACGCGGCTACCGTGACGTTGATGTGGCGGGCGCAAGCGGATGGGAGCGTCAGTGACACGATTGCTTGCAGGAAAGCCCCACTCAGATCGCGTCGGGATGATCGAGCAGCCGGAGCAGGATTTGCGACACGAGGGGAGGGGATACCCCTTCATCC
>NZ_JBVVPN010000181.1:0-275 GCF_055811035.1 Bradyrhizobium sp. MI1.10
CACAAGCGCAACATTTTTAAAAACACTTCATAAATCACTTAACGAAAGAAGTAATTTGATTGTGATTGTGTTTATCGTTATTTCAACAATGATTTTCTTATTTATTGGAAAACCAATCAGCCTTTTAATTATAGCAGGCGCGATAAATGGATGGATCTTACCTATTACGTTAGGTGCAATTTTGATTGCAAGTAAAAAGAAATCAATTGTCGGTGATTATAAACACCCAAATTGGATGTTCATCTTTGGTATCGTTGCAGTACTTGTTACAATAT
>NZ_JBVVPN010000182.1:0-272 GCF_055811035.1 Bradyrhizobium sp. MI1.10
GCAAGAAGCTCGACACCTTCATCGCCGCCAACACCTCCAGCATCGCCGACGATGTCGACGGCGATCCCGTCTATCTGGCGCGGAACGAGTTCTATCTCGGCTACACCAGGGAACGGGCCGAAGGCATCGCGTTCACCAACGTCAAGGACGTCAAGAAGAAGGGGTAGGGGCGTTCCGTCCGCTCCTCACCCTCCGCTGCCATGCCCCGCGAAAGCGGGGCATCCAGTACGCCGCAGCCTCTCGGCTCAATCACAATCGCCTCTGGGATACTG
>NZ_JBVVPN010000183.1:0-262 GCF_055811035.1 Bradyrhizobium sp. MI1.10
ATTCTGATCACATCGCGCACACGGCGCATCGCAAGCCTCTCCGTCGGCATCCAGGGTCCCCTTCGCAAAGCCGAAAGAGTTGACCCTATGGGAGCCAGAAGAGGCCTCGTCACCCGGGCGACATCATCCCGGAATGGTGGGCGAGATCATCTCGGAATCCTGGGCGACATCGATCGGAATCCGCACGGCTGTAGCCGTAGCCGTCGGGATGATGGCCGCGGTATTCCTCCCACAGCAGCGCCAGCGTTACGCTGCGGCGGCG
>NZ_JBVVPN010000184.1:0-259 GCF_055811035.1 Bradyrhizobium sp. MI1.10
CGCAGCCGGCCACGGAGAGTCGCGTCCGGAGGACGGCTGGAGCGATAGCGGATCATCTTCCGATCCGCTCCGACAATCGAACAGGCCCGCCGCTCCGACAGGCTCATGACGGCCTGCAGATGCGCGACCGCAGCGCGCTTGGCGGCGGGCCCTACCATTTTTTTGAAAGAAGCTCGCGAAGGGTGCGGATTCCGGTCGATGTCGCCCAGGATTCCGAGATGATCTCGCCCACCATTCCGATTTGAAGTCGCCCACCCGT
>NZ_JBVVPN010000185.1:0-257 GCF_055811035.1 Bradyrhizobium sp. MI1.10
AGATTATCGATTCCGGTCGCCACCACTGAGACGCGGACGATACCGTCGAGGCTATCGTCAAACGACGCGCCGACGATGATGTTGGCGTCCGGGTCGGCCTCGTCGCGAATGCGGGTCGCAGCTTCGTCGACTTCGTACAGCATGAGATCTTTGCCGCCGGTGATGGAGATGATGAGGCCGCTGGCGCGCTTGATCGAGGGATTCTCGATCAATGGATTGGAAATCGCGGCCACAGCAGCGGCAAGCACGCGCTTCTC
>NZ_JBVVPN010000186.1:0-252 GCF_055811035.1 Bradyrhizobium sp. MI1.10
GCGTGCGCCGTGCGCGAGGCCCGCCAGCCCACGATCCTGCGGGCATAGGCGTCGATGACGAAGGCGACGTAGACGAATCCGCTCCAGGTCGCGACATAGGTGAAGTCGGAGAGCCAAAGGACGTTCGGCCTTGGCGCCCTGAACTGGCGGTTGACGTGATCCAGCGGGCATGGCGCGGCCTTGTCGCTGATCGTGGTCTTAACCGGTTTGCCGCGGATAACCCCCTGCAAACCCATGTCCTGCATCAATCGC
>NZ_JBVVPN010000187.1:0-251 GCF_055811035.1 Bradyrhizobium sp. MI1.10
CGGCTGCGCAGAATGCGCAACTGCCGCTGATGCCGGCTGAACTGTTTGGCATGGGCGTAGCGGCCCGCCATCATCGCGGCGGCCTTGGCCACACGAGAATAGGATTGCCGCAGCCTGACGGCGTGCCTTCTCGCCAGGCGGTTGAGCCCCTTGATAGCCGCATGGAGCAGCTTGGCATCGGTCGGAAAGGTGATGGCCTTCGGCTGCACCGTGGTGTCGACGGTGACGCGCTTGAGGTCCTGGCCGCGTAA
>NZ_JBVVPN010000188.1:0-250 GCF_055811035.1 Bradyrhizobium sp. MI1.10
CATGGGTCGCGGGCGCGGCCGGGGGGCCTGGGGCCTCACTAGTTGCCTTGGTGCGGTATTTTTGGGGCGGGTGGGGCGGGGGGGGTGGGGTGGGGGGGGGGGGGGGGGGGGCGGGGGCGCCCCCGGCGGGGGGGGGGGGGGGGGGGCGGGGGGGGCGGGGGGGGGGGGGGGGGGGGCCCCGCCCCCCCGCCCCCCCCCCCCCCCCCCCCCGCGCCCCCCCCCCCCCCCCCCCCTGCCGGTGCCGGCGCGC
>NZ_JBVVPN010000189.1:0-245 GCF_055811035.1 Bradyrhizobium sp. MI1.10
GCTGCCCCCATCGTCGCCAGGATCGCGCGCGAGCTCGGCATTCTCACGATCGGCGTGGTCACCAAGCCATTCTACTTCGAGGGAAAGCGCCGCATGCGCTTTGCCGAAGCCGGCATCGAGGAGTTGCTGAAGACGGTCGACACCCTGCTGATCATCCCGAACCAGAACCTGTTCCGGGTGGCCAGCGAGAAGACCACGTTCGCCGATGCCTTTGCCCTTGCCGACCAGGTGCTTTATTCCGGCGT
>NZ_JBVVPN010000190.1:0-243 GCF_055811035.1 Bradyrhizobium sp. MI1.10
GCCTTCTGGATCGGCATTCCGGCGGCGTCGAGCCCAACGACGTGGAAAAGGTTCTTGCCAATGTCGATCCCAAACACTGTTGCCGGCCTGGGCTTGTTCCGTGTCCTCATTGCTTCCTCCTTTCAAAAGCCAACTCAGTCTGACTGAGAGGACGGGGCGGGTCATCCCATTCTGATGTCCCCAGTCAAGCACACAGCGCACGGTTTCTCATCTCCACGAGGACTCATCGTGAAGTTCTTGTGC
>NZ_JBVVPN010000191.1:0-241 GCF_055811035.1 Bradyrhizobium sp. MI1.10
GATCTCGGGTGTCGCGATCCCGACGAGCGTCGCCGCGAATTTGCGCAAGCGCCACGGCAAGGTGGGGGGTGGGGGGGGGGGGGGGGGGGGGCGCCGGCGGGGGGGGGGGGGGGGGGGGGGGGGGGGGGGGGGGGGGGGGGGGGGGGGGGGGCGCGCGCGGCGGCGGGCGGGGGGGGGGGGAGGCGGGGGGGGGGGGGGGGGGGGGGGGGGGGGGCGGGGGGGGGGGGTGGGGGGGGGGGGG
>NZ_JBVVPN010000192.1:0-239 GCF_055811035.1 Bradyrhizobium sp. MI1.10
CCGCGGGGCCCGGAGAAAAAAAAAAAAAAACCCCAAACCCCAAGGGGGGGTGCTTTGTAGTTGGTTGTTTTTTTTTTTGGGGGGGGGGGGGGGGGGGGGGGGGGGGCGGGGGGCCCCCCCGGCCGGGGGGGGGGGGGCCCCCCCCCCCCGGGGGGGGCGGGGCCCCCCCCCCCCCCCGCGGGGGGGGGGGGGGGGGCGCCCCGCCCCCCCCCCCCCCCCCGCCAAGATGGTGATCAAGG
>NZ_JBVVPN010000193.1:0-239 GCF_055811035.1 Bradyrhizobium sp. MI1.10
GGGGGGGGGGGGGGGTGGTGGGGTTTGGGGTGGGGGGGTGGGTTGTTGGTGGGTTTGGTGTTGGGTGTGTGGGGGGGGTTTTTTTTTTTTTGTTTTTTTTTTTTTTTTTTTTTTTTTTTGTTTTTTTTTTTTTTTTTTTGGGGGGGGGGGGGGGGGGTGGGGGGTGTGTTTTGGTTTTTTTGGCGGGGGGTGTGGTGTTAGTCTGTGTTTTTAATTTGTTTTTTTGGCGGCCCCCGCCG
>NZ_JBVVPN010000194.1:0-237 GCF_055811035.1 Bradyrhizobium sp. MI1.10
GGCGCGATCCCGCCAAGCTGTCGGCGCGAGCCAGGCAGGACGCCGCGCTGAAGATCGAGGTTCGGCGCGTCTTCGATGAGAACTTCTCCGTCTACGGCGCGCGCAAGGTGTGGCGGCAGCTCAAGTGAGAAGGCTTCGATGTTGCTCGTTGCACGGTGTCGCGATTGATGCAGGACATGGGTTTGCAGGGGGTTATCCGCGGCAAACCGGTTAAGACCACGATCAGCGACAAGGCCG
>NZ_JBVVPN010000196.1:0-232 GCF_055811035.1 Bradyrhizobium sp. MI1.10
CAGAATGCTGTAGAGCTCCCGCTATAGAAGCAAGCTGGGAGGTTACTTATTTGCGATGCTTCGCCGCCGAGCGCCCAGCACCATGAGTACAGTAATCTCAGACAGTGCTAGCTTCCAGCCGACTCAAGATTGTGACAAGCGTGCTGAGCTCATCGTCAGTTGCTCCCCTCAAGTCATAGCTTCCGATTGAGCCGGAATGCACCATTGAACCGCCCCGGGTTTGCCGGAGGCT
>NZ_JBVVPN010000197.1:0-232 GCF_055811035.1 Bradyrhizobium sp. MI1.10
TTGCCGGACGGCGCGGCATTGATGGCAATTCGCCGCGGCTTCATGGCTTCAGGGGTTTTGCCGCGGCCGGGGGGGGGGGTGGGGGGCGGGGGGGGGGGGGGGGGGGGGGGGGGGGGGCGGGAGGGGGCGGGGGGGGGGGGGGGGGGGGGGGGCGGGGGGGGGGGGCGCGGCGCGGGGGGGGGGGGGGGCGCGGCGGGGGGGGGCGCGGGCGGCGACGGCCGCAGGACGGGGG
>NZ_JBVVPN010000198.1:0-232 GCF_055811035.1 Bradyrhizobium sp. MI1.10
GTTGTGCGCGGCACGCCGTGGGGAGTAAACCCCCCAACCCCCCCCCCCCGGCCCCCCCCCCCGTGGGGGGGGGGGGGCGGGGGGGGGGGCGCCACGCGGGGATTCTTTCCTTCGCGCACCGGCCCTGAGCGCATCATCTACAACCAGCACCTTTTGCTGGGCTACCCCCGCCCGAGCCCGCCCCCCCACGGGGGGAGGGGACGCCCCTTTGTCGGGCGCCCAACTCAGCGCG
>NZ_JBVVPN010000199.1:0-232 GCF_055811035.1 Bradyrhizobium sp. MI1.10
CTCATCGAAATAGATGCGGATAGGGGGGGCGGGGGGGGGGCCCCGGGTGGGGCGAGGGGGGGTCGGGCCCGCGGCCGTGGTGGGGGGGGGGGGGGGGGGGGGGGGGGGCCGCGGGGGGGGGGGGGGGGGGGGGCGGCGGGGGGGGGGGGGGCGGCGCGCCGGGGGGGGCGGCGGGGGGGGGGGGGGGCCCGCGGGGGGGCGGGCCGGGGGGGGGGGCGCGGGGGGGGGGGGG
>NZ_JBVVPN010000200.1:0-232 GCF_055811035.1 Bradyrhizobium sp. MI1.10
GCCGAGGCTTTGGGGGGGGGGGGGGGGGGGGGCCGCCGGGGGGCCGCCCCCCCCCCCCCGCGGGCCCGCGGCGCCCCCCCCCCCCCCCCCCCCGGGCGGGGGGGGGGGGGGGGCCCCCCCCCCCCCCCCCCCCCGCGGGCCCCCCCCCCCGGCCCCCCCCCCCGCCCCCCCCCCGCGGGGGGGGCGGGGGGGGCGGGGGGGGCCCGGGGGGGGGCGGGGGCCGGCTTGAACT
>NZ_JBVVPN010000201.1:0-231 GCF_055811035.1 Bradyrhizobium sp. MI1.10
CCCCCCCCCGCCCCCCGCCCCCGCCCCGCCCCCCCCCCCCCCGCCCCCCGCCCCCCCCCCCGCCCGCGGCGCCCCCGCCCGCCCCCCCCCCCCCCCCCCCCCCCCCACAACCAACCCCCCCCCCCCCCCCCCCCCCCCCCCCCCCCAATAAAACAACCCCCCCCCCCCCCCCCCCCCCCCCCCCCCACACCAACATTATTTCCCAAAGGGTGGGCGTCATTTGAACTAGGC
>NZ_JBVVPN010000202.1:0-230 GCF_055811035.1 Bradyrhizobium sp. MI1.10
ATGCTGGTCGGGGGGGGGGGGGGGGGGGGGGGCCCGGCGGGGGGGGGGGGGCGGGGGGCCCCCCCCCCCCCGGGGGGGCGGGGGGGCGGGGGCGCGGGGGGGGGGGGGGGGGGGGGGGGGGGGGGGGTTGGGGGGGGGGGGGGGGGGGTGATAGGGGGGGGGGGGGGGGGTCGTGGGCGGCCCCTGAGCCGTGTGGTTGGGGGGGTGTGGCGGGCCGCGGGGGGCGGCCG
>NZ_JBVVPN010000203.1:0-221 GCF_055811035.1 Bradyrhizobium sp. MI1.10
ATGTGGCCGATCATCCGATCGACGCCCGACGCTAGACCAGGGACAGCCCCAGACGAAAAAACGGAAATGCGGTATCCAACCCGCGCATCAGAGCCTGTTCACCGACGTCTTTGAGTCCCGCCTTCTCCTCTGCACGATCCATCGGCACAAGAACTTCACGATGAGTCCTCGTGGAGATGAGAAACCGTGCGCTGTGTGCTTGACTGGGGACATCAGAATGG
>NZ_JBVVPN010000204.1:0-218 GCF_055811035.1 Bradyrhizobium sp. MI1.10
ATCATTCGCTCGACCCGGCCGCGGCTGGTATCGCGTCCCTGCGCCTGCAGGGCGGCATGGACGCGGGGGCTACCGTAACGGCCGCTGCTGTCCCGATGGACCTGCCGGATCACAGCCAGGAGCGCGGCATTGGATTTTGCCCGCTCGCTCACCGGACGCTCGCGCCAGGCATAATAACCGGCCGGTGAGACCTCAAGCACGGCGCACATCAAGCGTAC
>NZ_JBVVPN010000205.1:0-211 GCF_055811035.1 Bradyrhizobium sp. MI1.10
GCGACAACGATACCCATGGACAAAAGTGCCGAGACTTTCACTGCCATGTCCTCCTAGATTTCCGGGACAGCAAACGCCATCCCAAGAGGCATGATAGCACAGTTTCAACCAATGGGATTCCGAACGTCGTTCTTCTAGACTGTATGTCCCCCCACAAAATGAGGCGACTCACCCTCGATGTTGCGACGAGGGTTGCCCGGATGGACCGGGT
>NZ_JBVVPN010000206.1:0-206 GCF_055811035.1 Bradyrhizobium sp. MI1.10
CTTCGCGTCCTCGCGGCGCGTTTCGCCCGAGCTTTGCCTGGTAGCTCCACCCTCTTTTCCAAGAGGGCGCAGGGAAGGCCGGGTGCCGGCTGGCACCCGCGGTCCGCTGCGCGAAAATGTAGCGCAAGGAAACCGCACAGCAGCATACAGGTGTAGCCAATCACTCGGCCTTCCCTGCGCGATGGTTGGACGGCTTATGCCGTGCT
>NZ_JBVVPN010000207.1:0-204 GCF_055811035.1 Bradyrhizobium sp. MI1.10
GTTGGCCCAGCGTGTAAATCGGCGTGGCGTCCCGACGCCGATCGGCGAGCTAAAGCATTGATCCAGCAAGCGGCGAATGGGTTAATCTTGAACGCTTGTTCACAATGGATCCCGGGCTCGCGATTTGGTCGCGCCCCGGCATGACGACCGTAACTCCCGTCCTGCGACCGTTCAGTTGGCGGCGCGGCGCAGGAAGGCCGGGAT